>JAMFRN010000189.1 GCA_026224805.1 Nevskia soli
GGGACTTCAGCAACGGGCTCTGCTCGTCGACCCAGGACGGCTGCGTTTCCCGGCGGTCGCGCACCGCGCGCTGATCCACGCGCAGCTGGCTCAGCTCGCGGCTCAGCTGCTGGTTGCCATCCTCGGCCTGGCGCAGGCTGCCCTCCAGCGCGGTGAGGCGCTCCTGCGTCTGCTGCAACTGGGCGGTGCGTTCACGCAGGCTGCGGCGTTCGGCTTCAAGCAGGGCGCGGCTGTCGGCCAGGGCGCGGGCCAGGGCGTCGCAGCGCTCGCGCTCGGCATCCGCGCTTTTCCGGTGTTCCGCCAGCTGCTGGTTTTGCGCCTCCACCTGGGTGTTGAGGCGGGACATCTCCTCGGCGTCGCTCATCTCCTTGGCGCGGAAGCGCAGGCTCTGCTCGTTCAGCACCTTGGCCAGGGCGTCGGCGTTTTCGGCGCGGACGCGGTAGCCTGCCACCGAATGCCGCGCCGCCAGCCACACCACGCCCATCAGCAGGGCCGAGACCAGCGCCTCGTAAAGCATTTCCGTCGTCATTGCGCACACCCCATCAGTCGCTTGCCGGAGCCCCCGGCCAGTGAACACAGGTCATGCAAGCCGGGGGTGTGGCGATCGCAGCAGGGACACGGAGCGCCGGCCGCGCGGGGGCGGCGACGGTGACGCGCAAACACCCTGAGCGGATGGCCAGCTGTTCCCGGGCGTCCATACCTGTGCATCGCCAGCTTTTCGTCTTCCGCGAAAAGCTGGCGATGCAAGTCCTGGGTCGATCCTAGGTGGCGGCGCGAACGGCCGTCAATGATAAAAACGCACCAAAGTGCGAAAGCCGTCTCGCCCCGGCCGCCGACGGGGGGCCGGGAGCGGCGCTCAGATGAAGGTCAGGCCGACCTGGAACAGCTTCTCCACGTCCCGGGTCTTGCGCTTGTCGACGATGAACAGGATGACGTGGTCCTCGGCCTCGATCATCACCTCGCCGTGGGCGATCAGCACGTCCTCGCCGCGCACGATGGCGCCGATGGTGGTGCCGGGCGGCAGCTTGATCTCCTCCAGGCGGCGGCCGACCACCTTGGAGTTGCTGCGGTCGCCGTGCGCCACCGCCTCGATCGCCTCGGCGGCGCCGCGGCGCAGCGAGTGCACCTTGACCACGTCGCCGCGCCGCACCAGCGCCAGCAGCGCGCTCACCGTGGCCTGCTGCGGCGAGATCGCGACATCGATGGCGCCGCCTTCCACCAGGTCCACATAGGCCAGTCGGTTGATCAGCGATAGCGCCTTGCGCGCGCCGAGGCGCTTGGCCAGCATGGCGGAGAGGATGTTGGCCTCGTCGTCGTTGGTGACGGCGCAGAACACGTCCACGTCCTCGATGTTCTCTTCCATCAGCAGCGATTCGTTGGCGGCATCGCCGGCCAGCACCACCACGTGGTTGAGTTCTTCCGACAGCTTGCGCGCGCGGTCGCGGTTGCGCTCGATGATCTTGACCTGCACCTTGTCGGACAGCGCGCGCGCCAGGCGCATGCCGATGTTGCCGCCGCCGGCGAGCATGACGCGCTTCACCGGGCGGTCGAGCTTGCGCAGCTCGGCCATGATCTTGGGGATGTGGCTGCGCGCGGCGACGAAGAACACCTCGTCCTCGGCCTCGATCACCGTCTCGCCTTCCGGCAGGATCGGCTTGCCGCGGCGGTAGATGGCGGCGACGCGCGCGTCGACATCGGCCGGCAGATGCGATGGCAGTTCCTTCAGCTGGCGTCCCACCAGCGGGCCGCCGTAGTAGGCGCGCACGCCGACCAGGCGCACCCGGCCGTTGGCGAAATCCACCACCTGCAGCGCGCCGGGGTATTCGATCAGCCGACCGATGGCGTCGGTGACCAGCTGCTCTGGGCTGATGCGCATGTCCACCGACAGCGCGTCGGGCAGGAACAGCTTGTCTTCCTCGCCCAGGTATTCCGCCGCGCGCACGCGGGCGATCTTGGTCGGGGTGTGAAACAGGGTCTGGGCAATGCGGCAGGCCAGGATGTTGGTCTCGTCGCTCTCGGTGACGGCGATGATCATGTCCGCGTCGTTGGCCTGGGCGCGGCGCAGCGTCTCCGGATAGGAGGCATGGCCGAGCACGGTGCGGATATCGAGCCGCTCCTGCAGGTTGGCCAGCGCCTGCGCGTCGGAATCCACGACGGTGATGTCGTTGGCTTCGCTGGCGAGGTTTTCGGCGAGAGTGGTGCCGACCTGGCCGGCACCTAGGATGACGATTTTCACAAGCGCAGACCTTACCGGCCCGTGCCGGGCGGCGCAAGCCGCCAGGCGGGTGGGAATTACGCGCTATTGACAGCGGCGGGGCGAGCCCAACCGAAAAAATCCCCTTGCGCAAAGCCGCAAAGGCGCAAATTCAGGAACGTAAAAAAACAGAGCTTTTACTTGCCCGGCCGCACCGTTTGCACGCGCCCCACCGCCTCGCGCCAGCCGGCATACAGCGTGTCCGCCCGCGTTTTGTTCAGTACCGGTTCGAAGCGCCGGTCGACGCGCCACAGCGCGCCGATCTCCTCCAGCGAGGCATACACGCCGGCCTGCAGGCCGGCCAGCTGCGCCGCGCCCAGCGCGGTGGTTTCCACCGTCTGCGGGCGCACTACCGGAATGCCGATGATGTCGGTGAGGAACTGCATCAGCCAGTCGTTCACCGCCATGCCGCCGTCGACGCGCAGCTCGGTCGGCGGCGTGGCGTCCTCGCGCATTGCCTCCAGCAGGTCGCGCGTCTGGTAGCACACCGATTCCAGCGCCGCGCGCACGATGTGGGCGATGCCGGAGTCGCGGGTCAGGCCGAAGATGGCGCCGCGCGCCTGCGGGTCCCAGTAAGGCGCGCCGAGGCCGGTGAAGGCCGGCACCAGGTACACGCCCCTGGTATCGGTGATGGAACGTGCCAGCGCCTCGCTTTCGCCGGCGGCGCCGATCAGGCGCATGGCGTCGCGCAGCCATTGCACCGCCGCGCCGGCGACGAAAATGCTGCCTTCCAGCGCATGCGTGGTCACGCCGCCGAGCCGGTAGCCGACCGTGTTGAGCAGGCGGTGACGCGATTGTGCCGGCTGCGCGCCGGTGTTCAGCACCAGGAAGCAGCCGGTGCCGTAGGTGCTCTTGATCATGCCGGGTTTGAAGCAGGCCTGGCCGACAGTGGCCGACTGCTGGTCGCCGACCATGGCGCCGATGGCGATGGCGCCGCCAAACAGCGCCGCCTCGCTCTTGCCGTAGTCGGCGGCGCTGTCGCGCACCTGCGGCAGCAATTTCGCCGGCACGTTGAAGAACTCCAGCAGCTCCGGATCCCAGTCCTGCGTGTGCAGGTTATAAAGCAGGGTGCGCGAGGCATTGGTCGCATCGGTGGCGTGCAGCTTGCCGCCGCTGAGTTGCCACAGCAGCCAGCTGTCGATGGTGCCGAAGGCTAGCTCGCCGCGCTCGGCGCGCGTTCGCGCGCCCGGCACATGATCCAGCGTCCAGGCGATCTTGGTGGCGGAGAAATACGGGTCGAGCAGCAGCCCGGTCTTCTGCTGTAGCCAGCGCTCGCACTCGGCGCTGTTGTGCTCGCGGCACCAGTCGGCAGTGCGCCGGTCCTGCCAGACGATGGCGGGATGGATGGCCTTGCCGCTGGCGCGCTCCCACAGCACGGTGGTCTCGCGCTGGTTGGTGATGCCGATGGAGGCGATGTCCGCCGCCGTCAGCTTCGCCGTCGCCAATGCCTCGCGCACGCAGGCCAGCACATCGTCCCAGATGCGCTGCGCATCGTGCTCCACCCAGCCCGATTGCGGATAGGCCTGCGGCAGCTCGCGTTGCGCCACCGCCAGGCGCGCACCGTCGCGCCCGAAGACGATGGCGCGGGTGCTGGTGGTGCCCTGGTCGATGGCGAGCAACGCGGTCTGCTTCATCGGATTCTCCTCGGCCCGTCGGATTCGGCCTGCTTTATAGTGGCATCAAGCATAGAGAACTTACCCATGAGTGATGACGGTTTCCAGTTGCAGGCGCCCGATGGCCGGGCCATCCATGTGCACCGCTGGCTGCCGCCGGGGCCGGTGCGCGCCACCCTGCTGGTGGCGCATGGCATGGCCGAGCACGGCCTGCGCTATGCGCGCCTCGCGCAGGCGCTCAACGACGCCGGCTGGGCCGTCTATGCGCTGGACTGGCCGGGTCACGGCCGCAGCGTGCGCAGCCCGGAAGAGCTTGGCCATTTCGCCGATCGCGACGGATGGCGCTACGCCCTCGGCGTTCTGCATCAGGTACGCCTGCAGGCGGCGCAGGAACAGGCCGGCAAGCCGCTGTTCCTGTTCGGTCACAGCATGGGTTCCTTACTCAGCCAGTATTACATGGTCGAATACGGCGAGGGATTGACCGGCGTCGTCCTTTCCGCCACCACCGGCGACATGGGTGCGGCACGCGCGGCCGGGGCCGTGCTGCTGAAGCTGGAGGGCATGCTGCTCGGCGTGCGCCACCGCAGCGCCCTGGCCGAGGCGCTGTCGTTCAAGGCGTTCAACAGGAAGTTTGCGCCGGCGCGCACACCCGCCGACTGGCTGTCACGCGATGCCGCCGAGGTGGACAAATATGTTGCCGATCCGCTGTGCGGCTTCCGCTGCAGCGCCGCCTTGTGGAGCAGCCTGCTCACGGCCGGCGCCTCATTGCGCGATCCGCGGCGCCTGTCGCGCATTCCCAAAGCACTGCCGGTCCTGCTGATCGCCGGCAGCGATGACGCCGTCAGCGGCGGCGCCCCGGGGCCGGGAGTGCTGGCTCAGGCCTATAGCTCTGCCGGGCTGAATGACGTAACGGTGAAAATCTACCAGGGCGGCCGCCACGAACTGCTTAACGAAATTCCGCAGTGCCGCGACCAGGTCGCGGCGGAGCTGCTGGATTGGCTGGGACAGCATCTGCCCTGAAGCTGCGGTAGGTTGGGGTGAGCGCAGCGAACCCCAACGTCTTCGGCTCAGGTAGGCAATGTTTGGGTTCGCTGCGCTCACCCCAACCTACGCCGCTATGCCGCCTGCACTGCTGGCCCTGAAGTGAGCACCGGGCCAGTGGGCTTGCCGGTAGGCGAGCCGCCTTGCGGCTCCAGGCTCACCGCCAGGGTGATGCCACCCTGGGCGCTCAGTTCCTTGGGCAGCGTCATGCTGCCTTTACCCTGCACCGGCAGCAGGCCC
>JAMFRN010000190.1 GCA_026224805.1 Nevskia soli
AAGGCCATTGCCCAGGTCGGCACCGTCTCCGCCAACTCCGATGAAGCCATCGGCGAGATCATCGCCAACGCGATGGACAAGGTCGGCAAGGAAGGCGTCATCACCGTTGAAGACGGTTCCGGTCTCGAAAACGAGCTGGATGTGGTCGAAGGCATGCAGTTCGACCGCGGCTACCTCAGCCCGTACTTCATCAACAACGCGCAGAGCCAGCAGGTCGAGCTGGAAAACCCGCTGATCCTGATCAACGAGAAGAAGATCTCCAACATCCGCGAGCTGCTGCCGGTACTGGAAGGCGTGGCCAAGTCCGGCCGTCCGCTGCTGATCATCTCCGAAGACGTCGAAGGCGAAGCGCTGGCCACCTTGGTGGTCAACAACCTGCGCGGCATTCTGAAGGTCGCGGCCGTCAAGGCCCCGGGCTTCGGCGACCGCCGCAAGGAAATGCTCAAGGACATCGCCATCCTCACCGGCGGCACAGTGATCGCCGAGGAAGTGGGCCTGTCCTTGGAGAAGGCGACCATCGCCGATCTGGGCACCGCCAAGAAAGTGCAGATCACCAAGGAAAACACCACGCTGATCGACGGCGCCGGCAAGACTGCCGACATCGAAGCCCGCGTCAAGGAAATCCGCAAGCAGGTCGAAGACGCCACCAGCGACTACGACAAGGAAAAGCTGCAGGAGCGCGTTGCCAAGCTCGCCGGCGGTGTTGCGGTGATCAAGGTTGGCGCCGCCACCGAAGTGGCGATGAAGGAAAAGAAGGCCCGCGTCGAAGACGCGCTGCACGCCACCCGTGCGGCAGTCGAGGAAGGCATTGTCCCCGGTGGCGGCGTGGTGCTGGTGCGCGCTTCCAAGGTACTGGACAAGCTGAAGGGCGCCAATGACGACCAGAGCGTCGGCATCCGCATCCTGGCCCGCGCCATGCAGGAACCGCTGCGCATGATCGTGCGCAACGCCGGCGAAGAGCCGTCCGTGGTCCTGAACAAGGTTCTGGAAGGCACCGGTGCGTACGGCTACAACGCCGCCAACGGCACCTACGGCGACCTGCTGGAACTGGGCATCATCGACCCGGCCAAGGTGACTCGTCTGGCGCTGCAGAACGCGGCCTCCGTGGCCGGCCTGCTGCTCACCACCGAAGCCATGGTGGCCGAGCTGCCGAAGAAGGATGACGCCCCGATGCCGGGCGGCGGCGGTGGCGGCATGGGCGGAATGGGCGGCGACTTCTAAGTCCCGCTTTACCTGCAACGCCAAAGCTGTAACGCTGCATCGCAAGGCCCCGGAAACGGGGCCTTGTTTTTTTTGCCCGAAGACCGGTACCGGTGCCGTGTTCCGGCAGACCCGCGCCTGCCGCCGCTGATCCGATGCCCGATGTTTTTGCTGCCTCGCTGACGGCCTGATCGGCGATACTTCGCTGTACCCGCAGCCGCCAGGTTAGTAGGCAGGGCGATGCGCCCGATGGTTTTTTTACCGCCTGAACGGACGGCCGCTCATCCGTCGACGAGGGTTGTTGATCATGTTTCTGTTGTTGCGCAACAAGTGCTGCCCCCATTGCGGCGCGTCGCACACTCAATTGCTGCCGGATACGCGGCTGGGTGGCGATTCCGTTGCCGGCACCTTTCTCGCCAGCATCGCGCCGGAGCTGGTGGTGTGGCTCGCGGTCGGCATCGGCCTGCTGGCCGGCGGCCTGCTCGGCGTGAGCGTCGGCATCATCGCGTTCGGCCTGCTGCTGTTGGGCGCCTGGCGGCTGGAGCGCAGGCTCACCATCTATCTTTGCCCAGCTTGCGGCCGCAAATCGCGCTATACCGAGCTGGCGACATCCGCCAAGCAGGGCTGAAGCCGGCGGCGATTTTCAGCCAGCGAAACGCAGCGGGCTGCAGGGCAGGGGATCGAGGCTGGGCGCCTGGCCGGTGAGCAGCTCGGTGACTATCTGCGCGGTGATCGCCGACAGGCTCACGCCGAGCATGCCGTGGCCGGTGGCCAGGGTCAGGTTGGAGAACCCAGGTGCGCGGCCGATGATCGGCAGATCGTCGTAGGTCATCGGCCGCCAGCCGTACCATTGCTCCTCGATGCGGGGGCCTTCCGACTCCTCCAGGTACTCGGCGGCGCCGCGTTTGAGCGCCTGCAGGCGGCGCGGGTTGAGCGTGCTGTCGTAGCCGGAGAATTCCATGGTGCTGCCCAGGCGATAGCCGCTGCCCCAGGCGGTGACGCAGACGCTGCGTTCCTGCAGCACCAGGGGAATGCGTGGCGCCTGTCGCGGCAACGCGTAGGTGATCGAATAGCCCTTGCCGGGCTGGATCGGCAGTCGCAGGCCGAGTTGCCGGCCGATCTGCGGCGACCAGGCGCCGAGCGCCAGCAGCACTTCATCGGCGCCGATTTCGCCTTGCGCGGTGCCGACCGCGTTGATGCGGCCGCCCTCGCTGCGAAAGCCCTGCACGGCGCTCTGCTCGACAATGCTGCCGCCGGCCGCGCGCACCGCGCGCGCCAGTTCCGCTACGTAGCGGTCCGGGCGCAGGCGCGCGTCGCCGGAGTGCCAGTGGCCGCCGGCCATGCCGTCCTTCAGCGCCGGCTCCTTCGCCCGTAGCGCCGCGCCGTCCAGCAGTTCCACCGGCACGCCCAGCTCGCGCAGCAACAGGTAGTCGCGATGCGCCGCCGCCAGGGCCTGCGCCTCGCGCCAGACGTAGAGCGTGCCGCTGTCGGCGAATTCGCAGTCGAGCTGTTCGTCGCGGATCAGCGCGCCGAGCCGCTCGCGCGAGCGCAGCAGCAGCTCGCTCTTGACCCGCGCGGTGTGGTGGAAATCCTGCGGGTTGCAGCGCCGCGCGAAGTTCAGCATCCAGCCGAGCAGTTCCGGGTCCAGCGTCGGCTTGACGTAGAACGGCGCGTCGCGCTTGAGCATCCACTTCAGCGCCTTGGCCACGGTGCCGGGGGCGTGCAGCGGCAGATGGCTCGGCGTGATGGTGCCGCAGTTGCCGCGCGAGCTGCCGTGGCCGACCACGCCCTTGTCCAGCACCGTGACGCCGCGCCCGGCGCGCAGCAGGAACAGCGCACAGGACAGGCCGATGACGCCGCCGCCCAGAATCAGGATTTCGCTCTTCGGGGATCGCACCCGCCTATTGTCGCATCGGGCGCATCGATATGCGGCAGTGCCGCCGATCGCGGGGGGTCAGTTTTTCCGTGCGCGCGCCAGCAGATCCGCGCCGCTGGCGTCCGCGGTGATGGTCGCCCCGCCGAAGCTGGAACGGCGGAACAGCTCGGTGAACGCCTCGACGCTGCGGTGGTGCACCTTGCGTTCCAGCAGGTATTCCATGAACAGGGCGTCGGGATTGCCTTCGACCAGGTTGGTGAAGATCGCCGTGCCGCCGGGTTGCAATTGCCGGTGGGTCCAGTCGAGCAGGCGCAGGGCGGCCTCGTCGCCCAGATATTCGAACAGTCCCACGGCGAAAATGGCGTGCTGCGGCGGCAACAGCAGCTGCTCGCCGTTGTCCGCCGGAACGACATTGCCGAGCTGGAAGGTGATGCGATCGGAGATGCCCAGATCCTCGGCTCGCTCGGCGGCGGCGAGCAGGGCCCCTGCGTCGAGATCAATACAGGTTGCGGTGGCGCCGCCGGCCTGGGTGCCGCCGAGCAATTCAAGAATTTCATGGCAGGAGCCGGCCGCAAGGCAGGTGAAGGCGGCCGGGTCGTCGCCGAGCAGCGAGGTCAGCAGTTTGCCGACGGCAGCGGTGCTGGTGCGGCGCGCGCGGCACAGCGGGCGCTGCAAGAACCAGCGGTCCACTAGCGGGCCGAGTTGACCGTCGCCGGTGGGTTCGTCGAGGTGGATGGCGGCGATGGTTTCCCAGTCGTCGGGAAAGCCGCGCGGCATGGCAAATGCGCGCGCCACCAGGGCGCTGCTCATCAGCACCGAAAAGGTTTCGCGGAAGATGTAGGCGCCGATGCCCGCGCGCACCGCTCCGGCATCGCGAAAGGCGAGCAGGTCGGCCATGCCTGCGTCGACCACCACCTCGTCGCGCATGAATCGTTCCAGTGTCGCGCACACCTGGTCGCAGGCGCCGGCAACCGCGGCGGCGGCTTGTTCCGGTGGCAGGCTGCGATTGCGCAGCTGAAGCTCGATCTGCTGCAGCCCCTGCTTGATGCCGTCCACGGCCTGGGCCAGGCCCGGCGGCAGCTGGCGCTCCGTGGTAAAACCGGTGCGTGCGGTACGGGTGGAACCGATGGATTCGTTGCCAGTGTCGCCGCTGCGCCGCAAGCGGCGCGACAGCGTCACGGCCAGGGACTGATACAGCCGCGAGGCCAGACCCGGCACCGAGTTGAGCAGGGACTCGATTTCCTGCTCCGACAGGATCAGCACCTGGGCCGGGCCGTCGGCGACGATGCTGGCCATCGCCGGAGCCCGTTCCAGGAACGACATTTCCCCGAACACCTCGCCGGGCCCGAGCCGCGCCACCGTGAGCCGCAAGCCGTGAAAATCGCGCACCACCTGTACGTAGCCCGACTGCAGGAAAAACAGGCTGCGCGATTCGGCGCCTTCCCGCAGCGCCATGCCGTCCTTCTCGAAATTCCGGCGCGTCGCGCGTTCGGTCATCAGCCGCCAATCCTCGTCGGTCAGCAGCGACAGCAGATCAGGCTTCAATGGGTGCTCCGGGCGGCGGGATGTTCGGGCAGTTCGTAGCTCACCTTGACGCCGGCAAGACCGATTTCGATCGATTTGCCCCAGGTCTTGCTGCCGATGCGAACCGCCAGGGTGTTGACGCCCGGGACCGTGCGTCGCAGCGTTTCACAAAGCATCACCGTGAGCCGCATCGGGTATAGCGCAAAGCGTAGGCGGGTTTTCGGCAGCTGCAAGGCATCCGCGCGTTCCGCGCCGATGAAATAGCGCGTGAGTCCATTGAGGAACTTGCGCCACTGCTGCGCCGCCTTGCGCTGCGCCGGGGTCTGCGCCATATGCATGGTGACGTTCATCAGCGCCTGCGTCAGCGCCACGCAGTCGCCGCTGGGCGGACCCTGTGTCATGGCGATCAGGTCTCCCATGCGCAACGCTTCGGCTTCGGTGGCGCAGGTGAACTGCGGTTCCAGGCCGATGAGGTAGCCGGAATAGCGCCACAGGTGCATCACCGCCTCCGATTCGCGTGAGCTGAACGAACAGCCCAGGCGGCGCAGGCTTTCGAGCACCACCACCGAAAAGCTCAGGTTGGTGCCGGCCAGATCCGCTTGCGGAATCGGCACGCCCCAGGCCTGCATGTCCCACTTGGGGGATTGTCGCAGCAGGCGGCGGATTTGCGCGTGCATCAGCCGTACGCGCACGGTGGTCTTGAATCCTTCGCCGTGCCGGCGCAGGCCGCCCGGCTTGCAGGTGACGTAGACGAAGTGAGTGGTTTCGATGAGCCGGCGAAATGCGCGCTGGGTGAGGCGTCCGGTAAATACCAGCGGCACCACGCCGACCGGCGAACCATAGGCCAGGGGCAGCGCGGCGCATCCCAGGGCCAGCTGCCCCAGCGGTCCCAGCCGGAGGTATACGGAGCCGCCGAGGTCCAGCTGATCGAAGTCGACCCAGAGCGGCACATGATCCAGCTGGGCGAACAGCGCCGCCAGTGTCGGGTGCGGGTTCCTGACCGACTCGATGCCGTGGTCGAGCGCCTGTTCCAGCTGCTTGCGGCCACCGCCCAGCGGCCGGCTGGCAAAATACTCGACGAGGTCGTCGGCCAGCGGGTCGCCCTGCACCAGGGCCGGACCGAAAGCGTGAATGCGCGAACCGTGGGCGGAATGCGCACTGTCAAGGTTGGTGTAGCGCGCGGGCAGCTGCGGCCCTGTGCTTCTGCCGGGAGCTATGGCTGACATTCTGGCGGTTCCGGCCTCAGAGAAGCGATATGGAACGGATTTTTGCGGGAATGCCTGGTACGCAAGCATTCCTCGGATTCCCTGGCCTGATCGTGCAATGCGTAGAGGTCACGGTCAATAGATACTTTGTACCTTCGCGGAAATGCGTTTCTGGCGGGTTCGCAACGGCGCTGTGCGGGCCGGGCGGCCGGAGCGCCGGTCCGGCTTGCCAGTAAACTGTGTCCGACCATGGATACCTTGTCCGAACTGCAGGCAACGTCGTCGACGGAGATTGCTGCATTGTTACAGCGGGTGTTCCGCGCCAGCCCCTTCGTCGCCGGTGTATTCGCACGCCAGGCCGATTGGGCGAAAGCGGCGCTGGCCGGCGGTGAATTGGAACGGGTGCCGGTGGCGCCGACAGCGAGCCGTCTGGGCGCGGTGCTGGCCGAAGCGGCGGACGAAACTGCGCTGATGCACCATCTGCGTGCGTTCCGCAACCGCGAGATGGCGCGCATCGCCGTCCGCGACATCGCCGGCTGGGCCGGGCTGGACGAAACCCTCGGCGACCTGTCGGATCTGGCGGATGCCGCCTGTGCCGCCGCGCTGCAGTTCGCCGGACACGCCTTGCAGGCGCGTTACGGCGTGCCGCGCGGCGAGGGCGGCGTGGAAGCACAGCCCATCGTGCTTGGCATGGGCAAGCTCGGCGGCCGCGAGCTGAATTTCTCTTCCGACATCGACCTGATCTTCGCCTTCACCGACAACGGCGATACCGACGGCCCGCATCCGGTTAGCAACGCCGAGTATTTCGCGCGGCTGGCGCAGGATGTCGGCCGCTTGTTGTCGCAGCGCACCGCTGATGGCTTCGTGTTCCGCGTCGACACCCTGTTGCGCCCATTCGGCAGCGTCGGCGCGCCGGCGGTGTCGACCGAGGCGATGGAGCAGTATTACCAGGAGCACGGCCGCGAGTGGGAGCGCTATGCCATGGTCAAGGCGCGCCCCGTCGCCGGCGATGTGGAGGCCGGGCGGCAGCTGCTGCAGAACCTGCGGCCCTTCGTCTATCGCCGTTATCTCGATTTCGGGGCGCTGGGCGCCCTGCGCGAACTGAAGGCGATGATCGACCAGGACGCGCACAAGCGCGGCGCCGAGGACAATCTCAAGCTCGGGCCCGGCGGCATCCGCGAGCTGGAATTCATCGTGCAGCTGTTCCAGCTGATCCGCGGCGGGCAGGATGCGCGCCTGCGCGACAACCGCCTGCGTCCGGTGCTGCGCTACCTGGGCGAGGCCGGGCAATTGCCGCGGGAAACGGTGGCCGCGCTGGACCAGGCCTACGTGCTGCTGCGCCGTTGCGAGAACGCGGTACAGATGTTCGCCGACGAGCAAACCCACCGGCTGCCGCAGGCGCAGGAAGCGCGGGACGCCCTGTGCGCGGCGCTGGATATCGAAGGCGGCTGGGGTGGCCTGCTGCTGCGGCTGGAGCCGGTCCGCATCCGCGTCCGCGCCGAGTTCGAGCGCCTCTTCGCCCAGCCGGTGCTGGAAAGCGCGCGTGCGCCTTCGGCCCTGACCGATGGCCTGTGGCTGGCTGAACTGGCCGAGCTGGAAGCGGCGCTGCGGCAAAGCGGCTATACCCGGGCGCCGCAGGAAGCAGCGGATGCCATCAGGGATCTGCGGCAGTCGCGCATGGTGCGCGCGCTGGGCGACCCGGCCCGGCAGCGCCTGCAGCAGGTGCTGGAAGCCTTGGTGCACGAAGCCAGGGCGCAGGCCGATCCCGAGACGGCATTGATCCGCACCCTGCGCGTGCTCGGCACCATCGCCGGCCGCAGCACCTACCTGGCCCTGCTCAATGAAAGCGCCGGCGCGCGCCGGCAGATGCTCAAGCTGTGCGGCGCCAGCCCCTGGATCGTCGACCTGCTGGCGCAGACCCCGGCCCTGCTCGATACCCTGCTCGACACGCGCCTGGCCAATGAGGCCCCCGACCGGGCGGCGTTGCGCGAGGATCTTCGGCAGCGGGCGCTGGGTGTGCCGGCGGTGGAGGCCGAGGCGGTGATGGACCTGCTGCGCCGCTATCGCCAGGAAATGACCCTGCGCATCGCCGCCGCAGACCTGTCGGGCGCGCTGCCCCTGGTGCAGGTGAGCGACCGGCTGACCTGGCTGGCCGAGGCCATCGTGGCGCAGGCCCTGGACTATGCGCGGGAGCAGCTGGTGCCGCAGCTCGGCCTGCCATCGGGCCGCGACGACAGCCTGGCGCTGATCGCCTACGGCAAGTTCGGCAGCATCGAGCTGGGCTATGGCTCCGATCTCGATCTGGTCTTCGTTTACCAGGCCAAAGACCCGGATACGAACACCCAGGGCGGCGTACGCGGCATCGCCAACGCAGAATACTTCGTGCGGCTGGTGCAGCGCGTGGTGCAGCTGCTGTCGGCGCGCACCGTCGCCGGCCGCGCCTACGAGATCGACCTGCAGCTGCGGCCCAGCGGCAATTCCGGCCTGGTGGTCACCGGGCTGTCCGACTTCGCCCGCTACCAGCGCGAGAGCGCCTGGACCTGGGAACACCAAGCCCTGCTGCGGGCGCGCAGCGTCGCCGGCGGGGCGCCGCTCTGCGCTGCCATCGAAACCGTCCGCCGCGAGGTGCTGATGCGGCCGCGCGACGCCGCACGGCTGCGTGGCGAGGTGGTGGATATGCGGGCGAAAATGCGCGCCAGCCTGGAAAAGCGTGAGCTGGGGCGCTGGGATGTGAAGCAGGGCGGCGGCGGCCTGATCGATGCCGAGTTCATCACCCAATACCTGTGCCTACGCCACGCCGCACAGCACGCCGCGGTGATCGAATACACCGATAACTGGCGGCAGCTCGAGGCCCTGGCTGCGGCCGGCCTGGTCGAGGCGCCGCAAAAGGACGCCCTGCTGGCCGCCGAACGGGCTTACCGCGGCTGGCTGCACCGCCGCTCATTGCAGAGCCAGGACGCTTTGGCCGATGATGCGGACCTCAAGGAACACCGCGCCGCCGTGGCAGCGCTGTGGCAGCATTTCATGATCGGAGGCTGACGTGATCGTAGTGACTGGCGCCGCCGGCTTCATCGGCGCGAACTTGGTGATGGGCCTCAATGGCAAAGGCGCCACCGACATCATTGCGGTGGACGATCTGCAGGACGGCACCAAGTTCCGCAATTTGGCGGAGGCGGAGATTGCCGACTACCTGGACAAGGACGAATTCCTCGGCCGGTTCGAGCGTGGCGAGCTGCCGAAGATCGAGGCGATCTTCCACCAGGGCGCCTGCTCCGCCACCACCGAGTGGAACGGCCGCTTCATGATGGACGTGAACTACCGCTACACCAAAACCCTGCTGCACTGGTGCCAGGGCAAGCGCGTGCCGTTCTTCTACGCCTCCTCGGCTTCCGTCTACGGCATGGGCAAGCAGGGCTTCCGCGAGGACCGCGCCTGCGAGAAGCCGCTCAATATGTACGCCTACTCCAAGTTCCTGATGGATCAGTACGTGCGCCGCCTGGGCTATGACGCGCCCACCCCGAAAAAAACCAGGGGCAAGGCGGTGGCCAGGCGCAGCGTCAAGCCCTCGCGCCCGCAGGTGGTGGGTCTGCGCTATTTCAACGTCTACGGCCCGCGCGAGCAGCACAAGGGCGGCATGGCCAGCACCGCGTTCCACTTCAACAACCAGATCGAGAAGGAAGGCGAGTGCCGCCTGTTCGAGGGCAGCGACGGCTACGGCCCCGGCGAGCAGCGGCGCGACTTCATCCACGTCGACGACGCCGTGGCGATGAACCTGTGGTTCTGGGAGCATCCTGGCAAGTCCGGCATCTTCAACTGCGGCACCGGCCGCGCCCAGCCTTTCAACGACATCGCCAAGTCGGTCATCGCCTGGCACGGCAAGGGCAAGCTCAAGTACGTGCCGTTCCCGGAAAACCTCGTCGGCCGCTACCAGTCCTATACCGAGGCAGACCACGTCAAGCTGCGCGCGGCCGGTTACGACCGGCCGTTTCTGACGGTGGAGCAGGGTGTGAAGAAGTATCTCGACTGGCTGCATCAGGACTGAGCGGCGCACGGTTCGGGTCCGGCTCAAGATGGAGACGAAACCCTATCTGCGCGAAATTTCGCTGAAGCGCGAGCGCTTGCCCGCATTGGATCACTATCCCTTCAGTATTCCGGCGGTGCGCGAGCTCGATGGCCTGAGTTTCCATCCGGACGTGACCTTCTTTGTCGGAGAGAACGGTTCCGGTAAATCGACCATGCTGGAAGCGATCGCACTGGCTCTGGGTTTCGGGCCCGAGGGTGGTACGCGCAACGTGCGTTTCAGCACCGCGGAGTCGGTGTCTTCCCTGCACCACTACCTGAAGATCGTGAAAAGCTTTGCCAGGCTCCAGGATCACTATTTCCTGCGCGCCGAGAGTTTCTTCAACGTGGCTACCTACATGGATGAAATCGGCTATCTGGGTGGCTACGGGGATAAGTCTCTGCACGGAAGATCCCACGGCGAGTCATTCATGAGCGTGCTGCGGGACAAGCTCAAGGACAACGGTTTGTATTTGTTCGACGAACCCGAGGCGGCCCTGTCGCCAAGTCGGCAGATGGCCGCATTGGCAACGATCCACCGCTTGGTGGAAGACGGCTCGCAATTCATCATCGCCGCGCATTCGCCGATCCTGCTGGCTTATCCCCGCAGCAAGATCGTGCTGTTCGACGGTAGCGGCCTCAGCGAAGTACGCTACGAGGACACGGAGCACTACGCCATTACCCGCCATTTTTTGAATAATCATCGCAAGATGGTGGAAACCCTGATGAGCGATGACTGACTTGCATACGTTCGACCAATCTGGCGGTGCCGGTCCCCCGCCGCTGCATCTGCTCGCACCGGAACGCGCGGTGCGCAAGCTGCTGTCGCGCCAGTTGAAGCACGCCGAGGCGGCGGGGCATCGTCTGGCGATCGGCGAGGATGCGGATGCCCTGCATGATTTCCGCGTGGCGTTGCGGCGGTTCCGCTCGATCGAGCGGGCTTACCGCGACTGGCTGGCGGATACCTTGCCAAAAAAAATGCGCAAGCGCCTGCAGTCACTGGTGCGCAGCACCGGACCGGCGCGCGACAGCGAGGTGCAGCTGGTCTGGCTGGATGCGCAGGGCGGCGCTTTACGCCCGGGCCAGCGCGCCGGTTACCAGTGGCTGCGGCGCCGGCTCGAAGACCGGCAGCGGCAGGGCTACGCGGCGATCCGCGCGGCGGCGCCGCTGGAGTTCGCCGCGCTCAGCGCCATTCTGCGCGCGGCCCTGACCATGCCCAGCGAGGCCACCCCGACCAGCTTCGCCCAGGTCACCGGCGAGCAGCTCCGACCCCTGATCGCCGAGTTGGGTAGCAGCTTCACCGCCATCGGCGAGGATCAGGAGAAGATGGCGCATGTGCATGACGCGCGCCTGCTGGTGAAGCGCGCGCGCTATCTGCTGGAGCCGCTCGCCGCGGTGCTGCCGGACGGCAGGGAGCTGTTGCGCGGCCTGGGCGGCCTGCAGGATCTGCTGGGCGAGATGCATGACGCCGAAGTGCTGGCCGGGAGCCTGGGCGAGGCTGCTGCCGAAGCCGGCGCGGCGCGCTATCGCGCCCTGGTGCGGCAAGCACTAGGCGAAGAGGTGGATGTGTTCGGGCCGATGGCACGGACGCGCAGCGACGAGCGCGCCGGGCTGGCGGCGCTGGCGCAACGCGTGCAGGCGCAGATGTGCAGCGGACGCGCCGGCCTGCGCGAAAAAATCGGCGGCGGCGAGGTTGCGGCGCTGCTGCGGCGCCTGGCCGAGGCCGCCGACCAGCTGGCGCCGCCGCGCCTGTTCAGCATGCCGCAGACGATTTCATGAGCCAGGCCATTTCATGAGCCAGGATATCCTGGTCGTCGGGCCCTCCTGGGTCGGCGACATGGTGATGGCGCAGGCCCTGTTCATGCGCCTGCGCCAGCGCCATCCGCAGGCGGCGATCGACGTGCTGGCTCCCGGCTGGTCGCTGCCGATCCTGGCGCGCATGCCGGAGGTGCGCGCCGGCATCGAGCTGCCGCTCGGGCACGGCGAGTTCGGCTTCGCGGTGCGGCGGCGCATCGGGCGGGAGTTGCGCTCAAAAAACTACGCGCAGGCCATCGTCCTGCCCGGCTCGTGGAAGTCGGCGCTGGTGCCGTTCTTTGCGCGCATCCCGCGCCGCACCGGCTATCGCCGAGAGTTCCGCTACGGCCTGCTCAACGACCTGCGCACCCTGGACAAAGGCATCCTGCCCACCACGGTGCAGCAGTTCCTGGCGCTGGCCGAGGATGGCGCGGTGACGCAAGCCCCGCCGATCCCGCCGCCGCGCCTGCGCGCCGACCCGCAGCGCGTCGCGGCGCTGCGCCAACAGCTCGGCCTGGACCCCGGGAAGCCCGCGGTGGCCCTGATGCCGGGCGCCGAGTACGGTCCCGCCAAGCGCTGGCCGCCGGAGTACTTCGCCGAGCTGTCCGGGCGCCTTGTCGAAGCGGGTTGCCAGGTGTGGGTGCTGGGCTCGGCCAAGGAAAAGGAGCTGGCCGCCTCCATTGCGCAGGGGCGGGCCGACATCCACGATCTCAGCGGACGCACCCAGCTGGCAGACGTGGTCGACCTGCTCGCCGCGGCCAGGGCCGCGGTGAGCA
>JAMFRN010000191.1 GCA_026224805.1 Nevskia soli
GAACGCAGGCAATGATCCATCACGCTCAGCAGGCAATTCGCGTCGGGCGGCAGGTAGATGCGCACGACTTCGGGACTCTTGTTTGTGACGACATCGAGGAAACCCGGATCCTGGTGGGTGAAGCCATTGTGATCCTGACGCCAGACGTGGGAAGCGAGCAGGTAATTGAGGGAGGCGATCTTGCGCCGCCAGGGCAGGTGCGCGGTGACTTTCAACCACTTGGCGTGCTGGTTGAACATTGAATCGACGATGTGGATGAACGCCTCGTAGCAGTTGAACAGCCCGTGCCGCCCGGTGAGCAGATAGCCTTCAAGCCAGCCTTCGCATTGGTGCTCGCTGAGCATCTCCATCACGCGTCCGCTCGGCGCGAGAAATTCGTCGTTCGGCAGGGTTGCGGCTTCCCATTGCCGCTGGGTCGTCTCGAACAGGGCTTCCAGGCCGTTGGACAGCGTCTCGTCGGGCCCGAATACCCGGAAATTCCGCTGCTCCTCGTTCAGCTTCACCACATCGCGCAGAAAGCGGCCCAGCACATGGGTATCGCCGATGCCGCCGTGCCCCGGCTCCGGCACGTCGACCCCATATTCGCGGAAATCCGGCATGCGCAGATCACGCAGCAGGATGCCGCCGTTGGCGTGTGGATTGGCGCCCATGCGCCGATCGCCGGTCGGCGCAAGTTCGGCCAGCTCGGCTTTCAGACGGCCCTGTTCGTCGAACAGTTCCTCCGCCCGGTAGCTGCGCAGCCAGTCTTCCAGCAGCTTGAGGTGTTCCGGATGAGTCGCCGGATCGGACAGCGGCACCTGGTGCGAGCGGAAGGTGCCTTCGACCTGCAGGCCGTCGATCATGATCGGCCCGGTCCAGCCCTTGGGCGAACTGAGCACGATCATCGGCCAGCGCGGACGATCGAGGTGGCCGTTGAGCCGTGCATCCCGCTGAATGGCCTTGATCTGTTCCACGGCCGTGTCCAGCGTCGCGGCCATGGCTTCATGCATCAACCTGGGTTCATGCCCCTCGACGAAGTAGGGGGTCCAGCCATAGCCGCGGAGCAGCTGTTCCAGTTCTTCCCGGGTGATGCGGGCCAGCACCGTGGGATTGGAAATCTTGTAGCCGTTGAGATGCAGGATCGGCAGCACCGCGCCGTCGGTGACCGGATTGAGGAATTTGTTCGAATGCCAGGCCGTGGCCAGCGGTCCGGTTTCCGCTTCGCCGTCGCCGACGACACAGGCCACGACCAGATCGGGATTATCGAACACCGCCCCGAACGAATGGCTGAGCGAATAGCCCAGCTCGCCGCCTTCGTGGATCGAGCCGGGGCACTCCGGCGACGCGTGGCTGGGAATTCCCCCTGGAAACGAAAACTGCTTGAACAGCTTGCGCAGCCCCGTCTCATCCCGGCTGATGTCGGGATAGATTTCGCTATAGCTGCCCTCCAGGTAGGTGTTGCCGACGACGGCCGGACCGCCGTGTCCGGGGCCGGAGACGTAAATCATGTCGAGGTCGTATTTTTTAATGACCCGGTTCAGGTGCGCATAGATAAAGTTCTGCCCGGGCGTGGTACCCCAGTGTCCCAGCAGCATGTGCTTCACGTCCGCAAGCTCCAGGGGGCGCTTTAGCAGCGGATTGTCGTAAAGATAGATCTGTCCGACCGCCAGATAGTTGGCGGCGCGCCAGTAGGCGTCGATCTTGTGCAGCAGTTCCGGCGTGAGCGTGTTGGATGTCATGCTTGATTCTCCTGGGGCGCTTTCACCGGAATGACGATACGGCGAGCGCCAGCAGGGCCTTGGCACGGGCACAGATGTGGTCGACGGTGAAGCCGTATTCGCGCAGCAGGACTTCCGCCGGCGCGGAAGCGCCGAAGCGATCCACGCTGAGCATGTCGCCGCGTGCGCCGATATAGCGATCCCAGCCCTGCGACACTCCCAGTTCGACCGCCAGCCGCGCGCCGACCGCGGGCGGCAGCACCGCCTCGCGCTCGGCTTGGGTCAGAGCTTCGAACAAGTCCCAGCTCGGCATCGACACGCAGCGCACGGCGACGCCATCCTGCTGCAGGCGTGCCGCCGCCGCCACGATCAGGCTGACCTCGGAGCCGCTGGCGAGCAGGATCAGCTCGGGCTTGCCGTCCGGCGCATCGCTGAGCACATAAGCGCCGCGGCGCAATCCCTCCGCCGCGGCGTAGCGGTCGCGATCGAGCGTGGGCAGATCCTGCCGGCTCAGCACCAGCAGTACCGGGCGGTCGCTCGTTTCCACGGCGACGCGCCAGGCGACGGCGGTTTCGTTGGCGTCGGCGGGCCGGATTACGGTGAGCCCCGGAATCGCGCGCAGGCTGGCAAGCTGCTCCACCGGCTGGTGGGTGGGGCCATCCTCACCCAGCGCGATGCTGTCGTGGGTGAATACATGCACCACGTGCAGGCCCATCAGTGCCGCCAGCCGGATCGGCGGACGCATGTAGTCGGAGAAGATCAGGAAGGTCGAGCCGTAGGGAATGAATCCGCCGTGTGCGGCGAGACCGTTGACGATGGCGCCCATCGCGTGTTCGCGCACGCCGAAGTGCAGGTTGCGCCCGGCGTAGCTCCAGCCGCCGCCGTCCGAGCCCTGCTGGTCCTCGCTCGCCGGCGGCGGCGGGTTGAAGTCGCCGAGGCCCTTGAGGGCAGTTTTGGTCGAGGGGTCGAGGTCGGCCGAGCCGCCGCTCAGGGCCTGCAGCCGCAGCGCGATGGCGTTCATCACCTTGCCGGAGGCCTCGCGTGTCGCCAGGCCCTTGGCGTCGGCGGGGAATCGCGGGATGTCCGCATCCCAGCCCGGCGGCAGCTCACCGCGCAGGCGGCCCTGCAGCTCCGCGCACAGATCGGGGAAGGCCCTGGCATAGGCGCTCATCTGCTCGTTCCATTCCGCTTCGTCGTGCGCGCCGCGCTGCACCGCCCGCCGCATATGCGCCAGTGCCTCATCCGGGATGAGGAAATCCGGCTCGGCCGGCCAGCCCAGTTTCTGCTTGGTCTGGCGCACGCCGTCCTTGCCCAGCGGGGAGCCGTGAGCCTTGAAGCTGTCCTGCTCGGGCGAGCCGTAACCGATATGAGTGCGCACCAGAATCAGCGAGGGCCGCGCCGTTTCCGCGCGTGCCAGGTGCAGGGCCGAGTCGAGCGTGGTGAGATCGTTGCCGTCGGCTACCGTCAGCGTCTGCCAGCCGTAGGCCTCGAAGCGCCGCGCGCGGTCCTCGGAAAACGTGATGTCGGTGCCGCCGGCCAGGGTGACGCGGTTGTCGTCATAGAGGCAGATGAGCTTGCCCAGGCCGAGATGGCCGGCCAGCGAGGCGGCTTCGGCGGAGACGCCTTCCATCAGGTCGCCGTCGCCGGCGATGACCACCGTATGGTGATCGATGACGGCGTGACCGGGGCGGTTGTAGCGCGCGGCCAGTTGCGCTTCGGCGATGGCCATGCCGACGGCATTGGCCAGGCCCTGCCCGAGCGGTCCGGTGGTGGTTTCCACCCCCGGCGTGTGGCCGCGCTCGGGATGCCCCGGGGCCTTGCTGCCCCATTGGCGGAACTGCTTGATATCGTCCAGGGAAAGCGCGTAGCCGCTCAGATGCAGCAGGCTGTAGAGCAGGGCCGAGCCGTGCCCGGCGGAAAGCACGAAGCGGTCGCGATTGACCCAGTCCGGGTTATGCGGGTTGTAGCGCAGCCAGCGCGTCCACAGGGCGTAGGCCATCGGCGCGGCGCCGAGCGGCAGGCCTGGATGGCCGCTGTTGGCCTTCTGCACCATGTCCACCGAGAGGAAGCGGATGGTGTTGATGCATTGCTGGTCGAGTTCGTCGGACATGGCGGCTCCGTGATGAGGTGGAACAGGTGTCAGTGGCGCGGATGCGGTCCTTTGTGGCCGGTCGCGGCGCACCTGACATGAATGCCGCCGGCATCGACGACTGGAATATTCACGGCCCTTCCCGGCCCGCGTTTGGGGTATCGCAACGCTCGCCTGCTCCGCCGGGGAGGTCCCCCTGCTTCACGCGGGACAGCACACAGGCCGTATTGATCAGCGCCATATGGGTCAGCGCCTGCGGAAAATTTCCCAGCATGCGCCGGGCGCGCGGATCGTATTCTTCCGACAGCAGGCCTAGGTCGTTGCGCAAGGCGAGCAGGCGTTCGAACAGGGCTTCGGCTTCCTGCTGGCGGCCGATCAGGGCCAGATTCTGGGCCAGCCAGAACGAGCAGGGCAGAAACACGCCTTCACCCGGCGGCAGGCCATCGACATTGCTGGCGGACGAGTAGCGCAGCACCAGACCATCGGCCACCAGATCGCGCTCGATGGCTTCGACCGTGCCGCGTACCCTGGGGTCATCAGGCGGCAGAAAGCCGACCAGCGGGATCAGCAGCAGGCTGGCATCGAGTTGCGTCGAGCCATAGTGCTGGACGAAGGTATTGCGCTGCGCGTCGAAGCCGTCTGCGCAGATCTGGGCGTGGATGGTGTCGCGCACCGTGCGCCAGCGCTCGACCGGACCCTTCATTGAAAAGCGCTCCACGGCCTTGACCGCCCGGTCGAACGCGACCCAGGCCATGACCTTGGAGTGCGTGAAGTGCTGCCTGGGCCCGCGTATTTCCCAGATGCCTTCATCCGGTCTCTGCCAGTTCCCTTCCAGGAACTCGAGCAAGATCGTTACGATCTCCCAGGCATGAGGCTCAGGATCCACTCCCGCGCATCGCGCCTGGTAGAGGGTATCCATGACTTCGCCGTAGATATCGAGCTGGAACTGCGTCGAAGCGGCATTGCCCACGCGTACCGGCGCCGCGCCGCCGTAGCCCGGCAACCAGGTGACTTCATATTCGTCGATACGACGCTCGCCGGTGACGCTGTACAGAACCTGCAAGTCCGCGGCGCTTCCCGCTACGGCCCGCAGCAGCCAGTCCCGCCAGGCCGCCGCTTCGTCGTGATAGCCGGCCGCCAGCAGTGCGTTGAGCGTGAAGGTGGCGTCGCGCAGCCAGCAGTAGCGGTAATCCCAGTTGCGCACGCCGCCCGGCTGTTCCGGCAACGAAGTCGTCGGCGCCGCGATGATGCCCCCGGTAGGGTAATAGGTCAGCGCCTTCAGCGTGATCAGCGAGCGCATCACGGCATCGCGCCAGCGGCCCTGGTACTCGCAGCGGTCTGACCATTTCTGCCATTTGAGTTTCGCCTCCTCCAGCGCCTGCTCCGGATCGAGGGCGGGCGGAGCCGCTTCGTGCGAGACGTGGTAATTGAGCACGAACGATGTGCGCTGTCCCGCCGCGACGTCGAACTCCGCGACCGTCTTCATGTCCTCGCCGCGCGTGGGCACGTCCGTGCGAAGCTCCAGCGTGTTCGGTCCCGCGGTCGCCAGCAGTACGCCGTCAAGCTGCCGTACCCAGGGAACGATGGAGCCGTAGTCGAAGCGGACGATCAACTCCATGCGCATGGCCACCCGTCCGCGCAAGCCTTCCACGATGCGTACGATATCCCGGCGCTCATCCGATAACACCATGCAGTCGATGATGCGTACGGCGCCCTCGCTCGACTCGAATTCCGTCTCCAGAATCAGGGTATCGCCGCGATACCTGCGCTGGCTGCGGCTACCTTCTTCCGCCGGCGCGATCAGCCAGCGGCCGTGCCCGGGTTCGCCCAGCAGGGCCGCGAAGCACGCACTGGAATCGAACCGCGGCAGGCACAGCCAGTCGATGGAGCCGTCGCGGCCGACCAGGGCGGCCGTATGGCAGTCGCCGATCAGGGCATAGTCTTCGATGGGCAGCGGCTGCCTGGTTTGGTCGGACATGGCCACTCCGTCAGCCTGCCGCCCGCGAACTGGCGCGGATGCTCACGTGCCTGGCTGCCGCAGCCGGCGATAGCGCCGGATCAGGGCATTGGTCGAGCTGTCGTGGCCGAGTTCGGGAGTATCGGGGCTGGTGATCTCGGCGACAGCACGCTTCGCCAGCGCCTTGCCCAGCTCCACGCCCCACTGATCGAACGAATCGATATTCCAGATCACACCCTGCACGAAGACGCTGTGCTCGTACAGCGCTACCAGCGCGCCCAGCGCGTGCGGCGTGAGTTGTTCCGCCAGGATGGTGTTGCTGGGCCGGTTGCCCTCGAAGCTGCGGTGCGGCACCAGTGCCGCGGGCGTATCCTCGGCCCGTACTTCCCCGGCGGTCTTGCCGAAGGCCAGCGCCTCGCCCTGCGCGAACAGGTTGGCCATCAGCAAGTCGTGCTGCTCACCGAGTGGATTGAGCGGCTGGCAGAAGCCGATGAAGTCGCAAGGGATCAGCTGCGTGCCCTGATGGATCAACTGGTAGAACGAGTGCTGGCCGTTGGTGCCCGGTTCGCCCCAGTAGATCGGTCCGGTGGAATAGTCCACCCGCGCGCCGTCGAGCGTGACGTGCTTGCCGTTGCTCTCCATGGTCAGCTGCTGCAGGTAGGCCGGGAAGCGTTTGAGGTATTGCTCGTAGGGCAGCACTGCCACTGTCGGCGCGCCGAGAAAATTACTGTTCCAGATCGCCAGCAGGCCGAGCAGGGCCGGCAGGTTGCGCTCCAGCGGCGCGCCGCGGAAATGCTCGTCCATGGCGTGGAAGCCGGCCAGCATGGCGCGGAAGTGTTCCGGCCCGATCGCCAGCATGGTCGAAAGCCCGATGGCCGAATCCATCGAGTAGCGGCCGCCGACCCAGTCCCAGAAGCCGAACATGTTGTCGGTGGCGATGCCGAATTTTTTCACCTCGGCGGTATTGGTGGAGACCGCAACGAAGTGCTTCGCCACCGCCTGCTCCTCGCCCAGCGCCCGCAGGCACCAGTCACGCGCGGCGTGGGCATTGGTCAGCGTTTCCTGGGTGGTGAAGGTCTTGGAACAGATCACGAACAGGGTTTCCGCCGCATCCAGATCGCGCACCGCTTCGGCGAAATCGGTGCCATCGACATTGGAGACGAAGCGGAAAACCAGATCGCGCCGGCTGTAGTGGCGCAGCGCCTCGAAGGCCATCACCGGGCCGAGATCCGAGCCGCCGATGCCGATGTTGATGACGTTGCGGATGCGCTTGCCGCTGTGGCCGGTCCAGGCGCCGCTGCGCACGCGGTCGCAGAATGCCGCCATGCGGTCGAGCACCGCATGCACCTCCGGCACCACATCCTTGCCGTCGACGAGGATGCGCTCCCCCGTCGGCGCGCGCAGTGCCGCCTGCAGCGCGGCGCGATGCTCGGTGACGTTGATGCGCTCGCCGCGGAACATCGCCTCGATGCGCGCGGGCAGTCCGCAGGCCACGGCGAGCTGCCGCAGCAGGCTCAGCGTTTCGTCGGTGACGCGCTGCTTGGAATAGTCCAGGTACAAGCCGGCGGCTTCGGCGACGTATTGTTCGCCGCGTGCCGGCTCATCGGCGAACAGCTCGCGCAGATGCTTGCCGCCGATCCGGCCGAAATGCTGCTGCAAGGCTTGCCACTGCGGCCGGGCGCTCGGCAACGGCGCCTTTTCGCAGCGGGCGGACGGCGGCGGCTCCGCGCTCACGCGCCGGCCTTGCCGGCGCCGGCCAGCGCCGCACTGCTGTCGGCGATGCGCTTGAGCAGTTCCTTCCAGGATTTGACGAAGGACTGTGCGCCCTCGTGCTGCAGCTGCAGCGCCAATGCGTCGATGTCGATCCCGGCTTCGGCGAAGTGCTTCAGCACCGCTTCGGCATCGCCGCCGCCGGGGTCCATGGCGCCATTGAGCTTGCCGTGATCGGCAAAGGCGCGCAGGGTTTTTTCCGGCATGGTGTTGACGGTGTCGGGAGCGGCGAGCGCTTCGACGTACAGGGTATCGGGGGCCTGCGGGTCCTTGGTGCCGGTGCTGGCCCAGAGCAGGCGCTGCGGGCGCGCCCCGGCGGCGGCAAGCTTGTGCCAGCGCGGCGAGGCAAGCAGCTCGCGGTAGGCGCGGTAGCTGCGCTGGCCGATGGCGATGCCGAGCCGGTTGCGCAGCTCGGCGGGCACCTTGTCGCTCACCGCCTTGTCCCAGCGGCTGACGAACAGCGAGGCCACCGAGCTGATCTGCGGATCGAGCCCGGCGCCGACGCGGCGCTCGATGCCGCGCAAGTAAGCCTCGGCGGCCGCGAGATATTGCTCGCGCGAAAACAGCAGGGTGACGTTGATCGGCACGCCGGCGAAGATCGCTTCCTCGATGGCGGGAATGCCCTCCGGCGTGCCCGGAATCTTGACGTACAGGTTGGGCCGGTCGGCCTGTTCCTGGATTTGCAGGGCCGCCTTGATGCTGCCGGCCGTGTCCCGCGCCAGCAGCGGCGACACCTCCATCGAAACCCAGCCATCTAGCCAGTCGGTGGCGTCGAAGATCGGCCGGAACAGGTCGGCGGCGCGGCGCAGGTCTTCCAACGCCAGCTCCATGAACAGCGCTTCGCCGGATTTTCCCGCCTTGGCCTTTTCGCGAATGCCCTGGTCGTAGGTATTGCCGTTGCCGATCGCCTCGTCGAAGATGGTCGGGTTCGAGGTCAGGCCGGTTACCGAGAATTCCTCGATGATGCGGCGCAGGCTGCCGTCATCGAGGATCTTGCGGGTGATGTTGTCCAGCCACAGGCTCTGGCCGAGATCGTGCAGTTGCTGTGTTGTGTTCATGCCTATTTTCCCTGGGAAGCGGTAGTGGGTTGCGAGGCCGCAGCGTGCAGCGGCGCGGCGGCGGAGAACTGCGAGCGGTCGAAGCGCATCAGCTCGCCGATGTGTTCGATGCTCAGGTCGGGCGGCGGCTCGATCGCCGTGCCGGCCGCTTCGGCGGCATAGTGGCCCTGGCGCACGAACACCGTGGTCAGTTTAGCGCCAAGTGTCTGCTTCATCGCCGCCAGGATCTGCGGCTTGTCGTCGACCATCACATAGTGCGCCGCGGGGTAGCGCCGCTGCGTCGCGTCGAGCGTCGATTGCTTGTGCACCTGGATCAGCACCCGGCCGGCCACCGCGGCCCACAGTCCGGCGACTTGTATCTTACGCGGCTGGAACACTACATCGCCATCGGACAGGATCACCGGCAGGCCGAGCTCACCCAGGTGCGCGATCACATCGAGTGCGCAGGGGTAGAGGCGCTGCGCGAATGGATACTCCAGCAAGAAGCCCGACATCTGCAGCAATGCCGCTTCGTCTTCGAGCCCGCGGCGAAACGCCTGCAAAGCCCCGAGATAGTCGGCGTAGCCGAGTTCGCCGCGTAGCCCGGCGAAAAGCGCCCAGTAACGGTTGCGTTCGTCGGCGCCGAATGTCTGCTCCAGGCGCGCCCCCAGGTCCGCGGCGAAGCGGTCATTGTCGAGCAGGGTGTTGTCGACATCGAGCAGGAATACCATCTCCACTGCTGCGCTTGGGTCCGTCGCTAGCACGGCGCGGCTTCCTCCTTTTTCGGGTCGTGCCAGCCGCCATGGCCGTTGACGATGCGGGCCGCGGCGGCCGGACCCCAGGTGCCGAGCTGGTATTCGCTGACCGGCTCGGCATCGCCAAGCACCGGATCGATCACCCGCCACGCCGCTTCCACGGCATCGTCGCGGGTGAACAGCGAGGGATCGCCGTGGATCGCGTCGTGCAGCAGGCGCTGATAGGGCAGTTGTTCGCCGTGCGTCTGATGGCGGGCGATCAGTTCCACCGGCTCCCCGCGCATGTCCTCGCCGGCCAGCTTGACCCGCGCGCCGGTCGAGATCACCACTTCCGGGCTGAGCCGGAAGCGGAAATAGTTCGAGGTTGCCGGGCTGATCTCGTCGAAGATTCCCAGCGGTGGACACTTCAGGTTCACCACCACTTCGGTGGCGCTGATCGGCAGGCATTTGCCGGCGCGGATGTAGAACGGCACGCCGGCCCAGCGCCAGGTGTCGATGTGCAAGCGCAGGGCGACGAAGGTCTCGACCTGTGAAGCCGGGGCGACGCCTTCCTCCTTGCGATAGCCCTGGAACTGGCCGCGCACCACCTCGGCCGGGTCCAGCGGACGCATGGCGCGGAACAGCCGCAGTTTCTCGGCGCGCATCGATTCCGCGTCGTGCCCGACCGGTGCATCCATCGCCAGCAGCGCGATCACCTGCAGCAGATGGTTCTGCACCACATCGCGCAAGGTGCCGACTTCCTCGTAAAACGCGCCGCGGCCCTGCACACCGAAGTTCTCGGCCATGGTGATCTGCA
>JAMFRN010000192.1 GCA_026224805.1 Nevskia soli
GATGCGGCTCAGGCCCCTTGGTGCGCCGAGTATGCGGAAAATCCGGGATTGCCCCGATTTTCAGCCTCCGCCAATGGCCCTGACGATCTCGGCACGGTCGCCGTTGTTCAGACGCACTTCCGGCCAGCGGCTGCGCGGCACGATATCGCCGTTCAATTCGATGGCCAGCCGCTGCCCGGCCAGTTGCAGGCCCCCGACCAGCTCGGTCAGGGTGGTTCCCTCGGAGACAGCGGTACTTTCGCCGTTGACGACGATCTGCATCAGGATGCCAGGAAGTGTAAAGATGGTTGGTTGGAGCGGTGCTGCGGTCTTATTTTACTCCAGCCCCGGCATTGCCCGCGCCGGAAACAGCGGAGCCCAGCGGCATTTATCGGAGAGGCCTCCCCAGTCGGCTCCGTCCTTTGCCGAATTTTCCTTAACAGTTCGAAATCGTCAGGTAGAATTGGCGGCAGACGCGGGTGTAGTTCAATGGTAGAACTGCAGCTTCCCAAGCTGCTAGCGTGGGTTCGATTCCCATCACCCGCTCCATTTTTCCTGCGACCCCTCCCGACCGGCTGCGCTCCAAACTGGACCGCCCGGCCAATCCGGCGGGTCGCCCAAGCTGAACGGAACGGCATGTTCCCGCCCCCCCTTTGACCCTGCCGACGCAGGCACCGGCGCAAAAATAGGCTTTCTCTTCCGTGTGTAATTTAGGCTACATTGGACACAGAGAATTAGAGAGTCGGTACTCAACGAATAAAAAGCCGTCGGTAGATACGGCTAGCTCCGCGGTACTGCGGAGTAGCGTGGATAGTGGAGTGGTACTCAGGGCCGGGTTCCTGAAGGTTGTAGCGGGGGCCTGGAATATCGGGACTCAATAAGTAGGGAAGAAGTGCCAATGCGCATTCGTCTAACTCCTATCGCGGCTGCCGTGCTCGCGATGTTTGCCACCGCCGCCGCCGCCCAGGACAGCCCTAGCGTCCGCACGCAGGTGGGACTGATCTCCAGCGACTACATCGCCATCCTGCCCGGCTATGCCATACCGGACAGCAAGCGCGGAACTCAGCGGAACGGGTTCACCACCTCGTTCATCTACGGCAACCAGTTCACCGATCACCTGTCGCTGGAAGGCCAGTTCCAGGGCTCGATCTTCGAGACCGGGCGCGATCACGGCACCGATTACTACCAGTGGGGCGGGTCGGTCGACCTGGCCTACAGCCTGTTCGACCGGCGCAAGGCCCTGATCACGCCGTTCGCACTCATCGGCGTTGGCGCCGTTTACGATGACGTCTTCCCGCAAGGCAACGATGGCGCCGGTTTTCTCGGCGAAGCCGGCCTCGGCTTCGTCACCAAATCGCTCTACGACGGCATCAAGCTGCGCGGCGAAGCCCGTTACAACCACGATTTCCTGCATGACGGTTACAACGACTACCGCGTGACCCTGGGCATCGAAGTCCCGCTGGGCCGGGTCGTCGAGCGCATCATCGAAGTGCCGGCGCCGCTGCCGCCGGTGATCGAGCCGGTGGTTCAGGAAGTGCCGCGCCCCTGGGTTGACAGCGACGGCGACGGCGTGGACGACGAGCACGACCTGTGCCCCAACACGCCCAAGGGCCTCAAGGTGGATGCGCATGGTTGCGTCATCCCCGGCCAGGTGATCGAGCTCAACGGCGTCACCTTCGACTTCAACAAGGCGCGCCTGACCACCAATGCGCAAACCATCCTTGACACCATCTCGCCGGCCTTCATCGGCCAGCCGTCACTGAAAGTCGAGATTGCCGGCCACACCGACAGCATCGGCAGCGCCGCCGCCAACCTCAAGCTGTCGCAGAGGCGCGCGGAAGCGGTGCGGGAATACCTGATCGCCAAGGGCGCCAAGCCGGAACAGTTGCAGGCCCGCGGTTATGGCAAGACCCAGCCGTTGATCAAGCCGGAAAGAACGGCGGACGACCGCGAGCGCAATCGCCGCGTCGAATTCCGTGTGCTCGACAAATAAATCAGTTAGGTAGCCTCAGGGGATGTTCGCCATGAATAGCATGATCAAGTTCGGAAGTTTATCGCGCGGCGTCGCGCTGCTGGCTATCACAGCACTGACACTGGCCGGCTGTTCGGCCAACGGGGGCCCGGGAAGCACCAGCGGCTCCAGCGGCGCCAGCAGCAGTGGGGTATCGTCCAGCGGCGCCTCCTCCAGTGGAGCCAGCAGCAGCGGCGCTTCGTCGAGTGGCGCCTCCTCCAGCGGGGCTAGCAGCAGCGGCACCTCGTCGAGCGGTGCCAGCAGCAGCGGCGCTTCCTCCAGCGGCGCCAGCAGCAGCGGCGCCTCGTCGAGTGGCGCCAGCAGCAGCGGCGCTTCCTCCAGCGGCGCCAGCAGCAGTGGTGCCTCGTCGAGTGGCGCCAGCAGTAGCGGCGCCTCGTCGAGTGGTGCCAGCAGCAGCGGCGCTTCCTCCAGCGGTGCCAGCAGTAGCGGCGCCTCGTCGAGTGGTGCCAGCAGCAGCGGCGCTTCCTCCAGCGGTGCCAGCAGCAGTGGTGCCTCCTCCAGCGGCGCCAGCAGCAGCGGCGGCACTGGCCCGGTTGCCACGGATTGCGGCGTCACCGACAGCGCTGGCACACCGATCCCGACTCTGGATCTGGTCGCGCCGGACGCGGTGGTAACCACCGACACCACTGGTATCTGCATCGGCTGCTCCGTCACCCAACCCGACAACGTCGTGGATCAGGATCCGAGCAATTTCGCCACCCTGAACACGCCGGTGGGCTTGATCGCCAACGAATCGCTGACCGTAACCAACAAGGCTATCGCAGCTCCCTACTATCAGCCCGGCTACCTGGTAGGCTTCGTCGCCTCCAATCCGGCCGAGTTGCTGACCCTGGATCTGCTGCAAAGTGTGACGGTGAATACGCTGCTCAACGGCGTTCCGGCCGACTCCGCCGGCGCAACCGTTAGTTCGCCGCTGCGTCTGGATCTGCTGACGCTGCTGGCCAGCCCCCAGTCGGCCTTCATCGGCTTCACCGCAACCAAGCCTTTCAACGCGATACAGATCGCGGACGGCAGCCTGCTGTCGGCCATCGGCCAGGTCAACGTCTACCAGGCCTGCGTCAGCACCAAGCCGGTAACGGTGAGCTCGTCGTCCAGTTCCAGCTCCTCGGGCGGCAGCAGTTCCTCTTCCTCCAGCAGCAGCGGCGGCTCGTCCAGTAGCGGCTCGTCCAGCAGCAGCGGCGCCACCGGTGCCCCGGCCGCGGCGGTTTCGATCAGCATCCCGCAGACGACTCCGGTGACTCCGGGCAGCCAGTTCACCCTGATCTACACCGGCCCGAGTACCACCACATCCACCTGCACGGCGAGCAACACGGCCGGCGATCCCGCCTGGAGCGGCACGATCACCGGCCTCAACGGCAGCGTGGTGCTGACCGCCCCCGCCACCCCGAACGTCTACAACTACACCATCAGCTGCGGTGTTTCCACGGGCGGCACCAGTTCGGCAGGGGCACAGCTGTACGACGGCATTCCGGGACCGGTAGCCGCCGATTGCGGTGTCACTGATAACCTGGGCCTGTCCGTGCCGACCAAGAACCTGACCGCAACCAATAGCAGCGTGTCCATCGGCAGCGGCGGCCTGTGCCTGCTGTGCTCGGTGACACAACCGCAGAACGTGGTCAACCAGTCGCCCACCAGCCCGACCAACTATGGAACGGGTCATGACTATGCGGTGCTCAACACACCGGTGGGCCTCATCGCCAACGAATCGCTGACGGTGAGCAGCTACACGGCCTTCGCTGGCGGCAATGTCGCCGGATTCATCACCTCCACGCCGGGCGAACTGCTGACCTTGAGCCTGCTGAACAGCGTGTCGGTGAATACCCTGCTCGGCGGAGTGGTGCAGGAAACCGCGGGCGCCAGCACCAGTGCCCCGCTCCAGCTGGATCTGCTGGCCCTGCTCGCCAGCCCCAACGCATCCTTCCTGGGCTTCGTCACCAGCAAGCCGTTCGACTCCGTGCAGGTGGTCGATGGCAGCCTCGTATCGGCCATCGGTCAGCTGGACGTCTACCAGGCCTGCGTCGGCTCGCAGTAGGCTCTAGCTACTCGTTACGGCCCGGTTCGTCTTGCGACGAACCGGGCTTTTTTTTGCCTGCGGCCGTGGCCGGATCCATTCGACGAGGAGCCGGCCACGGCCAAGCGCTCAGGCTGCGACAGCCTTCAGCGTGACTTCGATGTTGCCGCGCGTGGCATTGGAGTAGGGGCAGACCTGGTGGGCCTTCTCCACCAACTTGTCCACTTCGGCCTGGCCGATGCCCTTGACGGTGACGGCAAGGTCCACCTTGAGGCCGAAGCCGCCTTCGGACAGCTGGCCGATGCCCACGGCGGCTTCCACCTTGATCTCGCTCACCGGCAGCTTCATCTGCTTGGCGACGAAATCGGCAGCGCTGCCGAAGCAGGCCGCATAGCCGGCACCGAAGAGGTCTTCCGGCGTGGTGGTGCCGGGCTTGCCCGGGCCGCCCATGGCCTTGGGCACCGATAGATCGACCGAGACGATGCCGTCCGACGACGCGGTATGGCCGTTGCGGCCGCCGATGGCGGTGGCATGGGCGGTATACAGGACTTTCAGGGACATGGTGCTCCTCCGGGTTGAATGGTGTGGAGGAGACTGCGCCCGGGTCGGCAGGTTCCGCAAGGGGACGCACGATCGGTAGCCCGGCAAGCGCGCAGCGCTAGCCGGGGTCTGCGCCAAGGCCGGCCTCCTGCTCTTCCGGGCAGCGCTGCGCGCTCCCCGGGCTACATTCAGGCCTCTCCGGTGTTGTCCTCGTCGCCTTCTTCCTCGCCCAGATCGGGCAGCGCCTGGTTGCGCAGGGCGTCCGGCAGCTGCTTGGAGGCCTTTGCCCCCATCTTTTTCAGCATTTCGATCTTGCGCACCACGTTGCCCGGGCCTTCCAGCAGCTTGCCGCGCGCGTCGGCGTAGGCCTTGCCCGCCGCATTCAGCGCATTGCCGAGCTTGCTCAGATCCTGCTCGAAGCCGACGAACTTGTCGTAGAGGCGCCCCGCCTCCCTGGCGATCTCCTGCGCATTCTGGCCCTGACGTTCGACCTTCCACAGGTTGTTGACGGTGCGCAGGGTCGGCAACAGGGTGGAGGGACAGACCAGGCCAATGTTCTGCGTCAGCGCTTCCTCGTACAGCCCCGGGGCGGAGCGCACCGCGTCGATGTAGGCCGCCTCGTTGGGCACGAACATCAGCACGAAATCGAGCGAGCGGATGCCTTCGAGCGATTCGTAGCCCTTGGCGCCGAGCTCGCGAATGTGGCTGCGCAGCGAGGCCACGTGCGCCGCCAGCGCGAGCTCGCGCGCGGCCTCGTCCACCGCCTCGCTGAAACGCGCATAGGCGCTGAGCGAGGCCTTGGCGTCGATGATGATGTCGCGTTCGCCCGGCAGGTGCACCACCACGTCCGGCCGGTAGCGCTGGCCGGCTTCGTCGCGGGTGGCAAACTGCGTTTCGTATTCGCGGCCCTTCTCCAGGCCGGATAATTCCAGGATCCGCTCCAGCACCAGCTCGCCCCAGGCGCCCTGGGTGCGGGCTTGGCCGCGCAGCGCCCCAGCCAGGTTGTTGGCCTCGGCCGAAACCTGCTGGTTGAGCCGCGCCAGCTGCGCGATCTGCTCCTTCAGTGCCACGCGGTCGCGCGTTTCCAGTTCGTAGGACTGCTTCACCTGGAGCTCGAAGCCGGCGATCTTTTCGCGCAGCGGCTTGAGGATCTGCTCGATGTTGAGCTGGTTCTGCTCGGTGAAGCGGCGCGACTTGTCTTCGAGGATTTCCTGCGACAGCTGCTTGAAGCGCAGCGTCATCTCCTCCCCGGTCTGCTGCAGCAGCTTGAGCTTGTCGACGGCCGCCTCGCGCTCCTTGTCCAGGGTGATGCGCAGCACCGCGCCTTCCGATTGCGCCGCGGCCAGCTGGGCGCGCAATTGCTCGCCGGCACTGCGCGCCGCGCTCAGCTCCTGTTCGCGGATGGCCGCCGCCTGCGCCTGCGCCGCCGCACCCGCTTCGGCGGCGGCGGCATTGGCGCGCTGGCGCTCGGTGGCCGCGCGCCCCGCCAGCCAGGCGAGTAGCGCGCCAAGGACGGCGGCCAGGACGGCGATCAGCAGCGTGGAGGGAGTCATGCGTCGATTTTACGGACTTATTGCTGCTGCGTAAGCGACGGCCCAGGCCTCCTCATGCTTCAGCCTACGGTCAGCAGCTCTTCGTAGAAACCGCCGATGCCGCGCGCCCGATCAACGAAGTGGATTTCCAGAATCCAGTGGCGCTCGCGGCCCAGCGGATCGAGCCCGCGCATCGGTGTGTGGTTGCCGGCATCGGCCCAGGCCACCGCCTTGTCCACCGGCAGGGACTTGTGCGGAAACTCGCCGATCATGTGGGCGGCAAGCTGCCCGCCGAATTCCCAACCGGCCCGCTCCGCCAGCTGCCGCACATAGGCGTAGAACTCGGTGCCGGTGATCTGCGGGTGTTCCTGAAAGTATTTCTTGCCCGCGGCGAAGGCCGCGGCGACGTCGTCGCGCAGCCGCAATTTGTGCGGATCGGAGCCGAGCACGTAGGTGCGGCCGAAATCGGCCTCCCAGGCTTCGAACACCGGGCCAAGGTCGATGAACAAAATGTCGTCCTCGCCCAGGGTCAGGTCCGGCGGGTTTTCATCGTAGGGCGCCAGGGTATTGGGGCCGGCGCGCACGATGCGCTTGTGCCAGTTCTGCTCGATGCCGAACTCGCGGCGTCCCAACTCGGCGATGTCGCGCGTCAGCTGCATCTCGCTGATGCCGGGGCGGATCAGACACTGCTCGATACGCCGGAAGAAGGCGGCGGCTTTCTGCTGCGCTTCGGCCAGCGCGGCGACACGTTGGGCTTCGGAATGCATGGGAAGGAATGGCGCTAAAGGGGTCCGGGGCGGAATTTAACCCGAAACGCGCCCAGGGGGTCAGCCGTGGAGGGCCCTGCCAGGCTTGGCTAGGCTGCCTTCTTGCGGGCGAAGCTGAGCAGGAATTCCATCTGGTCCGCCATGATGCGGCGGTTGCTCAGGATCAGGTACTCGGCCAGGTTCGGCGTGTACGGCACCGCCAGCAGCTTCATGCCGGCTTCTTCCGGAGTGCGGTCGTCCTTGCGCTGATTGCAATGACGGCAGGCGGTGACGCAGTTCTCCCAAGCGCTGGAGCCGCCGCGCGAGGCCGGCACGATGTGATCGCGGGTCAGCAGCGTGGGCGAGAACTGGCGGCCGCAATACATGCACAGGTTGCGGTCGCGCTGGAACAGGGTGCGGTTGGTCAGCAGCGGGGCGCCGCCGTCGAAGCGGTGCGAACGGTCGGCTACCGCGATGATCGAGCCGATGCGCAGCTCGGAGGCGCGGCCGGTGCGGGCGCAGATGCCGCCGTGAATGACAAAACGCTCCTCCCCCGCTTCCCAGCACACACGCTTGCGGGCGTAGAGAGTGGCGGCCGTCTGCCAGCGAATCCAGGCGACTGGCATACCGCCCTTATCCAGCTTGAGGATCGACGGAATCATCGTGGTCCTAACTCTAGCGTAAAACCTGCCTTTTGTGTTTCAAATGTGATAGTTGCAGAGAAATACGCAGGTTTAATGACAAACCGGCCCAAATTGGGGCGCCGGAACGCCATTCGGCGGCCCGGTCTAAACTGTTGCGCGGTCCGGAACCCTTGGCGATACCCGGCGGTCCCTGCTCTCTCCCCCACCCCATATATTCCCAAATTCCCATGCGTATCCTCCACACCATGCTGCGCGTCGGCGATCTCGACCGTTCCATCGGTTTTTACACCCAGGTGCTGGGCATGAAGCTGCTGTCCCGCAAGGACTATCCGGACGGCAAGTTCACCCTGGCCTTCGTCGGCTTCGACGAGCGCGTCGACGGCACCCAGGTCGGCGATGCCGAGATCGAACTGACCCATAACTGGGGCGTCGATCATTACGAGCTGGGCAACGCCTATGGCCATATCGCTCTGCAGGTGGACGATGCCTACCAGGCCTGCGCCCTAGTCAAGCAGCGCGGCGGCAAGGTCACCCGCGAAGCTGGCCCGATGAAGCACGGCACCACCGTGATCGCCTTCGTCGAGGACCCGGACGGCTACAAGATCGAGTTCATTCAGAAAAAGAGCAGTTGAAAAGGATCAAAAAAGCTCCTCGCGCAAAGCCGCAAAGACGCAGAGAAGGAGCCGATTTAAAGACAGGGCTTTTGTAAGAGGCTTTTTTGGTGTCTTTGTGGCTTTGCGCGACAGGCTTTTGACCTTCCCGGGGGTACCCGGAGCGGCATTGATCTGCCAAGATCACCCCCATGGGGGCCCAGACAGCGAAAACCGCAGCGGACGCGCCTATCGCACCCCGCTGGACTCTGCGCACGGAGTCCGGCGCGGTGGAACTTGCGCTGGCCGGCGACTGGACCCTGTATAGCGGCCTGAGCGGCATCCCCGAAGCGGCGGCGGCGCAGATTGAACTGGCGGCGGGACAAAGCCTGCGCATCGACACCAGCGGCGTGACGCACTGGGACAGCACCCTCCCCGCCTTCCTGCTGGCCCTGGCGGAGTATTGCCGCGGCCAGGGCTGGACGCTGGATGCCGGGCGCCTGCCGGTGGGGCTGCGCACCGTGCTGAAGATGGCGGACGAACTGTCGCCGCCCGCCTCCTCGCGCCCGCCGCGGCCGGTGCCGCTGCTGCGCCGGGTGGGCCAGCGCACCCTGCAATATTCGGCCAAGGCCGGCGAGACGGTGAGCCTGTTCGGCGAGGTGATCATCGCCATCGGCCAGTTGCTGCGCGGCAAGGCCACTTTTTACCGCGCCGATGCCTGGGCGGTGCTGCAGGCCTGCGGCGCCGACGCGCTGCCCATCGTCGGCCTCGTCAACCTGCTGGTGGGCGCGATCATCGCCTTCGTCGGCTCGGTGCAGCTGCTGCAGTTCGGCGCCGGCGAGCTGCTGGCGGACGGCGTGGCCATTGCCACCGTGCGCGAGATGGCGGCGGTGATCACGGCGGTGGTGCTGTCCGGCCGCACCGGCGCAGCCTTCGCCGCGCAGATCGCCACCATGCAGGGCAACGAGGAGATCGACGCGCTGCGCGTAATGGGCGTGCCGGCGGTGGAATTCCTGGTGCTGCCGCGGGTGCTGGCGCTGGCGGTGATGGCGCCGCTGCTCTATCTCTATGCCTGCGCCGCGGGCATTCTCGGCGGCTTCCTGGTCGGCACCGGCATGCTCGACCTGTCGCTGGCCTCCTACATGGAGCGCACCGTCAACGCGCTCAACTGGCATCACTTCATCATCGGCATTTCGAAAAGCTTTGTGTTCGGCGCCCTGGTGGCACTGGCCGGCTGCTACTACGGCCTGCGCGCCGGACGCAATGCGGCGGCGGTGGGCGAGGCCACCACCTCCGCCGTGGTCGCCGGCATTGTCGGCGTGATCGTGGTCGATGCCATCTTCGCGGTGTGCGCCAATGCCCTCGGGATCTAAGCCAGCGATGGATGTGATGTGCCAGGTGCAGAACCTGTGCATGTCGTTCGACCGCCGACTGATCCAGACCGGTATCACCTTCGATGTGCGGCGCGGCGAGATCTTCACCATCATGGGCGGCAGCGGCTGCGGCAAGAGCACCCTGCTGCGCCACATGATCGGCCTGCTGCAGCCACGCATCGGCAAAATCCGCTACGGCGCGCAGGACTACTGGAGCTGCTCGCCGCAGCAGCAGGACGAGATCCGCCGGCGCTTCGGCGTGCTGTTCCAGGGCAGCGCCCTGTTCAGCGCCATGACCCTGTTCGAGAACGTGGCGCTGCCGCTGCAGCTCTATACCGAGGCCAACGCGGTCGAGACGCGCGCCCTGGTGCGCTACAAGCTGGGCCTGGTGGGGCTGCGCGGCTACGAGGAGTTCTACCCGTCCGAGATCAGCGGCGGCATGCGCAAGCGCGCCGGCCTGGCGCGCGCACTGGCGCTGGACCCGGAGATGCTGTTCCTGGACGAGCCTTCGGCCGGCCTCGACCCCATCAACTCGCGCCGGCTCGACGACCTGATCCTGCAGCTGCGCGACGGCACCGGCGCCAGCATCGTGGTGGTCAGCCACGAGCTGGCCAGCCTGTTCGCCATCGGCGACAACGGCATCTTCCTTGACGCCGACAGCAAGCGCCCGATCGCACACGGCTCGCCCAAGGAGATGCTGGCGCATTGCGAACACCCGACGGTGCAGGCCTTCCTGCGCCGCGAACCGGTGAAGGACGCCGGCACGCACGACAAGGTGGTGCATAGTGAATAAAGAAAAAAACCATTCGCAGTTTGCCGTTGCTGTTGGAGAGCGGTCATGAAGAAAGCCAATCCCGCGCTGATCGGCGGCTTCGTCCTCGGCGCCCTGCTGCTGGCCGCAGTGGCCGTGCTCGCCGTCGGCGGCAACCAGCTGTTCGAGCGCAAGCAGCATGCGGTGATCTACTTCAACGGTGCCGTCACCGGCCTGTCGGTCGGCGCGCCGGTGAATTTCCGCGGCGTGCGCGTCGGCCAGGTCACCGACATCAAGGTGCAGTTCGACGCCAACAACCTGTCGGCGCGCATCCCCGTCTACATCACCCTCAATCCGCGCAAGGTGCGCATGCTCGGCGACAAGAAGCTGACCGTGGCCGACGTACCGTTTGAGAAGTTCATAGAGAAGGGCATGCGCGCGCAACTGGCGATCCAGAGCCTGGTCACCGGCCAGCTCGACATCGAGCTCGACTTCCAGCCCGACACCCCGGCGGTATTCGTCAGCGAGGATCCGGATGCCAACGAGATCCCGGCAATGCGCTCGGACTTCGATACCTTCCGCGACCAGCTGTCGCAATTGCCGCTGCGGCAGATCAGCGACGAGCTGCGCGAAACCTTGCAGGCGGTGAAGCAGCTGGCCGTCACTGCCAATACCGAGCTGAGCACCACCGCCGGCTCCGCCCGGCAGACCGCCGACGCGCTGACCAAGGCCATCACGCAACTGCAGGGCGACACCGCGCGCACCCTCGCCTCGGTGCAGAAGCTCAGCGACCACGTCGACGGCGCCGTGACCACGCTGTCGCCACAGCTCAGCGACACCCTGCTGACCGCGCAGAAGGCGCTGAAGGATGCCGACACCACCCTGGCCCATACCTCCGAGCTGACCGCGCCGGGCGCGCCGATGCGCGCCGACCTGGAGCAGGCGCTGCGGAACCTGGCCGTAGCCTCCGAAGCGCTGCGCAACTTCTCGGAAACCATCGACCGCAATCCGCAGGCGCTGATCACCGGAGTGCAAAAACAATGAAATCTTTCATCCCCACGCTGCGCGGCGGCGCCTGCCTCGCCGTACTGGCGCTGCTCGCGGGCTGCTCGGCCGGGCCGCCGCCGCGGATGATCCTGCTCAGCAACGATGTGGCGCTACCGCCAGCGACGCAGCAGATGCAGCGCCCGGTGCTGGTGGTGCGTACCGTGTCCATGCCGGAATACCTGGACCGCCGCGCCATCATCTACCGCAGTTCCGACTCCGAGCTGAAGCGCTTCCCCGACGTGGTCTGGGCCGAGCGCCCGGGTGAAAGCGTGACGCGCTGGGTGGCGCTGCAACTGGCCGCCGTGCTGCCGGGCTACGAGGTGCAGGCCTTCACCACCGACAGCGAGAAGACGCCGGCGCTGGCCCTGAACATCGAGCTGCAGAACTTCGAGCCGGACGCCCTGCCAGGAACGGCGACGGTGCTGCGCCTGCGCGGCGACTGGCACCTGTCCGGCAGCACCATGATGGACGGCCGGCTGGCGGCCGATGCGCCGATGAGCACCATCGATGCGCCATCCACGGTGGTGGCGATGCGCGTGGCACTGACCCAGGTCTGCGACGGCATCGCCGAACAGATCCGGCGGCTGCCGCCGCCGGCGAACCGGTAGCGGGGCGGCAGGCCCCCGCATCCCGTAATCGGGAAGTTCTTCAGCTCAATGGAAGTTGATGAAGAAGTTGCCTGAATAGAAACGGCCGCTGTCGCCGCGGATGGCGGCGAAGTTGCCCGCCCCCAGGGGCTGGTCGATGACCTGGTCGCAATAGATCTGGCCGGTGATGTTCTGGATGCCCACGCTCAGACCCCAGTCGCTATTGGCCTCGTCGGCGAACACCAGGCGCGGGTTGATCACCAGGGTGGATTTCTGCCGCTGGCTGGCATCGTCCTCGGAATTGAGATAGCGCTGTCCCTGGTACAGGATGTCCGAGGCGGCGCTGACGCTGACCGCGTAGGGCAGATGCAGGAAGAGGTAGGACGGGGTCATCGTCGCCGTCCACTGCGGCGCGAACGGCAGGGGGAAGCCGGAGAGGTTGCAGGTGCCCGACTCATCTCCGGCTGCGCCCGGGCATTTGCCGTTGCCCTGCTGCACACCGTTGCGATAGGACGTGTACCGCGCGTCGGCGTAGCCGATCGAGCTGTACAGCGACATGCCGCGGATCGGCAGCAGCCACATCAAGTCGGCCTCGAAACCCTCCGAGCGGGCCTGGGCGGCGTTGACGATGATGACGTCGGTGCCCTGGAAGGTGGACACCTGCAGATTGCTGAAATGGGTGTGGTAGAACGACAGGGAACCGCGGATCGGGCCGTTGAACAGGCGGTCCTTGATCTTCAATCCGGCCTCGAGGCTGGTAGCCTTTTCCGGCTCGTACTCGATACTGTCCGGATTCAGCGGGATGCCGTTGAAGCCGCCGCTCTTGTAGCCCTCGGCCCAGGTGAAATATCCCTCGATATGCTTGCTCGGCTGGAACTTCAGCCCCGCCTTGGGCGAGAAGTCAGTTTCGGTGCGATGCAGGGCATTGGCCCCGGCATCGTCGAAATTGCTCTGGTCGGCGATAGCTTTGATGATCACGCTGTCGGAGTAGCTGTGCGGCTGGCCCTTGCGGTCTTCCTTGGCGTAGCGCAGTCCGGCGATCAGCGACCAGTGCTCGAGGAAATACCATTCGCCCTGGCCGAAGGCGGCGTAGTCCTTGGTGCGCTGGTCCAGGCCCGAAATGGCGGACTGCGAGCCGATCAGGGGCTGGCCAAGGACCTTGTTGATGGTGTTGAGCAGCGCGTCGACGGCGTTGCCCAGGCCCGTGCTCAAGGGGGAGCACAGCGCCACCGAAATATTGTTCGAATCGCAGCCGGCGGCCAGCACGTACTTGAGCGTCGCCCCCAGGTCCTCGACCATGAAGTCGTCCGAGGTCTTGAGCGTGTAGTTGTCGTAATACAGGCCGGCGACGAAGTTGGCCTCATGGCCGAAGCCGAAGAAGTTCTGGCCGACGCCGCTGACGCGCAGTTCCTGCGTCACCTGGCGCTCCGGCTCGGTCCCCGCCAGGGTGTCCTTGATGAAGGGCACCGGGCTGAAGTCGCCGTCGAGATCGCGCGAGCCGATCAGGTTCTCGGCAACGCTGCTGATGGAGGTCATCTTGAACGACTTCATGCCGCCGGGATGGCCGAGGTCGCCCTCGAAGGTGACGGAGGCGCCGCGGGTGCTGGCGTTCTGGGTGGCGTGCACATCCTCCGACACGAAGTTGTTGATCACCGGGTTGAAGCGCGGATCGTACTGCCGATCCAGCGCCAGCATGTTGGGCCCGACGATGAACAGCTGCTGCTTGTTGAAGTTCTGCACGTTGTAGGCGACGAAGGCGCCGACATCCATGGTCCAGCCATTGTGCGAGTCATAGCGGAAGCGCATGCGGCCGGTGTCCTGCTGCTGGTTGCCTTCGCGCCGGTCCAGATCGGTGTTGTAGAGCAGGCCGCGGTCGCCGTGCTGGAAGTTGCCGCTGAAGCGCAGCGCGGCGTCCGGCCCCAGCGGCAGGTTGATCACCGGGCGGAAGGCCAGGTTGCCGCTGCTGCGCATATCCACATCCGAGCGAAACAACAGCTCGTGGTCCGGAGGATTGGTGGTGATGTTGAGCAGGCCGGCGGTGACGTTCTTGCCGAACAGGGTGCCCTGCGGCCCGCGCAACACTTCGTAACGATCCAGATCGCTGAAGAAGGCGCTGAGGTATTCGGGATAGGTGTAGACCACCCCGTCCACCACCACCACGACCGAAGGGTCCAGGCCGGGCACGTCGTTGAGAGTACCGAAGCCGCGCACCAGCAACTGGGTGGAGGACGAGGAAACCTGCAGGTTGGTGTTGGCGGTGTAGCTGGACAGCTCCTGGAAATCACGCGCGCCGGAACTGCGGATGTAGTCGCCGCTGACCGAGGTGACCGAGGCCGGCACCTGCTCCAGGGTCTGCTGCACCTTCTGCGCCGTGACCACCACTTCCTGCAACTGCTGCTGGCCGCTGCTGTCCACATCGGCCCAGGCCGCGCCGCTGACGATCGCTGCGCCAGCCGCCAGCAAAAATCCACACTGCGTCACTCTCCGCAGCGCGCGAGTTCCGTAGCCCATCTCCTCCCCCGCCTGATATTCGATCCTGCTTTGGTTTTTATGTGCAATCTGAAACGCCAGTCTGTGC
>JAMFRN010000193.1 GCA_026224805.1 Nevskia soli
CGCGCACCGGCAGCGTGCCGGTGATGCGCACCTCGCTGCCCGGCGCGATCTGCGCAGCGGCGGCGCGGATCTGCCCGGACAGATCGAGCGCGGCATAGCGCCCCGGATCGTTGTCGCCGAAGGACAGGGCGAAAGCGGCGCTATGCCCGTCCGGCGACACCAGGGTGCCGCGATACAGCGGGTTGGCTGCCAGCTGCGCCGGGAACTGCGCCACCTGGTTCGGATCGGTGCGCGCCTGCTCGGTGAACGAGGTGAGGGAGACATCGTCCCCCGAAGCCGTCAGATTCGGCGCAGTGGCGAGCGAAAACACGGCGCGCACGCCGGGCAGCTGGCGCATGCGCTGGGTCAGCCGGTCGATCTTCTCCAGGTTGCCGGCGGTGAACACCGTCGGCTCGAAGCGCACCGCGACGATCACCGGATCGTCCTCGCCGAAAGTCTGCCGCACTTTCGCCAGCACCGCGCGGTCGCTGTCCTGCGCCGGCAGCAGCGCTTCGGCGGAAGGATCGACCTTGAAGCGCGGCTGCAAGGTGCGCGGATTGACGCAGAGCAGCACCGCCCCTGCCGCCAGCAGCAGCATCAGCACCAGCACCAGGTGGGGACGGCGGGCAACGCGTGCGATCCAGAAGAACACGGTTATGTTTTTTTGGTTTACTTGCCGAGATGGAACAGCCGCGCATCGAACAGGCGCGTCGGCAGCTCAGCGCTGCTGCTCACGTCGAGAATGCGCAACTGCGTGGTGGTGCCGTCATGCAGATCATGCATCTGCGCCTGCGCCAGATACCAGTAAGGGCCGGACTGCCGCAGGGCTGCGGCCGGCGCGGTGAATTCCTTGCGCACCGCGGTGCCATCGTAGAAATCCGCTTTCAGCACGACGCAGCTCTTCTGGTCGACCCAGCTGCGGATGGCGCTGTAGCCACCGGCCGCCGCGGGCTCGGCCTTGAACGAGACGACGTATACCGGCCGCTGCTCGATCTGCTGCGGCGCCTCCAGCGTCCCCGCGGCGCCGCCGAAGCCGCTTTCGATCTGCTTGAAATCGACATAGCTGAAATTGGTGCCGAGCAGGGAATCGTAGCCGGCGTCGCCGACCACGCGTCGCACGCGGTTGACTGAGGGCAGGAACACGTACATCTCGTCCTCCGTGCCCGGCTTGCTCTCGCGCACCAGGTAGGAAGCGCCGGCCAGATAATCCGGGGCGTCGATGCGCAGCGTGGCGCGCAGCAGCTCCGCGCCGCCACTTTTCTCGCGCATCGCATAAAGCTTTCCGCTCAGGGTGCGCGAGGAGCCATTGCGATCAGTGTTTTCCAGTTCGATGCGCTGCACCCGCAGCGTCGGCGGCAGATTGGCCTGCATGCAGTCGAACACCTTCTGCAAGGCCTCATCGGCCTGGGCCGGCACGGCCATGCACAGCACCAGCCCGAGCAGCGTCCCCCAGCGCTTCATATTCCCCCCTGCCCGTTGAGCTGCCGTTCAGTTCCCCAGATAAAAGGAATGCGGATCGAAATAGCGGGTTGCAAGATCGGCGCCGCTGCTCACCCCGACCACGCGCAACTGGGTGCTGGTGTGATCCTTGAGATCCTGCATCAGCGCCTGCGACAGGTACCAGTAGTTGCCCGACTGCTGCAAGGCCGAAACCGGCGCGCTCAACTCCTTGCGCGGCGTATCGCCTTCGAGGAAGTCCACCTTCACGGCGACGCAGGTTTTCTGGTCGACCCAGGCCCGCAGCAGGCTGTAGCGCGAGGACTGGTCCGCCTTGGGCTTGAAGGCGATGACGTAGACCGGGTGCTGCTCGATCACCCCGGGCTTCTCCAGCGTGCCGTCGGAGTCGTCGAAAGCGTTCTCGATCTGCTTCACGTCGTTGTAGCTGAAGTCGGTGCCGAGAAAGGAGCCGTCGGCGCTGGCTCCGGTGATGCGCCGCACCCGGGCCACCGCCGGCAGGTACATATACATCTCGTCGGCGTGGTCGGACTCGGCAGTCTCGCGCACGAGATAGGAGGCCCCGGCCAGGTCGGTCGGCTCGGCGATATGCACCGTCGCGCGCAGCAATCCTTTGTCGCGCATGGCATAGAGCTTGCCCTTCATGGTGCGGCTGGCGCCGGCGCGGTCGGTCGCCTGCAACTCAATCTGCTGGATGCGCAAGGTCGGCGGCACATTGGCGCGCATGCATTGCATCACTTTATCCACCGCCGGATCGGCCCAGGCCGGCAGCGCCAGCAACAACAAGCCCCATATGGCATAGCCGCGCATCTTTACCCCCACCCGTTGTTGATTCGTTGATGCAGTGAATCAGGCCTTGCTGTTTTTATCAAAGACAGCCTTCTGTTCGGCGCTGGCTTCCCGCTGATACAGCTTCTTCCACTCGCCGTAAGGCATGCCGTAAACGCGCTCGCGCGACGCATCGTCGCTCACTTCCACACCGGCCTCGCGCGCCGCCTGCGCATACCACTTGGACAGGCAGTTGCGGCAAAAACCGGCCAGATTCATCAGGTCGATGTTCTGCACATCCTTGCGGCTGTCCAGATGCTCCAGCAAGCGGCGCAGTACGGCGGCGTCGAGTTGATCCTGCATGGTTTTGTCCATCATGCCCTACTCCGCCCAAAGTCGTTCTATTGATTCGGATTTTGCGCGTTACCGCGGCCGGAGGGCAATGTTCGCCCGGAGGCGCGGCCGGCAGCTTTGCGGCACACTTCACAATTGCAATCCATCCACCCGCCCCCACTCACTTCCCATGCCGCAATCCTCCTCCAGGCCGCAGGTGCTGATTGTCGGCGCCGGCTTCGGCGGGCTCAGCGCCGCGCGCGCGCTGGCCAGGGCCCCGGTCGATGTCACCGTGGTCGACCGCCGCAATTTTCACCTGTTCCAGCCCCTGCTGTACCAGGTGGCCACCGCCGCCCTCAATCCGTCCGACGTGGCCTGGCCGGTACGCAGCATCCTCAGCCGCCAGGCCAATGCGCGGGTCTTGCTGGGCGAGGTCAATGGCATCGATACCGCGCGGCGCGAGGTGCGGCTCGGCGACGGCCGGCAACTGCCCTATGACTGGCTGATCCTGGCCACCGGCGCCACCCACAATTATTTCGGCAACGACCGCTGGGCGCCCATCGCACCCGGCTTGAAGCGCGTCGACGACGCCACCCTGATCCGCCGCCGCATCCTGCTGGCCTTCGAGCGCGCCGAAAATGCCACGGACCCGGCCGAACGCCGCCGCCTGATGACCTTCGCCATCATCGGCGCCGGCCCCACCGGGGTGGAACTGGCAGGCGCCATCGCGGAGCTGTCGAAGAAGGCCCTGGCCTCGGATTTCCGCGCGATCGATCCGCGCGACGCGCGCATCGTGCTGATCGAAGGCGCGCCGCGTGTGCTTGGCGCCTTTCCGCCGGACCTGTCGGAGTACGCCAGGAAGGCGCTGGAACGCATGGGCGTGGAAGTCTGGCTCGGCAAGCAGGTGCTGGAGTGCGATCCGGCCGGCGTCACCGCCTCCGGCGAACGCCTGGAGGCCGCCACCATCCTGTGGGCGGCCGGTGTGGCCGCCTCCCCGGCCGCGCGCTGGCTCAACGCGCCGGCCGACCGCGCCGGCCGCGTACAGGTGCGGCCGGACCTGTCGGCGCCGGAACACGACAATATCTTCGTCATCGGCGACACCGCGCTGGTATTGCAGGACGGCAAGCCCATCCCCGGCATCGCTCCCGCGGCGAAGCAGGCAGGCGCCTATGTCGCAAAACTGATCCGCGCCGCTGTCGGCGGCAAGGCCAGGCCCAAGCCCTTCCACTACCAGCACTTCGGCAACCTCGCCACCATCGGCCGCAATCTGGCAGTGATCGACTTCGGCTGGCTGCGCATGCAAGGCTTCATGGCCTGGCTGCTGTGGGGCGTGGCGCACATCTATTTCCTGATCGGCGCGCGCAACCGCGTGCTGGTGGCGCTGCAATGGATGTTCGACTACCTCACTTTCAGCCGCGGCGCACGGCTCATCGTCGGCTCCGATCCGGATGCGGAGCAACACAAGCCATGAGTGCATTCGAAGCCATGACATTTGCTCCCGCAGTGGACCTGCTGCCGGTTACCCGGCGCTATGCCGCACTGGGCGACAGCTATGCGCCCCAGGTGCCCACCACCCCCCTGCCGGAACCACGCCTGCTGCACTTCAACACCGCGCTGGCTCAGCAGATCGGCCTCGACGCCGTCGCCGGGCAAGCCGCGTTCACCGCCATCATGGCCGGCAACCTGCCCTGGCCCGGCTATGCGCCGATCAGCTCGGTCTATGCCGGCCACCAGTTCGGCAGCTTCGTGCCGCAGCTCGGCGACGGCCGCGCCCACCTGATTGCCGAATTGCAGGGCCGCGACGGCGCCCGCTGGGAACTGCAGCTCAAGGGCGGCGGCCAGACGCCGTGGTCGCGCTTCGCCGACGGCCGCGCCGTGCTGCGCTCCTCGATCCGCGAATATCTGGCTTCGGAGGCGATGCATGCGCTCGGCATCCCCACCACCCGCGCGCTGAGCTTGGTCGGCTCGCCGCAGGACGTGGTGCGCGAAACCATCGAAACCGCCGCGGTGGTCTGCCGCGCCGCACCGGGCTTCGTCCGCTTCGGCCACTTCGAGTATTTCTACTACCAGGACCGGCACGACAAGCTGGGTCCGCTGGCGGACCATGTCATCGGCGAACACTTCCCGCAGTTCGCCGGGCGTGCCGACCGCTACCAGGCCTGGCTCACCGAAGTGATCGAGCGCACCGCGCGCCTGATGGCGCAGTGGCAGGCGGTGGGTTTCTGCCACGGGGTGATGAACACCGACAATTTCTCCGTGCTCGGCCTGACCCTGGACTACGGCCCCTACGGCTTCATGGACGCCTTCGACGCGCATCACATCTGCAATCACAGCGACGAGGGCGGACGCTACGCCTACGACCGGCAGCCGCAGATCGGCCACTGGAACTGCTCGCGCCTACTGCAGGCAACCTTGCCCCTGTTGTCGGAGCAGCCCGAACAGGCAGTGGAAATCGCCAACGGCATCCTCGAGCACTATCCGCCGGCCTATACGCGCGCGATGACCGGCCTGTGGACCGCCAAGCTCGGCCTGCGCGAAACGCGCGAGGAAGATCCGGAGCTGATCAACCGCTTTCTCAGCATCCTGCACCTGGGCCATTCCGACTTCAGCCGCAGCTTCCGCCACCTGAGCCGGGTACGCAGCGATACCGACGAGCCGGCCCATGGTGTCCGCGACGAGATCGCCGACCTCGCCGCCTTCGATGCCTGGACCGGTGATTACCGCGCGCGCCTGCGCGCGGAATCTTCAAACGATGCGGAGCGCGCCGCGCGCATGAACGCGGTCAATCCCAAATATGTGCTGCGCAACCATCTGGTGCAGGCGGCAATCGAGCAGGCACAGGGTGGCAGCTACGGGGAGATCGACACCCTGTTCAAACTGGTGAACCGGCCGTTCGAGGAACAGCCGGAAATGGAGCGCTACGCCGAAGAGCCGCCGCCTTCAGCGAAGCACATCGAGGTAAGCTGCTCTTCCTGAGACAGCGGGCGCCGCATTTTCAGGACTTCGGTACGGCCGGGCACTGTCCGGTATCGCCTGGCACCTTGCCCACCAGCAGCAGGAAGCTCTCGAACGGCCCCATATTGTTCATCGCCTCGAACATCGGGCCATCGAACTTGAGCCGGCCGCTCATCATGCCCTTCATCGGGCCGTACTCGCCCTTGCCCATCTCGATCCAGCGCTTGGTATAGGCGTTCATGACGTAGTCGACATCGAGGTCCGGCTTGGCCGTCTGAACGCTGCCGCCGTAGGCGCATTGCGCCACGCCGTCCTTCAGCTGCAGGCGCAGTTCCACATACGGACTATCGTCGCAATCGGTGCGATAGACCTGCACGATCTTGTAGCCGCGGCCCTTGTCATTGCTGATCCATTTGCTTTCGACCAGTTTTTTGGTCAGCACCGGATCCTGGTTCCAGGCCCGGCAGAACTGGCCGGCCCACTCGGGCGACATCAGCACCGGATCGGCGTGTGCGGCAATGGCGACAAACGCCAGCGCAGCCGCCAGGCCATGCAGCTTTTTAGTCATGGTTTCCCTGAATGCACGATCGAATGAAATTGCGTTTTAAAGTCCGCTCGCCTGGGGTGTGCCAGGCAGGCTTGCCGGCGCGCGCCGCGACCACGCCGCATAAAGCAGCATCCCCGCAAGCACGCTGAGCAGGAATAGCACCGGCGCCCACACCCCGCCAAGCAGTCCATTGGCGGCGATCAGGATGCCCGGCCCCGGGCACACGCCGCTGAGCCCCCAGCCGATGCCGAACAGGGCACTGCCGAGCAGCAGCCGCGGCGTGATGGTCTTGCGATCCGGCAGCGTCACGGCGATGCCGGCCAGGTTGCGTCCACGCAGACGCACATAGGTGAAGGTCGGCAAGGTCACCGCGATGGCGCCGCCCATCACCAGGGCCATCGAGGGATTCCACTGGCCGAACACATCGAGGAAGGCCAGGATGCGCGAGGGATCTGTCATGCCGGACAGGATCAGGCCGAAGCCGAACAGCAGTCCGGACAGGAAGGGAATGGCTTTTTGCAGGCTCGGATTCATCTCAGCCTCCCGCCAGCAGATGGCGCACGACGAAGACCGTCACCATCGCCACCAGCATGAAGATCAGCGTCGCCACCAGCGAGCGCGTCGACAGATTGCCCAGTCCGCACAAGCCGTGGCCGCTGGTGCAGCCGGAACCCAGGCGCGTGCCGAAGCCAACCAGCAGGCCCGAGCCGACCAGCACCGGCCAGCCCAGGGCAAGCTGCCCCGGCACCGCCCCGCCTGCTAGCCGCACCACCAGCACCGCCACGATCAGGCCGCCCAGAAAAGCCCAGCGCCAGGCACCCGGACGCCGCTCCACCAGGCTGCCCAGCACCCCGCTGATACCCGCAATCTGGCCGCTGCCGAGCAGCAGCAGTGAGGCCGCAACACCGATCAGCAAACCACCTTCAAGCGCCTGCAAATACATGAGCCTTCTCCTTCCGCCAGGTCATCAGGCCTAGAAGCGTACCGCCAATGAGGCGCCGATGGCCTGTTCCTTCAGGCGAACATCCGCCTCGCCGCCGCCGAAGCTGCCCGGCGGCAGCAGTCCATTGTTGGGAATGGAATTCTGGCCGTAGACCCGGTTTTCCGGCGCGCGCATGTAATAGACATTGACCTCGTAACCGCCGCCCAGGCTGAGCTGCGCGCCAGCGGTGTAATGACGATTGATCACGCCCGGCGCCAGGATGTTGAACAAGGTCTGGTCCTGCGGCACGGGCTGACGGCCATAGCTGTAACCGGCCATCAACTCCAGCGGCTTGACCGGACGCCAACCGGCGCCGAACTTGTAGACGGTCATGTTGCGCCAGCCGAAGCCGGGGCCGCCGTCGGCGCCGAGCTTCACGCCATTGACGAAAGGCTGCAGGTTATCGCCCACCGACTCGACGCTGCTGTAGATAATGCGCTGCACGTCGGCGGACACCACGATGGTCTTGCGCCAACGGTAGGCCACGCCGCCGCCGAAGTTGGCCGGCACATCGAAACTGCCGTGATCAGCGAACAGGCCATCGTATTGATGGAAGTGCTCCATGTGGATTTTCGGCTGCCAGCTGCCGCCGATGGTGAAGCCCGGCAGCGGCTCCGCCAGATAGCCCAGACGGTAGCCCACGCCCCAGGAGCGCGCATAACCCTTGTCGGTGACGTCATTCGGCGCAACCGAAAACGGCCCCACCAGCGCCAGCTGCGCCGAAGGAAATCCCGGCAGGGCGAAAGCCTGCAAGCCATAGGCCTTGAACATCTGGTAGGCCACGTCCAGCGACACGCCCACCGACTGGTGCTCGCTGAGACGGATCGAGAGCGAAGGCGCGATGAACAGCTGCTCCAGGTTGACGCCGGCATTGCGCGGCGTGCCGCTCAGCTGGAACGCGCCGAAGGGGTTCTTGCTGTAATCGGTATTCAGGCCGCCGTTGCCGTACATGGCGATGCCGACACTGAACACCTGGTTGAGGCGCAGGCTGTAGCCGAAACCCGGAATATAGAAGTTCTTGACGCCATTGCCGTCGTACTGGCCGTTGGCGCTGCGCCCGCTGAGCAGGGTGGCGATGCTGCTGTTGCCCTCGATGGTCGAGGAGCGGCGCGGGATGAACCAGTCCACGCCGATATCGTAGCGGTCGCCCACCAGGGTCAGGCCCGCCGGGTTGCTCGCCACCACCAGAGAATCCTGCGGCAGCGCATAACCCACGCCGCCCATCGCCTTGGAGGCGATGCCGTAGCCGTGCATGAAATAGCCGTTGGTGGCTTGTGCCGGCCAGGCCACCAGACCGAGGACCGCCATCAACCCCGCCGCTTGCAGCTTGTTCGACATTCCGCGCCCCTGAACCTGGTTTATTGGTATGAGCGGAAAGCTTGCGAATTCCCCGCCCCGGCTTCATATGCCGGCAGTAATGTTAAGTGCCGGAAGAGCAGCCGAATACAGCCTGGCCGAGACTTTATGGGGATATCAATAGATGGATTGCGGCATATCGCCGCCTGACGCTTATGACGTCCAGAGCTGGCGGCTTACGCGGCGCGTCCGCACCTGAGGTTGGCCGGTACCGCCACATCCATCAGCTTCGGACTGGGTAGCCGCAGGCCGTTCATCAACTGGACGTATTCCTCGACGGAGCGCACTTGCAGGCGCGGATTGCAGCGCCGTTCCTCGTCGATGGTCGAGACGGTGCAGCCGCGGTAGTCGTGCGCCGGGTAGACCAGGGTTTCATCCGGCAGGTGCAGTAGCTTGTTGAAGATCGAGTCGTAGGAATCGCGCGGATCGCCGTTCTGGAAATCGGTGCGGCCGGTGCCCCGGATCAACAGCACATCGCCGGTGAAAACCCGGTCCTCGCCGACCAGGCTGAAGGATTCGTCGGTATGTCCGGGGGTGTACAGGGCGCGCAGGCGGACGCCGTCGCAGCCCAGGGTTTCTCCATCGCGGAACTGCGCCGAGACGCATTCCGCCCGGGTGCGTTCGCCCATCAGGGTGATGCAGGCGGTGGCGCTGCGCAGGTCCCCCAGCGCCGTGATGTGATCGGCATGGGTATGGGTGTCGATGGCGATCACCAACTTCAATCCCAGTTCCTCGATCAACTGGAGGTAGAGCGGGGTCTGTCCCTGCACCGGATCGATCAGCACGGCCTCGCCGCCCGCGCGCCCGGCCAGCAGATAGGTATAAGTGGAGGATTCTGCATCGAATAGTTGGCGGAACAGCATTCAAGTCTCCGACAATTGCGGGCCTGCCTGCGGCTCCCGCGCCAAAAATAAAAAATCAGTGGTTCAAATATACGACACTGGCTGGCCAGGCCCGCACACCGTTTGACCATGCGTGGCGGTATGCTTGAGCTTTACATCATAACAATATGATATTCCTGAAACAGGAGAGGAGCTTGGGTTGACCGGTCGGCGCCGCAAGACACTGCTGTTGGCCCTGGTGGCACTGGCTGGCCTATTGCCGCCCGTGGCTTTCGTGGTCATCTCCTGGTACCAGACCGTGCAGGACATGGACGCGAAACTGGAGCGTTATGCTTCCACCGTGCTCGATCGCGCCGATGAAATTTTCGGCAATGCCGAATCCACGCTGGCCGGCATGTCGCAAACCCTGGAACCGCGTTGCACCGACGCGACCTACCAAGCTCTGCACCGCGCCGCATTCGAATCGATCTATTTCCAGGAAGCGACCCTGATCGTCAAAGGCGTGGTCACCTGCAACAGCAACCGCAGCAACAAGTCGTCGCAGCCCGTCGTCAATCCGGAAAACCTTATCGTTCCAGGCAGCGGCATCCATATCTCGCTGCCGTTGAGGCTGGCGCAGGAAAATGTGGTTTCCATCGTCATCCACTATCGTGCGGCCGACAACGCCATGTTCGGCCTGCACCTGAATCCGGTACTACTGGGGGATCCGGTACGCAAGTATGCCGCCGCCGATCAGGTCACCCTGGCGATTCAGCGCAGCGATGGCGCAATCCTGTCGCAATTCGGCTTGAGCAATGCCCTGCCGCTGGCGGAAATGGGAGGGAACCGCATTACGCTGAAATCGAAGCGCTACCCGATCCAGGTCATCGCGGTGGGCTCGCCGACCTGGGTGCTGCACCACTGGCAGCAAAATGCCTTGGTCTTCGGCAGCCTGGGACTGCTCACTTCGGCGCTGCTGTTCCTGCTGCTGCTGTACCTGGCGCGGCATCAATTCTCGGCCGGCGCCAGCGTGGAGGATGCTCTTGCGGACGGCCAGTTCCACGTCTACTACCAGCCGATGATCGACACCGCAACCGGCGCCTGCGTCGGCGCCGAATCGCTGCTGCGCTGGCACCATCCGCAACTCGGCACCATCATGCCGGACACCTTCATCGCCGCCGCGGAAGAAAGCGGCTTCATCGTGGAGCTGACCAAGTGGCTGATGCAGCGCATCGTCAACGACATGGCGGCACTGCTCAAGGAAAACCCGGGGTACCACATCTCGCTCAATCTGAGTCCGCAGCACTTCGACGATCCCAAGCTGCTCGCCGACGTAAAATCGGTATTCGGCTCGCGCGTCTCGCCGACGCAGATCGTGTTCGAAGTCACCGAGCACCAGCTGATCATGAACGACGACAACAAGGCGCTGGAGGTACTGCAGAACATCCGCGCCATGGGTACGCCCATCGCCATCGACGATTTCGGCAGCGGTTACTCCAGCCTCAAGTACCTGAGCCGCTTCCCTTTCGATTACCTGAAGATCGACAAGGCTTTCATCGACGCCATCGGCACCGAATCGGTCACCGCCGGACTGGTCGACACCATTGTGCAAATGGCCAATCAGCTCAAGCTGAAAACCGTGGCCGAGGGCGTGGAAACTCCGGCCCAGCTGAGCTATCTGCGACAATTGAAGGTCGATTTCGTGCAGGGCTGGCTGTACTCCAAGGCATTGCCGGCGGACGAGTTCCGGGCCTTCGTCGCCGCCAATAAGGCGTACATGGCTGGCGCCGGCGTCAAACCGCGCCCCGCCCGTGTCTGACGACGCCCTCATGGATGCCGGCACGCCGGGCGAGCATTCGCTGCGGGCCGCCCTGCGCCACATCGACTGGCTCGACTGGCTGATGCTGCTGCTGGCGCTGCTGTCGGTCGGCCTGGTTGCTTTTGAGACCTGGGGATCCGCCAGCGCCGCCGAGCACCTCTGGATCATCCGCGCGGACTACCTGATCTGCGCCGTCTTCCTCCTCGAGTTCCTGTGGCGCTGGCGCGTGGCCGGCTGGCGTTGGCGCCACCTGCTGCACAACTGGTACGACATCCTCGGCATGATTCCGATCGCGCATCCGGCGCTGCGCGGCTTCCGCCTGTTCCGGGTGCTGCGCATCGTCATTCTGTTGTCGCGCTTCGGCATGGCGGCCGACCGCGCGCTCGGCGCCGAATTCACCTACAGGGTGGTCGACCGTTTCTCCAGCGAAATCGTCGACGCCATCAGCGGCCCCATCACCATCGCCGTGCTGGAGGAAGTGGCCGAGGTGCTGCAGAAAGGCACTTACACCCGCAACATCGCCCGCGCCCTCGACGAGAACCACCGTGAATTGCGCGCCATGATCAGCGACAAGCTGCGCTCCGATCCGCGCACCGGGCGGCTGAAACGGCTGCCGTTCTACGACGACATCGTCGCCAGCGTGGTCGATGCCGGACTGGACGTGGTGCAGGAAGTGCTGCGCGACCCCCGCACCGACGCCCTGGTCGCGGACATGCTGCGCGAAAATATCACCCAGTTGCGGGAGGCTGTGGCGCGCAATCAGGTGTGAAAATGGCGGTCTGGCCATGCCCTGCCCGTTCAGCCGCAATCCGGCATCTGCGCGCCGCGCAGCGGAACTGAATGAGGCTCGAGGAATAAGCCGGATTACCCCGTTGCGACGCTGTAAAGCGTTAAAATCGGGGTCTGCCGTGTAAGACCAATTACTGGAGACGTTTCATGTCCCGCCCCGCACCGACCACCACACCTGCCGAAGCCGGCGAAGCCGCGCGCACCGCGCCGCTGCGCTTCATCACCGCCGCCAGCCTGTTCGACGGCCACGACGCCGCCATTAACGTCATGCGCCGCCTGATCCAGGCGCAGGGCGCCGAGCTGGTCCATCTCGGCCATAACCGCTCGGTGGAAGACATCGTGCGCGCCGCCTTGCAGGAAGACGCGGACGCCATCGCCCTGTCCTCCTACCAGGGCGGCCACAACGAGTTCTTCAAGTACATGGTGGACATGCTGCGTCAGCGCGGCGCCGCCCACATCAAGGTCTTCGGCGGCGGCGGCGGCACCATTACCCCGGAAGAGATCAAGGAACTGCACGACTACGGCGTCGAGCGCATCTACCATCCCAACGACGGCGCCAAGCTGGGCCTGGTCGGTATGATCGAGGACCTGGTCAAGCGCGCCGAATCGCACCGCGTGCCCACCGCCGAGCCGGCACAGGTGTCGCTGGACGACGAGATCAGCGTCGGCAAGATGCTCTCCGCCATCGAGGAAGGCCTGTTTGGCGAGGCCGAGCTGGCCCGGCTGCGCAAGCAGTGGGCCATCGCCGGGAAGAAAACCCCAGTACTCGGCTTCACCGGCACCGGCGGCGCCGGCAAGTCCAGCGTGGTGGACGAGCTGCTGCTGCGCTTCCTGCAAGCCTTCCCCGAAATGCGCATCGCCGTGCTGGCGGTGGACCCCACCCGCCGCCGTTCCGGCGGCGCCCTGCTGGGCGACCGCATCCGCATGAATTCCCTGCGCAGCCCGCGCCTGTACATGCGCAGCATGGCCACGCGTCGGCAGCACGCCGCGACCAGCATCGTGCTGAAGGACTGTATCGGCTTCCTCAAGGCGCAGGGCTACGACCTGGTGATCGTCGAAACCGCCGGCATCGGCCAGTCCGACTCGGAGATCGTCGACCTCGTCGACCTGCCGATCTACGTGATGACGAGCGAGTTCGGCGCCGCCTCGCAGCTGGAGAAGATCGACATGCTCGACTTCGCCGATGTGGTGGCGATCAACAAGTTCGAGCGCCGTGGGGCCGAGGACGCCCGCCGCGACGTGGCCCGCCAGCTGGTGCGCAATCGCCAGGCGTTCGGCGTCTCCTGGCCGGAGATGCCGGTTTTCGGCACCAGCGCCGCACATTTCGCCGACACCGGCGTCACCGCGCTCTACCAGTTCGTCCGCGACCTGCTGATCGAGAAGGGGCTCCCGGCGTCGTCCATCGAGGGTCTGCTGCCCCCGGTCACGGTGAAGACGTCGTCCGGGGCCGGCGTGATCGTGCCCTCGGACCGGGTGATGTACCTGGCCGAGATCGCCCGGACCGTC
>JAMFRN010000194.1 GCA_026224805.1 Nevskia soli
TGGATCATCGACACCTACTCCTGGCCGTGGATCTTCTACATCAACCTGCCGATCGGCCTGTTCTCCTTCATCACCTGCACCATCCTGCTGAAGGGGCGCGAGACGGCCATCGAGAAGCCGCCGATCGACGCGGTCGGCATCGGCCTGCTGATCTTCGGCGTCGGCGCCCTGCAGATGATGCTGGACCTGGGGCGCGACCGCGCCTGGTTCCAGTCGTCTTTCATCGTCACCCTGGCCATCGTTGCCTTCGTCTGCATCGGCTTCCTGCTGATCTGGGAATCGATGGAGAAGCATCCGGCGATCGACCTGAGCCTGTTCAAGGAGCGCACCTTCGCTTCCTGTGTGGCGGTGGCCTCGCTGGGCATGATGGTGTTCTCCACCGTGGCGGTGATCTTCCCGCTGTGGCTGCAGACCCTGATGGGCTACACCGCGGAAAAGGCCGGCCTGGCCACCGCCCCGGTGGGTCTGCTGACCCTGGTGTTCTCCCTGCTCATCGCCAAGAACATGAGCCGGCTCGACCTGCGGCTGCTGTCCTCCTTCGGCTTCTGCGTCTTCGCCGGCGTGCTGTTCTGGAATTCGCACTTCACCCTGGACATGTCGTTCGGCCAGGTGATCATGCCGCGCTTCGTGCAGGGCCTGGGCGTGGCCTGCTTCTTCATTCCCCTGACCACGGCAACCCTATCGCGCATTCCCGCCAACCGGCTGGCGGACGCCTCGAGCCTGTCCAATTTCATGCGCAACCTGTTCGCCGCCTTCGGCACCGCGATCAGCGTCACCGTATGGGACAACCGCGCCACCTATCATCACGCAGTGCTGACCGAATCGGTCAACCACGGCTCGGTCGCCGCCCGGCACTATCTTGATACCCTGCATGCCGCCGGGTTCAATTCCGGCCGTGATACGGCGCTGATCGATCAGATCGTGACGCAGCAGGCCTACATGATCGCCACCAACGAGGTGTTCTACGTCTCGGGCGCGGTGTGCCTGGTGCTGGCCGTGATGATCTGGTTCGCGCGGCCGCCGGCCGGTGCGACGGCCTCCATCGGACACTAAGTCTTAACTCTTTGTCATCCGCATGAATATTGTTCTGGTCAACGACGGCACTTCCGGCGATATGCACCCGTTTTTCGCCGTCGGGCGCGAACTGGCGCAGCGCGGCCATAGCATCGTGGTGTGCACCAACGATGTGTACCGGGCGTCGGTGGAGCGTCTCGGCTTCCGTTTCGTCTCCACCGGTACCGAGCAGGAATACGAGGCCAATACTTCCAATCCGGACATGTGGAGCTCGAGCAAGGCGCGGGTCACCGCCTGGAAGGAGATCGTGGTGCCGCGGCTGCGTCCGCTGCACGATCTGCTGGAACGCCAGGTGCAAGGGGACACGCTGATCCTGTGCGGCCTGCTCACCGCCGCGTTCGCCCGGGCGGTGCAGGAGCGGCGCGGCGTGCCGTTGCTGACCGTGGTGCTGTCGCCGCAGGTGTTCTTTTCGGCGAAAAGCCCGGCCAAGGGCATGCCGGTGCCGTCGTGGCTGCCGTATCCGGCGCGGGCGGGGCTGCTGCGCGGGCTGGATTTCGCCATCGACAGCGTCATGGCGCCGGACCTGAACCGCTTCCGCGCCGAGCTGGGCTTGGCGCCGGTATCGCGCATCCGCAGCCGCCGGGTGTTCTCGCCCCAGGGCACGCTGGGCCTGTTTCCCGAGTGGTATGCGCAGCGGCAGAGCGACTGGGCGGAGAAGCTGTCGCTGACCGGCTTTCCGCTGTTCGACGAGGGCCGCCATGCGGCCGATCCGGTGCTGGAAGAGTTCCTCGCCGCCGGTGCGCCACCGCTGGTGTTCACCGCCGGCACCGGCATGCGCCATGCCCATGCCTTTTTTGCCGCCGCGGTGGAGTTGTTGCGCCGGTTGCGGCGGCGCGGCGTGTTCCTCAGCAAGTCGGCGCAGCAGATTCCGGCCGATCTGCCGGCGGAGATCCTATACCGCGACTATGCGCCGATGAACACCCTGCTGCCGCGCAGCGCCGCCCTGGTGCATCACGGCGGCATCGGCACCACGGCCGAGGCGCTGGCTGCCGGCATTCCGCAGCTGGTGGTGCCGTATGCCTACGACCAGTTCGACAACGGCGAGCGCCTGCGCCGCCTCGGTTGCGGCGCCAGCCTGAAGAGCCTGACCGCACTGCCCGAGGCGGAACTAGCCCTGGTGCGACTGCTGGGCAGCGACAGCGTGCGTCAGGCCTGCCGGCGTTACCAGGGCCAGATCGAGCCTGGGCGGGTGGCCGCGGCGCGCGCGGCCGATGTGGTCGAGCAACTGGGCCGGGACACATTCGGGGAACGGCTTTTGCAACAGCGTGCCTGAGGCCTGGCGTGAATGGCCGATGGGCCGATGCGGCCGGGAAGGGACGCCATAAGCCATAATTCATTGCCACGGAACGTCGATTCCGGGCATTTATCCAAAATATCAGGGGGCAGTCGATGCAGCACAAGGCGCGTTTTGAGGCTCTGGGATTGAAGTTGAAGCAGCACCGGACACTGGCTTTGCTGGCTGCGGCGCTGCTGCTGCATGGCTGCGGCAGCAGTTCCACGCCCGCCTCGGGCTCGGGCGCCCCGGTGGTGGATGCCCAGGGCTGCACCCAGTACGGCGACCCGCCGCGTCCGCTGGCGCCGCTGTCGCCGGACGGCCTGCTCAACGACGCGCTGTCCCTGCTGGTCGAGGTTTGCGGCAACCAGGGCGGCGAGATACTGGACTGGAGTGATGCCGACGGCACGGCGCGCCACGCCTGCCTGATCACGCCGAAGGGCGTCAGCGCCAGCAAGCCGATGCCGATGCTGGTGTGGCTGCATCCGACCCTGATCGGCCAGGACTCGATCCTCGCCACCGGGCTGCTCGACGTGGTCAACACCGCCAACCTCAGCGGCAACACCGCCAATCCGGGCTTCATCCTGCTGCTGCCGCTGGGCCGCGACATCCAGCAGTTCCTACCGGCGCCGCTCAATACCGGCGTGGGCTGGGACCACTGGTATCGCAACACCGATCGCAGCAGCCCCTATCTCAACGTCGATTTCGCTTCCATCGATCATTTCATCGCGGTGGTGAAGCAACGCAATATCGTCGACAACAGCCGGGTCTATGTCTCCGGCTGGTCCGAGGGCGCTGATATGGGCGCCTTCTATGGCCTCAACACCCTGGGCATTGCCGCCACCGGCGTCTATTCGACCACCAGTCCCTTCAACGCCGGCGGCGACCCCTGTCCGTCGGCAACCTTCGCCAGCAACAACACGCGGCCGTTCTACCTGATGGCCCGCGCCTGCGATATTGGCGGCGCCTGCCCGCTGGAGCAGCAGTTCCTCGGCGATTTGAAGAACGGTGTCATGCAGCCTTCACTGGTATCGGGTGTGATCCTCGATGCCAGCACCCAGGCCGTCAGCCAGTGCAATACCCAGTGCGATGCCGGCACGGTGGCAGCCAGTGCGCTGGGCCAGCTGGAGCACATCACCTGGCCGCGGCAGTGGAACGACAATCTGCTGGAGTTCATGAGCAACAATCCGGAGTGAGGCGCGATACGGACGCGCAATTTCACCCGGGGCGGGATACAGGGACAGGTTAATTTTTTAGCTGCAATGGAGCTTTTGTGATTCTAGTAACGGGTGGTGCCGGGTTCATCGGCTCGAATTTCGTGCTCGACTGGCTGGCGCAAAGCGATGAGCCTGTGCTCAATCTGGATGCGCTGACCTATGCCGGCAACCTGGAAAACCTGGCGGCCATCGAAGCCGACAACCGGCATGTGTTCCGCCGCGGCGACATCTGCGATGCGGCGCTGGTGAGCGGCCTGCTGGCGGAGAGCCGGCCGCGCGCCATCCTGCATTTCGCCGCGGAGAGCCATGTCGACCGTTCCATCCTCGGCCCCGGCGATTTTGTCCGCACCAATGTCAACGGCACCTTCACCCTGCTGGAAGCGACACAGCGCTACTGGTCCGGCCTGGACCCGGCGGCGAAGCAGGCGTTCCGCTTCCTGCATGTGTCCACCGACGAGGTCTACGGCTCCCTCGGGCCGGGCGATCCCCAATTCAGCGAAACTACGCCGTATCAGCCGAACAGCCCCTATTCCGCCTCCAAGGCGGCGTCCGACCATCTGGTGCGGGCCTGGCATCACACCTATGGTCTGCCCACACTGACCACCAACTGCTCCAACAACTACGGCCCCTTCCAGTTTCCGGAAAAGCTCATTCCGCTGGTCATCGCCAACGCGCTCGCCGGCAAGCCGCTGCCGATCTACGGCGACGGCCAGAACATCCGTGACTGGCTCTATGTCGGCGACCACTGCGACGCGATCCGCCACGTGCTGCTGCGCGGCCGGGTGGGGGAGACCTACAACATCGGCGGCTGGAACGAGCAGGCCAACATCGCCATCGTGCGCCTGATCTGCGCCATCCTCGATGAGCTGCATCCGGCTTCGCCGGTAACGCCGCACGAGCAGCTGGTCACCTACGTCAAGGATCGTCCCGGCCACGACCGCCGCTACGCCATTGATGCGCGCAAGATCGAGCGCGAGCTGGGCTGGCGTCCGGCAGAAACCTTCGATACCGGCATCCTCAAGACGGTGCGCTGGTACCTGGGCCATCAGGACTGGGTATCGCGCGTGCAGAGCGGCGGCTATCGCGACTGGATCAATCGCCAATACGGCAGCTGAGGTTCGCCGCGCAGGTTTTCATTCACTACTTCCCCGGTCCCCCACGCTCATGCCAAACACCACTGCTGCGCCCGCTCGCAAGGGCATCATCCTCGCCGGCGGTTCCGGCACGCGGCTCTACCCGGTGACGCTGGCGGTTTCCAAGCAGCTGCTGCCGGTCTACGACAAGCCGATGATCTACTACCCGCTGTCGACGCTGATGTTGGCGGGCATCCGCGACATCCTGATCATCTCCACGCCGCAGGACGTGCCGCGCTTCCAGCAACTGCTCGGCGACGGCGGACAGTGGGGGCTCAATCTGAGCTATGCCGTCCAGCCCTCGCCGGACGGACTGGCGCAGGCCTTCATCATCGGCGAATCCTTCCTCGGCGACGCGCCGGCGGCGCTGGTGCTGGGCGACAACATTTTCTACGGCCATGACCTGGCCGGCGATTTGAAAGCCGCCGACCTGCGCACCCAGGGCGCCACCGTATTCGCCTATCCGGTGCACGATCCGGAGCGCTACGGCGTGGTCGAGTTCAATGCCGAAGGGCAGGCGGTGAGCCTGGAGGAAAAGCCGGCCCGGCCCAAATCCCGCTATGCCGTCACCGGCCTGTACTTTTATGACCAGCAGGTGGCGGAACTGGCCAAGGCGCTCAAGCCCTCGCCGCGCGGCGAACTGGAAATCACCGATCTGAACAGCCGCTACCTGGAGATGGGCCAGCTCCACGTCACCATCATGGGGCGCGGCCATGCCTGGCTCGACACCGGCACCCACGATTCCCTGATCGAGGCGAGCCAGTACGTGCAGACCATCGAGAAGCGCCAGGGCTTGAAAATCGCCTGTCCCGAAGAGATCGCCTATCGCCTCGGCTACATCAACGGCACGCAGCTCGAAGCGCTGGCCGTCAAGCTCGGCAAGAGCGGTTACGGTGCCTACCTGAAGGACCTGCTGCGCATCAACATCTTCTAAAAGAAGCTTCCGACCATGAAATTCACCCGCCTGGAAATCCCCGACCTGGTGCTGATCGAGCCGAAAGTATTCGGCGACGATCGCGGTTTCTTCTACGAGAGTTTCAACCGCCAGGTGTTCGCCCAGGGTATCGGCGTCGATCCCGATTTCGTGCAGGACAATCACTCGCGCTCCAGCCGCGGCGTGCTGCGCGGCCTGCATTATCAGATCCAGCAGGCACAGGGAAAACTGGTGCGGGTGGTGCAAGGGCGGGTTTTCGATGTGGCGGTGGATTTGCGCCGCGCTTCGCCGACCTTCGGCAAATGGGTCGGCGCGGAACTGTCCGGCGAGAACAAGCACATGCTGTGGGTGCCTGCTGGTTTTGCGCACGGCTTCGTCACCCTGTCCGACACGGCCGAGTTCCTCTACAAGACCACCGACTACTACGCTCCGGCGCATGAGCGCAGCATCCTGTGGAGCGATCCGCAGATCGGCATCCGCTGGCCGATCGATTTCGAGCCGGTGCTGGCGAAAAAGGATGCAGCCGGCCTGCTGCTGCGTGATGCCGAGGTATTTCCCTGATGGCGACCGACGGCACCAGGATTCTGCTGCTCGGCAGCAACGGCCAGGTCGGGCATGAGCTGCTGCGGACCCTGGCCCCGCTGGGCGAGGTGCATGCCACGGACCGCGCCGCGCTTGATCTGAGCGACGAGTCCGCCATCCGCGCCCTGGTGCGGCAGGTGCGTCCCGGTTGCATCGTCAATGCCGCCGCCTATACCGCGGTGGACAAGGCAGAAGGCGAAACCGAGCTGGCTTTTGCCATCAATACGCGGGCGCCCGGCGTGCTGGCCCAGGAAGCCGCCGCCCTCGGCGCCTGGCTGATCCACTATTCGACCGATTATGTGTTCGCCGGGGACAAGCCGCAGGGCGCCTACCTGGAGACGGATGCCACCGGGCCGATCAACGTCTACGGCCGTTCTAAGCTGGCGGGTGAGGCAGCCATCGCCGCGGTGGGCGGCGCCCACATCATTCTACGCACCAGCTGGGTTTATGGCGCGCATGGCGCGAACTTCGTCAAGACCATCCTGCGGCTGGCGCGGGAACGCGAGAAACTGTCCATCGTCGCCGACCAGGTCGGCGCCCCCACTTCCAGCAATCTCATCGCCGATATCACCGCGCAGCTGATTCCGCAGTTGCCGGACGACGGCGAGGATGCGGCCATCAGCGGCATCTATCATCTCCAGGGCGGCGGCGAGGCGAGCTGGTACGAGTTCGCCGGCGCCATCGTCGAGCAGCTGCGCAGCGCGGATGCGGCGTCAGTGCGCTGCCGCGAGGTCCTGCCGATTCCCGCTTCCGCCTATCCGACACCGGCGCAGCGTCCCGCGAACTCCCGCCTGGATTGCGGCAAGATCGCGCGCACCTTCGGCGTGCGCCTGCCGCCGTGGCGTGATGATTTGGAACTATGCTTCGGAAAAATCCTGCGCGCCTAAGGCGGCGGATACCCGCGAGTCGCCCGGTCGATCAGGAAAGCTGATCGACCCGTTGCATCTGCGGCGGCGTGCCCGGTGCCGCGGGCTTCGGCGGATTGCGCATGGTCAGCGTGCAGCGCATCTTGTCGCGCGCCCGCTCGTTGACCATCACCAGAATCGCTGGGGTCATGCCTCTGCTCATGGGGTTCTCCTCCCTATGTTTCGCTGCGGATGCTTTGCCCGCCTGCGATTGATATAGCTTACACCTCTCGCTCCTGTTCCTGCCGCGGCTCGGCTCGGCGTAGCGACCGGGCTGCCGAATGGCGTAGCCGGCAATTATCGCCCTAGCAGCACTTCCACACTCACAGTATCCCGGGGATGATCGCCCTGCGTTCCCTCGGATAGTCGGCGAAATGCTCGACGTACCAGCGGTGATGCGATAACGCGCGCGGCAGCAGGTTGGCAGTGCTGAAGACGGCGAAGGACAGGCCGGCAGGAGTGAAGCTCATCAGGGCCCAGCCGCACCACAGCACGATCTCCCCGAAGTAGTTGGCGGAAGATACGTAGCGGAACAGGCCGCCGTGCGGCACCTTGTAGCCGGTGCTGCCGTCGCGGCGCAGGTTGATGAGGATGGTGTCGGCCTGGAAATTGATCAGCCAGCCAGCAACGGCAACCGCCACACCGATGACGAAGCGTGGGTCGTGCAGCCACGCGGCATTCATCAAGTGCGGGGCGTGAGCCACGGCGTAGCCGTTGATGAAACCGTTGATGCCGTTGAACAGGATGCCGAAAATCACGCTGGCGATGGGAAAGCGTTTGTGACGATCGCGCATGCGCAGCGGATAAATCAGGGCGCGATAGGTGTAGTGGGCCTGCCACAGCGCGAACAGGGTCAGGGCGGCGGCCGATGGGCTCGAAGCGCTCAGCCAGAAGGTCAGGGCGAACGAGAAAAACTGCGGCGCCTCGAACAGCAGCCAGGCGGGCAGCGCCGGCATGGTGTTGCGCTGGCCGGGCAGCATATGACGCCCATACGGGTTGGCGCTGCGCAGGCTGCCCCAGAAACTGAGCGCCGAAACGACAAAGATGAAGATGGTCAGCCCGACCTGGATGTGGTGGACCATGCGGCAGGTACTCCCCGGTTGTTCTCCCGGAGTTCAGCGTAGCGGATCGTAGGCGCACCGACTCAGCCGAAAGGACGAGATCGGGTTATTGGATAGCGGCTCGCAAAATGAACAAGGCCCCGCATGGCGGGGCCTTGCTTGAGTCTTGCCGCGCTTACTTCTTGCCGCGCGCTTCGTCGATCTTTTCCTTCACCACATCAATGCCGGCTTCGATGTGCTCCTTGACGTCGTCGATCTTGTCCTTGATCTCGCCCTTGATGCGATCCTTCTTGCCCTCGATGCGCTGGGCCGTGCCCCTGGCTTCGAGTTCGTGATCGCCAACGGCGCCGCCGACTTTTTCCTTGACCTTGCCTACGGCTTCCTTGACACGACCCTTGGTCTTGTCGGCGGTGGCGCTGTGCGCGGCTTCCTCGGCTGCATGATGGGCACGTTCGCGCACATCGTCCTTGTCGTCCATGATCATGATCAAACTCCTGTTTGAATTGGCCTGCTTGAGTTGGCTGTATTGATGGGGGGTGGCCCGCATGTATTGGAGCCGAAGTTTTGACCCCGATGCCTTGAGGGGGTTCCATCCGGTTGCCGCGCGGCGCCGCGATCGACGCCGATATGCATCTGTATGCGATTGTTTTAGAAGGCTTGTTCTGGAAATGTGGCGCAGGCGGCTTGTGTTTGCCGGCATGGCGCAGGACTATAAGGGGCAAGTCCAGGAATGTGTCGCGCGCGGCATTCGAGGCCTGACGCGACGTGCAATTCGCGCTTGCTGTCCGGGCGCGCCAATAAAACCAGGAGTTCAAGATGAACCATAAGTTGAAGGCGACAGGTGCGGCGCTGTTGTTTGCAGCGTGCGGAGCGTTCAGCACGGCGGCGCAAGCGGATAACCTCACCTGCAAGATGAGTTTTGCCGTCAAGGGCTGGTCACTGATCTACAAGACCGCGTCGGGACACGGCACCGTTACGTGCAGCGATGGCTCCACGCTAAAGGTCCATCTCAAGTCCAAGGGCGGCGGCCTCACCGTCGGCAAATCCAGCATCGACAAGGGCCACGCCGATTTCACCGGAGTGAAGGATATTCACGACGTGCTGGGCAGCTATGCCGCCGGTTCGGCGCATGCCGCGACCGTCGATGCCGGTGCGGCGGCGGTGATGACCAAGGGCGAGATTTCGATGGCGCTCAGCGGCACCGGCCGCGGCTGGGACGTGGGCGTGGACTTCGACGACTTCACCATCACCCAGTCGACCAAGCAGTAAGCGGATCTCAGCCGCAGCGTGAAGCGGCTGTTCGCAGCCCGGGTGGCGCGCAGCGAAACCCGGGCTGCCATGGGTGTATTGGGCGGTTGTCGCGCTGACTCCCGATCGGATCTGGTGGCAGGGAACCACGCCGGCAATGACGAGATTCCGGGCGCGCATGAAAATTTTCCGATGCGCGTCGGGTGACGCGGGCTTCCCGGATCGAGCTCCAGGTGCCGCACACACTTCTTTTCGCGTAAATCAGGCCAATTCGATTTCGCGGCGGCTCATCACCAGCGAGCAGGTCTGGCCCACGTCGAGCACCCGCATGGTGCGGCCTGCGCCAAGCCAGAGCGTGCAGCACAAGGCCAGATCGACGATTTCCTCGTCGCGGAAATGCTGGCGCAGCCGCTTCCAGAAATCGTCATTGTCGCGCAGGGCGAGGTGGTCGAGCGCGATGCCTTCGGCGTACTCGGCGGCGAGCCTTTCGCGCGGGCTGTAGCCGGGCGCGGTGCGCCATTGCGCCACGCCGGCATAGAAGGCTTCGTTCATGCCTGATTCCGGTCCTTCGGCATAGCGGGCGTTGCGGCAGACTTCACACTGGTTGGCCAGGGCGATGCGCATGCGGGCGATCTCCTGCACCCGCAGCGGCAGTTTCGACTTGCCGTAGACGGCGTCGCTCAGCGCCACCAGGCCGGGCGCCATATCCGGGCGCAGGGCCATCCAGCCGCCCAGATCGTCGGGCACATCGATACGGGGCATGTCGCGGTCTCCTCAATGCTCTCTAGACGGAGCGATGCTCCATTAGCGCATTTACGGTGGACGCCGCGCAAGCCGCCAGCGAATCCTCATGCCACGAGCCGGGCGGCGGGCCGCCCAACTCGGTACCTGTGAGCCCTAGTGGTCGTGGCGATCGTGATCGTCGTGGCCGCGATCGGGGCCATGGTCATGTCCATGATCCCGGCCATGATCGTCCCGATGTTCCGGCCCGGGTCCGAAATGATCGCGGTGGTAGCGCGGTGCGTATTCGCTGGTGTACCAGCTGTCCCGCACGAAATAGACGCGATGGCCGCAGGCGCGGTATTCGGCGCAGTGGTGGCGCCAGTCCCTGGCATAGCCGGGAGGAACGCGCAGGTAGATCGGCGGCCCCAGGCTTTCCGGCACCTGCTCGACCACTACCGGCTGCTGGTAAACCACCTGCGGCGGCGGGTAATTGTTGCCGAGTTCGATCTGGCCGTAGAAGCCCGGCTCACCGATATTGACCGACACGCCGACCTGGGCAAAAGCCGGCGCGGCCGCCATGGCCAGAGCGGCGGCGAGTAACAAGCGATTCATGTCTGAGCTCCCCTTTTGAGTAATAGTCCATCACCTGGGGTCAATGCAGGCCCCAGTGTCCGGATCATACCAGCGGAGGAAACGCCAAACAGGCTTAATGCGTCGCCGTTACCACTTCGTAACCTTGTTGTGTGTAGCCGTCCACGCATTCGGTCAGCAAATCGCTTTCCACCCGATCCGAGGTCAGGCCGATGGAGCTGACGCCACCCTTGCACGAGGCCAGCTCCCCGCTTTGCGGATTCTTCAGCGTGACCACCGGGCCGCCGCATGCGGACAGGACCGCACAGGCCGCCGCCAAGGCAAAAAACATCCTTCGTGTCGCCATATCAAGCACCTCATTCCGTGGCGCAATGGTCCCCGCCCAGCAAATTTTCCAAGCCGTCCATCCGACTCGCCGTCTACTTCCGAACACAAGGTGCACAGGAAAGTTCAGTGACTTGCCGGGCGGGAGACGGACGGCGGCGAAAGTGCCGACGAGCGGCGCCGGGCCGCAAGCAGCGGGCGCCGGTATCCCTGCAAATCAGGTGCCAGCGGAGCTACAAGCGGCCCTTGCAGTTCGCGGCGCCGCAGGCGCAGCGCATACCGTCCTTGTGCGGCGTGGCGCCATAGTTCACCGTGAGTTCGGTGCCCGCCCTGATCGGACGGCGGGTGTAGATCTCGACGCGGTTGCGGATGATGCGCATGTAGCAGTTGGCGGTGCAGCTATGGTTCAGATAGCGGAAGCTGTTGCCGCTCGAGCATTCCAGCGCCTGCCGCTCATTCAGCTCGATCAGGTAGATCTTGTCCGACCGCTCCACTTTCTTCCATGCGCCCGGCAGGCGCACCAGCTCGCCCGAGATTTCGCCCAGCTTGCGGCGGCCCGGCAGCGCGGCGCGGGCGAACAGGCCGCGGCCATTGATCCTGCTGGCGCGCACTTCCACCGGAATGACGTGATCTTCGGAAGGGGATGGCTTGCGCGGCGTCCTCGGCGTATTCACAGGCATGGTTGATCCACGGCGAAAAGGTCTGATTGGAGATGGAGTGCTCAGGGAGCGCTCCGGCTGCGTATTGTGCCGGATGGCTGCCTCGCCCGGTGCTTCATCCTGTCCGCCGCGTATATGGTGGGGCGAGGCTGTTTCTGCCGAAGCAAAGCCCGCCGCGACAGTTCAGGCCGCTTGGCGCTACCGTTGATCGCACTGGCTGTTTTTGCAGGCGCCCGAGCAGGGATACTGCCGACTTGGAGGGCGCGAGAGCATGGAAGCTGAGGCGGGTGCAGTGCTGCCCCTCGCAGTTTGGCCGTGCCTGATGCGTCCGGCACTTTCCAATGTCTTGCCGGCAGAATCTGATGGTTTCGGAGTGGGGTACAAGCGTGCCGAGGCGTCCGCGCGACGTGGCGTTTCGCGCCAGCACAGCCTTGCTGGTGCTGGCCTTGTTGGGCCTGTCGCTGCGCCTGAGCAGCGGCGGAGCATTGCTGAAGCAGCATTCGGATGCGGCGGCCTTGATGCTGGTGGTCCTGGCCCCGGTATGGGCCCTGTTTGGCAGCCTGTTCGCCACCATCTATCTGGTGCTCACCATGTGGCGTCCCTACAACGCGCTGCAACACCTGATCGAGATGGTGGCCGGCGTGTTGCTGGTGGTGCTGATGCTGCCGGTATTCTGAAGCACGCCCCAGGGCCGGTGCAGAAGGGGGCTTGCGCAAAGGCGTGGCGGTCGTGGAGGATGCACGCCGTGCGCGGTGCGCAATCAGTGAACCCTTTCAGGAATTCCCATCTTGCAAAAGCAGCCAGCCTCCGCCTTCCGCGAGCTTGAAAAATCGGGATGGGAAAGCGCAGTCGCGGACTATGACGACGCCTTCACCCGGCTCACCACCCAGTCCATCGCGGCGCTGCTGGACGCGCTGCAAGTCAAGGCGGGCACGCGCCTGCTCGATGTGGCCTGCGGTCCTGGCCAGGTGGCTGCGCAGGCGGCGCAACGCGGCGCGCAAGCGCTCGGCCTCGACTTCTCCGCGGCGATGGTGGCTCTGGCCCGCCGGCGCCATCCGCAGCTGCGATTCGATGAGGGCGATGCCGAAGCGCTGGCGCTGCCCGACGCCGCCTTCGATGCGGTGGCGATGAACTTCGGCCTGCTGCACCTGGATCGTCCGGAGCAGGCACTGGCCGAGGCGGCGAGGGTGCTGGCGCCGGGCGGACGCTGCGGCTTCACCGTCTGGGCGGCGCCGCCGCAAACCGAGGGCTTTCGCATCGTGCTCGACGCCATCGAGCAGCACGGCCGCATCGATGTGCCCTTGCCGCCGGGGCCGCCGTTCTTCCGCTACAGCGATGCCGCGGTGGCGAGCGAGGCGCTGCGGGCGGCCGGACTGGTGGAGCCGGGCGTCGTCATCGTGCCGCAGCTGTGGCGCTTCAACCGGCCGGAGGAGCTGTTCGAGGCCATGCTTCACGGCACCGTACGCACCGCCGCCTTGCTGCGGGCGCAGACGGCACCGGCACTGTCCAGAATCCGCGCGGCCATCAGCGTCGGCGCCGCGGCGTTCACCGGGAGCGATGGCATCGGTATCCCGATGCCATCGGTACTCGCAGTCGCACGCAAGCCGGGCTGAGCCGGTTCCTCCCGGCGACGTTCCGGCTTACAGGTTCTGGTAAACGGTGTACTCGAACGCCAGGAACAGCGGAAACGCTTTGACGTCGGCGAAGGGCAGGATCTGCGTCAGCAGTACGCCGCCGATGCCGCTGGCAGGATCGATCCAGTAATAGCAATTGGTCAGCCCAGCCCACATCAGGCTTCCCGCCGGGCGGCCGGTGGGTAGGGGCTTGGTATTGATCATCCAGGCCAGGCCCCATTTGTGCGGTATGTCTGGGGGGAGCGGCAGATCGTTGGTCAGCATGCGGTTGGTGCTGTGCAGGTTCAACACGTTCAGTTCGCCCATCTGGTTGCGTGACATCAGCTCCACCGTCTCCGGCTTGAGCACCTGTCCGCCGGCGGCCTGGCCCCGATTGAGGATCATGCGCACGAACTTCAGGTAGTCGCCTACCGTGCTGTAAAGGCCGCCGCCGCCCATCTCGAATTGCGGCTCCTGGGGCACTTCGAAGTCGGTCGGCACCAGCTGGCCATCCTCCAGCCGCTGGTGGATGGTGGCCTTGCGCGCCCGCATCTGCGGCGTCAAGCGGAAGGCTGTGTCCTGCATGCCCAGTGGTCCCAGCACATGCTGGCTCAGGTAGGCGCCGAGCTTTTGACCGCTGACCGCCTCGACGATGCGGCCGACCCAGTCGATGTTGATGCCGTATTGCCAGCGCTCGCCGGGATCGAACAGCAGCGGTAGGCGCAGCTCCGCCAGCTCGCAGCTGAAGATGCCGGAGAGGCCCTTCGCCGCCTGGAATTTCTGCACTTCCTCGCTTAGGAATTCGTAGCTGAAACCGGCGGTATGGGTGAGCAGGTGGCGCAGGGTGATCGGCCGCTTCGGCGCACGGGTGCGCGGCTGGCCGGTTGCGTCGAAGCCCTCCAGCACCTGGATTTGCGCCAGCTCGGGCAGCCATTTCGCCGCCGGGCTTTCCAGGTCGAGCCGGCCCTGTTCCAGCAGCTGCAGCGCCGCGGTGCTGGTGAGCGCCTTGGTCATCGAGGCGATCAGGCCCACCGTGTCCAGCGTCATCGGCGCATCCTGGCCGAGCGCGCGCTTGCCGAAAGCGCCCTCGTAGACAGTACCCTGGCGGTTGGTGACCATGGCCACCACGCCCGGCACGGCGCCCGATTCCGCTGCCTGCCGCAATACCGCGTCCGCCTGCTGCTTGAGTGGCATCGTTCCGCTCCTCCTGTGTGCTTGTTTTGATCGGGCCGATCGAACGGCGCTGCCGCGATCGCGATGTTTCGCGTTGCGGATCAGATTAGCATTCGCCGTGTACGATGGAGACACACTCGTCCGGGTAGTTGACCGCGATGGACCATATGGCTGAAGGCATGCTGTTGCTGCGGCTGGCACTGGCGGCCCCGGTTGCCCTGATGATCTGGCTGATCAGGCGCGACATCCGCCGGGACGAGCTTGAAAAGCCGCCCGCCACTGCGCCGAAACAGGGCCACGGGCGTCCTGCGGGCATCCTCCCGTCCGATCTGAACTGTGGCCCGGCGGCGCGGTCGAAAGGCCTGCGCCCAGAGTCCGCGGGAACAGGATTTATCCTTGTAAAACCAGCACTTGAAACCTGGCGTTGAAGCCTCAAGTTGTACCTTAGCGTATGCTTGCAAGCGCACCCGTAACCACTACCCGAGAACTTACATGCCCATCGACCTGAACTCGATGCGAAACAGCCGCCCCCCGCTGGCGCAGGCCGGCGTCGACACCGGCTTCCGTGACTACATCCGCGCCATCTATACCTATATGGCCGGCGGCCTGGCCCTCACCGGCGTGGTCGCGTATTACGCCTTCAGCACCGGCTTCTACCTCGCCATCGCCAGGACCCCGCTGATCTGGCTGGTGATGCTGGCGCCGCTGGGCATGGTGATGTTCCTCAGCTTCCGCATCGAAAAGATGAGCCTGGTGACGGCGCAGACGACCTACTGGATTTACGCGGCCTTGATGGGCCTGTCCCTGGCCGGCATCTTCATGATGTACACCGGGCAGAGCATCGCGCGCGTGTTCTTCATCTCGGCCGGCACCTTCGGAGCCATGAGCCTTTACGGCTATACCACCAAGTCCGACCTGACGCGTTGGGGCTCGTTCCTGTTCATGGGCCTGATCGGCGTCATCATCGCCAGCGTGGTCAACATCTTCCTCAAGTCGAGCGCGGTGCAGTTCGCCGTGTCGGTGATCGGCGTGCTGGTGTTCGTCGGCCTCACCGCCTACGACACGCAGAAGATCAAGGAGCTGTACGTCTACGCCGAAGCCGGCGACACCCAGGGCAAGAAGGTGGTGATGGGCGCGCTGCGCCTGTACCTGGACTTCATCAACCTGTTCCTGATGCTGCTGCGCCTGTTCGGCGGCCGCCGCAACTGAGGCGACACCCCGGCGGAGCGAATCGCTCCGCCGCAGGCTGAATTGAGCGGGGCGGGATGGCGCAAGCTGTCCCGCCTTTTTTGTGGTGCGCCCGGCAGGGCGCACTTGCTTGGGGGTGGAAGTCCCCTGCACACCCGGCAAGGGGAAGTGCTAGCGGAAGGCAAGGGCGTCGCTGTGAGGCGGGGTCTGAAGGAAGCCGGAA
>JAMFRN010000195.1 GCA_026224805.1 Nevskia soli
AGGGCAATCTCGATTCCAGCGCCCGCACCGTGGCGCAGCTGCTGCACGACAGCGGCTACCACACCTACATGGCCGGCAAGTGGCATCTCGGCGGCGGCGGCCCGGTGGATTGGGGCTTCGAGCAATCCTTCTCCATGGACTACTCCGAGGCCTTCGGCAGCAACTACGCCGCTACCAGCGGCCGCCCCGAATCCGCCGCCCGCGCCTATTACGAGAACGGCGTGCAGGCGCAGTTGCCCAGCGATTTCTACTCCAGCGATTATTTCGAGCAGCGGCTGCAAAGCTACATCGGCGCCGATCACGGCGATGGCAAGCCCTTCTTCGCCTATCTCGCTTTCCAGGCCGTGCACTTCCCGTTGCAGGTGCCGGATCCTTATCTGAGCCAGTACAAGGGCGTCTACGACGCCGGCTACGCCGCCATCCGCAGCGCGCGCCTGCAAAAGCAAAAGAACCTGGGCATCGTGCCGCAGGACTTGACCGCCAATCCCGGCGACGAAGCCGTGATGGTCCGTTTCGGCCAGCCCGGCGTGCTCGTCAACCAGGCCTGGAACACCCTGCTGCCGACGCAGCAGCAAAGCGAAGCACGCATCATGGAAGTGTTCGCCGGCATGCTCAGCAACCTCGACGCCAACGTCGGCCAGCTCATCGCCTACCTCAAGCAGATCGGCGAGTACGACAACACCCTCATCATCTTCCTCTCCGACAACGGCGCCGACGGCATGGGCTACGGCTTCATCCCATACGTCGACAGCACCGGCAACCTCGACATCGACGACAGCTACGCCAATTACGGCCAGCCCGGCTCCTTCCTGTTCCGCAGCACCCGCTGGGCCGAAGTGGGCACCGTGCCGTTCCGGCTGTTCAAGGCCTTCACTGCCGAGGGCGGCATCTCCGTGCCGGCCATCGTGCGCCTGCCGGGGCAGAGCGCCGGCACCCAGCCCAGCGCCGCGCTCGCTTCACTGCTCGATGTGGTGCCCACCATTCTCGATGCCGCCGGCATCCCCACTCCCGGTACGCAGTACCAGGGTCGTACCGTGGCGCCGCTGGAAGGGCAGTCCCTGATGCCGGTGCTGACCGGCCAGAGCGCCGCCATCTATGGCCCCGACGACGTCATCGTCGACGAGGTCAACGACATCCGTTACGTGCGCAAGGGCTCGTGGAAACTGACGCGGGTGGTGAACTACCTGCTGCCTTCGGCTGCCTTGCTCATCAATCACGACTGGCAGCTCTACAACATGGATACCGATCGCGGCGAGACCAATGATGTCGCCGCCGAAAATCCGCAGATCGTGGCCGAGCTGACCGCCGATTGGGATGCTTATGTGACCCGGGTGGGGGTGGCCCAGCCGATCCTGCCGCCGCTGCTGCCGCCGATCACGCAGTGAATGGCGCAAGGAGTGATCGAAAATGAACCTGGCCGCCTGATGCAGGCGGCGTTCCTGTGCCGCCGCGCTTACAGCAGGTGGGCGACGATCACTCCCACTGCGATACCGCCACAGAATGACCAGCCCGCCCAGGTGTAGCGGCGCTTGACGCGTTCGCGGCCCAGCTTGTGATCGTAATAAGTCAGCATGTTTCCGTATCCCTGTATTTTAGATGTGAACGCCCAATCCCTGGTCCCGGCAGGTACGCCAAACAGGCCAGCCTTCCAGTCCAATCCGGTCGCCTGGCGTCCGGGCGGCTTGCAGGGAAGGGGTGGGAAAGGGGCAGGTTCGGGAACGGCATCCCGCGATTTTCAGGATGCCCGCACAGCAGGCCCGCAGGGGCGGAGCGACTGGCTTCGGTTCATCTTGCCTGCCCTTCTCTCCGGCTCCTGCTGGCGAGTTTCGGGCGCTGGAAGCGTGCACTCCATTGCGTAAAGAAGCGTAACAAAACAGGAAAATGCGGGGGAGCGCCCGCGCCGGGCCAGCCGCGGCCAAGCCGCGAAGCACAGTGCGGGCTTTATTGATTCAATAGCAATATCAAGCGCTTGGCAGGATCTCTGCACTCAGCGCCAAACCCCGCATAGTTGTTCTTTACCACAGCAAGCCGGGCCGCCATGCGGCCGCATCCTGCCTTCCCGAAGCCCGGCGCGCAGCCGGGCCGGCGTTCAGAAAAAATGCAGTCCCAGCCCGGCCGCAATGCCGAGAAGAAAGGCCCACATGGCCCACTGGGTATCAACGTCGATGGTACGTGCCTGGCTACGGCGCGGCTGTCGCACAAACTGCATGTCTATATCTCCCCCGAGACGGCGTTGGCTGCGCCGTGTCGAATCACGGCAGCCTGGAGTTGGGTCCCATAAGTCCCTTACGCCCAACTTATACAACCGGATGCGGGGAAATGATATGCCATGACTAGGGGGTTTGCGACAGGTGCAATTGTTACGCTTTACCAATCTTTGCGCGTCCGGGGCCCGTCCGCCCCTGTGGTGGCTGCCCGGCCAGCCGCGGGCAGATCCGGTACCGGGCCGGCCGGTACGCAACAGGGCCCGCTCAAAGCCCAGCCGTAGGGCGGAATAAACCTGTCCCGGGTAGCTCGCTTTGCGAGCAGATCGAGGGGCGCAGCGCATTCCGCCGTCCTGCCAATTCCACACCCTCCGTTCGCCCCGAGTTCCCGTCCAGCGGGCGGGCTGGTCTGACAGTCCCGAGTAGTGTTTCGCGGCAACACGTATCGAGGGAGGGGCCAGGGCGCTCCCTCGATACAAATCGCTGCGCGATTCACTCGGGACGAACGGGCTTCTTCAACAAATCCGGGTGAACCTATCGCCCCTTCGCCATCGCCTTCAAAACCTCCGGCGGCGCATGCATCCCCAGCTCCATCTTGCCGATCTGGTTGCGGTGCACCTCGTCCGGCCCGTCCGCCAGCCGCAGCGTGCGCGCCTGCGCATAGGCATAGGAAAGCCCGAAGTCGTCGGTGACACCGCCGCCGCCATGCGCCTGGATTGCCCAGTCGATCACCTGGCAGGCCATGTTCGGCGCCGCCACCTTGATCATCGCGATCTCCTTCGCCGCGACCTTGTTGCCCACCGTATCCATCATGTACGCCGCCTTCAGCGTCAGCAACCGGGCGGAGTCGATCAGGATGCGCGCCTCGGCGATGCGCTCCAGCGTCACCGTCTGCGCCGCCACCGGCTTGCCGAAGGCCACGCGCGAGATCGTGCGCTGGCACATCTTCTCCAGCGCCCGCTCGGCCAGGCCGATCAACCGCATGCAATGATGGATACGGCCCGGTCCAAGCCTCCCCTGCGCGATCTCGAAGCCGCGCCCTTCGCCCAGCAGCATGTTCGAAGCCGGCACCCGCACATCCTTGAAATCCACCTCGCCATGCCCGTGCGGCGCATCGTCATAGCCGAACACCGGCAGATGCCGCAACACCTTCACCCCCGGCGTGTCCTTCGGCACCAGGATCATCGACTGCTGGCTGTGCCGGCTGGGGTTGTCCGGGTCCGTCTTGCCCATGAAGATGAAAAGCTTGCAGCGCGGATCATTGGCACCGGAAGACCACCATTTGCGCCCGTTGATGACGTAATCGTCGCCATCTTTCTTGATCGAGCTGGAAATATTCGTCGCATCGCTCGAAGCCACCGCCGGCTCCGTCATGGCGAAGCAGGAGCGGATCTTGCCGGCCAGCAGCGGCTCCAGCCACTGCTTCTTCTGCGCCTCCGTGCCGTAGCGCACCAGCACCTCCATGTTCCCCGTATCCGGCGCCGAGCAATTGAAAATCTCCGGCGCCCAGATCACCCGCCCCATGATCTCGCACAGCGGCGCATATTCCAGATTGGTCAGCCCCGCGCCAAGCGAAGACTCCGGCAGGAACAGGTTCCACAGCCCCGCTTCCTTCGCCTTGTCCTTCATCACCTCCATGATCTTCGTCGGCTGCCAGCGATCCCCCTCCGCCACCTCCTCATGGAAGCGCTTCTCGTTGGGATACACATGCGCATCCATAAAGGCCTTGAGACGGCCCATGAGCTGCTTGGTCTTGTCCGAATATTCGAAATCCATGGTGTGCTCCTCCGTGTTCCTGTATGCCGCAATAAGCAATAAATCCTGAATGCTTCTAAGCCCCTCTCCCCACGTACGTGGGGAGAGGGCTGGGGTGAGCGAACTTTCAACAAGCGCCACCCTCACCGAATCCCGCTGCTTCCGTCCCCTCTCCCCTTGGGGGAGAGGGGTAGCTCTCAACGGAGTGCTCACCCCGTGTAAATCGCACCCTCACCCGGCGCTCCGCGCCGACCTCTCCCCTAAAGGGGAGAGGCAATCAAATCTCACCCCCGCGCCAAAATCTTCTCCACCAGCTTCCACCCCTGGTCCCCCAGCGGCTGCACTGCCGATCCCATCATCGCCGCCTGCGGACTCGCCGCCGTCCCATCCTTCACCCGCCCCGCGATCCCTTGAAGAATCGCCGCCAGCCGGAACAGGTTGTAGGCGATATAAAAATCCCAGTGATTCGGATCGATCCCCTCACGCCCGGTGCGCCGGCAGTAAGCCGCCACATAATCCTGCTCATTCGGAATCCCCAAAGAAGCCAGATCCACCCCCGCCAGCCCGCGAAACACCCCCTTGGGGATGTGCCAGGTCATGCAGTGATAGGCAAAATCCGCCAGCGGATGCCCCAGCGTCGAAAGCTCCCAGTCCAGCACCGCCAGGATCTTCGGCTCCGTGGCGTCCAGCATCAGATTGTCCAGCCGGTAATCGCCATGCACGATGCTGGTCTCGTCACCGGGTGGAATATGCTGCGGCAGCCATTCGATCAGCCGCTCCATCGATGCGATCTTCTGCGTCTCCGAGGCGCGGTATTGCTTGCTCCAGCGGTCGATCTGCCGTGCGAAGTAATTGCCCGGCTTGCCGTAATCCGCCAGCCCCACCGCCGCGTAATCCACCGCGTGCAGCGCCGCCATCACCCGGTTCATCTCGTCGAAGATCGCAGCCCGCTCGGATGGCTCCAGCCCGGGCAGGGCAGGGTCCCACAGCACCCGCCCATCCACCCAGTCCATCACATAAAACGCCGTGCCGATGACGGCGTCGTCCTCGCACAGGCACCAGGTCTTCGCCACCGGCACCGCCGTGCCATGCAGCGCAGTGATCACCTTGTATTCCCGGTCCACCGCATGGGCGGACGGCAACAGCTTCCCCGGCGGCTTGCGCCGCAGCACATAGCGCTTATCTCCCGCGATCAGCCCAAAAGTAGGATTCGACTGCCCGCCCTTGAACTGCACCACCTGCAGCGGCCCCTGGTAGCCCGCCACATGCTCGCGTAGATAAGCCTCCAGCTTCGCCTCATCGAAGCGATGCTTCTCCCGCACCTCAGTGGTACCCGCGAACTCCTGGCTCATGCTCTAGATTCTCTTCCGTGCCTGCGTATTCGTGCGACTTCATGCTAATCCCCTCTCCCGCTTGCGGGAGAGGGGTAGGGGAGAGGGGCCGTTCATCTGTCATCCTGAGAGCAGCGAAGGATCTGGCCGGATTCTTCGCTGCGCTCAGGATGACAAACTCTGCCGCCTTCGCTTCAGTCCCCTTGGGGGAGAGGGCTAGGGGTATGTCGCGGCGGAGTGCTCACCTCGCCATGCCGTGCCATACCGCTTTTGCCCGACTCAACAAGCATCCGTTCGCCCCGAGTGCCCGCGTAGCGGGTGTATCGAGGGGCCAGTGCCAAAGCCAGCCCAAAACCTGCTTCACCATCAAAACCAGTCAAAGCCCGAAGAAAGGGACAGCGGCGCACCTCCCGGCGGCACCGCCCCCCCGCACCCCTCCGGGCACCTATTTGCCCCCAGCCTAAGCCCCCCACTAAGCTGGTTCAAATGAAACCTCTGCATCCCCGGTCATAAGCTCCGTGCATCCCAGTTCCCATGCAACTTAACCGGGTCGATCTCAACCTTTTAGTGGTGCTGGACGCCATCTACACCGAAGGCGGCATCACCAAGGCCGCGCGCAAGCTCCACCTCACCCAGCCCGCCATCAGCCACGCCCTGTCGCGCCTGCGCGAAATGTTCGGAGACCCCCTGTTCGAGCGCCAGGGCCAGGCCATGGTCCCCACGCCCCTGGCCAGAGGCATCATCGATCCGGTGCGTCGCTCCCTGCGCAACCTCGAAATCACCCTCAACGAAGTGGCCCGCTTCGACCCCGCCACCAGCCGCGTAAAATTCACCCTGGCCGTGCGCGACGTGCTCGAAGCCACCCTCCTGCCCGCCTTGATGGAGCGCGTGGCCCAAGAAGCCCCGCACATCGAGATCGCCGCCGTCCGCGCCGACCGCCGCGAAATGGAATCCGAACTCGCCATGGGCACCCTCGACGCCGCCATCGACATCCTCCTGCCCCTGTCCCAACAGGTCCACCACACCCGCATCGGCATCGACCCCATGGTCGTCATGGCCCGCAAAGGCCACCCCGTCGTCGGCAAGAGCCTCGATGTAGAGACCTATCTAGAGCAGGACCACATCCTCGTCAGCTCTCGCCGCTCCGGCCTCGGCCTGGAAGACGTCGAACTGAGCCGCCAGGGCCTCCAGCGCCGCATCCGCCTCAGATGCCAGCACTACTTCGCCGCCTGCAGCGTGGTCAGCCGCACCGACCTCATCCTCACCATGCCGGAAACCTACGCCCGCATCGCCAGCCAGCAGTTCGGTAACCAGATCCTGCCCTTCCCCCTCGCCATGCCCACCCTGGACGCGCACCTCTACTGGCACGCCAACGTCGAGGCGGAGCCGGCGAATAAGTGGTTGAGGGAGAGGGTGATGGAAGTCTTCAAACCCTGAGAGTGTTTACCTCTCCCCTTGGGGGAGAGGTCGCGCCGAAGGCGCGGGAGGGGTAGCTTTCAGGTAGCCAAACCCCCGTTCGCCCCGAGTGCCGCGCGTAGCGCGGTGTATCGAGGGGCCATTCCCGCCCCACCCAACTTGTCATCCTGAGCATAGCGAAGGATCTGGCCTTCAATGGCAAAAGTGACCCCGCCCCCTCAGATGCATATACTATCTATGCTTTCATATGCATAGGACAGCCCCATGAGAACCACCCTCAACATCGACGACGACCTCTATCGTCGCGCCAAGGCCCTCACCCGCCTCGATGAAAAAACCGCTGTCGTACGCGAAGGTCTCAAAGCCCTAATCGAGCGTGAAAGCGCCCGCCAGCTCGCCGCCCTCGGCGGCTCGCAGCCGCGCCTCAAGCCAATCCGCCGCCGCCAAGCTGAAGCATGATCCTGGCTGATACCTCGATTTGGATCGATCACCTGCGCAAAGGCGACAAGCTACTTGCAGCTCTGCTTGAAAAGGGCAGGGTGGTGATGCATCCCATGATCGTCGGTGAACTGGCCTGCGGCAGCCTGCGCGATCGCGCCATACTGCTGCGACTGTGGCGCAATCTGCCCCCGCTGACTCCGGTAGCCGATGAGGCTGCGCTAACGTTCATCGAAGCAAAGGAGTTGATGGGCAAAGGCATCGGCTTTGTTGACGCACATTTGCTTGCTGCCGTGGCGGTGGAGCCGGGTGCGCGGCTGTGGACGCGGGATAAACGACTGGCCGGCGTCGCAGAGTTGTTAAAGCTGGACTGGGAGGAGAAGACGTAGTCAGGTAAGCGCCGTATCAAACTCCCGCGCAAACGTATAAACATCCCCCGGCCACCGCGCCGAAACATAATTTCCATCCCGCACCACCCAAGCCGGCTTCGAGTTGGTGGCTGAATCCCGCACCACCCCGCTGGTCTTGGCAAACTGATGGGGCGCATCCCGCGGCACATCTATGAAATCCTCCGGCCGCGCCAGCACCCGCGTCACTTCGGCCTGCACGCTCATGTAGCCCGCCGGCTGGCCCTTGGCTTCGCCGTAGGTGCGGTAATAGTCCGGGTCCCAGAAGCGGGCCAGGAATTTGGATAGCAGCCAGCCGGACTTTTCCAGCTTCCAGGTCAGGGCGGTGGTCTTGCGGCCGTGCAGCACGGACTTGCCGGTCTTCTTGGAGATGCTGCGCGCAACCAGCACCACGCCGTGGCACACGGCGCCCACCGGCTTGCCACTGTCGAAGAAGTCGGCCACGAAACCTTGCAGTACCGCGCTCTCCAGGTAGGTGCGCATGCGCTTGGCGTGGCCGCCGGGCAGCACCAGCGCCTGGAAGTCGCCCACGCGCAGGTCTTCGTAGCGCAGCGGCTTGAGGAACAGGGCGTCCTGCTCCAGCTCGCGGTAGGCGCGCCTTGCGCCACCCTGGGCGCGCAGGCTCAGGCCGATCAGGCGGATCTTGCGCAGCAGCGGAATGAAGCCCCAGGGGTCCAGGCCTTCGCCGCTGATCATGATCGGGTCGGCGTAGCCGCGCTGGCCGTCCGGTGTGGCGAAATGCAGCTCGTGCCCGGCCTGTTTCAGCACCTGCCAGGTCACCGCGACCTCGGTGGGGTCGAAGTCCTGGCTGGGAATGGCGATGAGGATTTTCATGGTGCCCGGATTGTAGCGCCCGGGGCGTCCGGTAGACCTTTAGGCCTTTTCGAGTGCGGCCAGATCGGCCAACATCATGACTGCCCCCGCCACCCTATCATGGCCCCGCGAAAAGCCGCGCCGTCACGCTGTAGCTGCGCGAAACCCCGGGAATATAGACGCCCGATTCCCATACGCTCACGAAGTTGCCGCTGGCATCGCTGGCCACGCCCGGCGCTTGGTCCGCACCATTCGCTGCCGGTGTTGCGTCCAGCATGAAGTTCGCGCCCAGCTTGTTGCCGCTGCTGTCGAAGCGCTGGGAGTAAATCTCCCAGCTGCCGTTGGCGGAAGCTTCGTCCAGCAGGTCCCACACCACGATGAACGCGCCGGCCGGGTCCATCGCCATGGCCACGTCGCCTTGGTTGGGGCTCAGGCCGCCGTCCACGCGGAATTCGGTGCCGGATGCAGTGCCCTTGCTGCCATAGGTCCGCGCATACAGCATGATCGGCTCGCCGAAGGACTCGCCACTGCGCGTGCCCTTTGTGTAGACCACGGTGAAGTTGCCGGCGCCGTCCACCGCCAGCGCCACCCGTCCCGTGTCGATGGCCCAGGCGCTGTTGTCGCTTACCTGCTGCGCCAGCAGGGTGGTGGCGTTGCCGGCGCTGTCGTAACGCCGGAAATAAGGGCCGCTGTCGAGCAGATTGCTGCGGCTCCAGGCCACGGCATAGCTGCCGTCCTCCGCCAGCGCCACCGAGGGCGCGCCCTCGATCTGGTCGGTCAGGTTTGCCGCCGCTGTCGCCTCGAGGCGGTAGTCCACCTGCTGTATCGCCTGCGCCGTGGTGCCGCCGCCGCTGTAGCGGCGCGCCAGGATCTCCGTGGGGTTGGTGGCGATGCAGTTGGGTATCGCCGACTCGCCCAGGCACAGCAGCGCGGCCGCGGCGCTGAACTCGTCCCAGGTCACCACGAAGTTGCCGGCGCTGTTGATGCTCACCGAAACATCGTCGATCGGCGTGGGCGGGTAGATGGTGCCGAAGTGTCCGAGCAGCGTCGCCAGCTTCACCTGTGCCGCTGTTTGTGCGGCGCTGACCAGGAATTCATTGCCCAGTGCACTGCCGTCAGCGCCGTAGCGGCGCGCGTAAATGCCCGCACTGGCGGTGCTGCCGACGCCCAGGTCAGGCCAGGCGACGATGAACTCGCCGTTCGGTGCCATCGCCACCGCCGGCACATCGTTCCCCGGCGGCACCGACACCTGGTTGACCTGAAATTCCGCGCCCAGCGCACTGCCCGCCGCGTCGTAGCGCCGGGCCTTGAGCACATAGCTGCCGGGCAGGGCGACCCGGTCCATCCAGGCGATGACGAAGGCGCCGGTACTGTTGCGCGCCACCGCCGGCGTTTCCGCCTCTTCTCCCGCGGCGGAAACGGTGAAGGCCGCCCCGAGCGGCGAGCCCGGCGTTGCCGCCCGCGCCGCGCCGATGCATCCGAACGTGAAAGCGAAAGCCAGCGCCAGCCGCGACGCCGCCGTAGTCGATTGCCGGTTCCCCATGAGCCTCTCCTCCTTGCCTGGTGCCGGCCCTCGAAGCGGGCCGGCCCGGTGCCCTTCAGACGGGGCATTGCGCAGCATCATACGCCCGGCGCCGCGCCGAGGAGAATAGGTCGCCGCAAGCTCAGCGCCGGCCAGCCTGTGCAAGTGGTGGTGGAGGCAAAATCCCAGGACAGACCCTGGCAGCCAGGCCAAGGGGAGTTTTCGGCGCGTTGTTTCCGGCCCGGTGGCCGGCGGCGCTGCCGCTTACAGCAGATGCGCCATGATTACGCCGGCGAACACGCCGCCAATGAAGGCGAATGCCGCCCAGAGGTAACGCCGCTTGATCCGTTCGCGTCCAAGGGTGTGATCGTAATAGTGAATAGCCATGCTTGCACCTGAGTCTGAATTGAAGCCTGAACATCCGCGATCCGCACCGATGAGCCAGTGTAGCGGCAGACCGTGACCGGTAAAGGCTTGTCCGCTTAAAGGACTAGCTTTTACCTGACGAATGGTGGTCCTGGCCGGCCCAATGGCCCCTCAAGTGTGGCGTCGCGCACGGAAATTCCCCGGGAATTGAGGAACTTCGGCGCAAGCCCGCCTCCCATGGCGCCGGGGGCGCTGTAAAGCCGGCCCGGCGCGTCATCCGCACTGAAGGCCGATTCGGGGGTTGACGGCGGCCGCCTTTCATTGCACAAATGGCAGACGACAAGCTGGCTCGGGGGCTCAAGGATCAGCGGGCAGGGGCTATTCAGGATTGCTGCGAGGCATGGCACACGGGCGTATTGCGTCCGCTGGCGCCCGGCCTCGCGCTCCCGCTGCGCCGCCGCTACGCGGCTTGAGTGCATCCGATGCGGCTCAGGATGCGACATAACGATTGCTGGCGGTTCGCCAGCCACCAAGGAGAGGAAAGAAACATGCTTCCCAGCCAATTTAGGAAACTTACGGCATCCGGGGTCAGCTTAGGGATCGGGCTGGCGGCGCTGTCGCTGTCCGCAACGGCGCAGGCGGCTTGGCATGGCACCGCGTCCCACGCCCAGGTGCTGCAGAAGGCCACCTTGCTCGGCGCCCTGCCGGATACCGCGCCGATGCACATCACGGTCAGCCTAGCCCTGCAAAACAAGGCCTCGCTCGATCGCCTGGTGCAGAGCACCCACACCCTGCTCAGCCCCGATTACGGCACCACCCTGTCGCCAGCCGAATTCACCGCCGCCTACGGCCCCAGCAGCAGCCAAGTGCAGCTCGTCACCGATTACCTGAGCCGTGCCGGCTTCAGCAACATCGTGGTGTCGGCCAACAGCCTGCTGGTCACTGCCGAAGGCAAGCGCTCCCTGGTGGAGTCCGCCTTCAACACGAAGATCATGCAGTACAGCTACAACAACCGCGTGGTCTACGCCAACACCCAGGACGCCCAGGTGCCGGACGAGCTGGACGGCATCGTGCTCGCCGTCACCGGCCTGCAGAACGCCAACATCGCCCACCCGCTGATCGTGCATGCCGGCGCCAGGTCCGCAGCCCTGCCGCTGGCGGCGGCCGCCACCGGCCATGTGCCGGTGCAGTTCCCGGCGATCTATGACGTCGGCAGCACCGTCACCGGCTCCGCCACCGACATCGGCATCATCTCCGACGGCACCCTGACCCAGGTCGTCACCGACTTGCGCACCTACGAGAGCCAGAACGGCCTGGCCCAGGTGTCGCTCCAGTTCGTGCCCTCGGAAACCAATGGCACCGACACCAGCGGCCTCGACGAGTGGGATCTGGACAGCCAGACCTCCACCTCCATGGCCGGCGGCGTCAATACCCTGTACTTCTATAACGCCGCTTCGCTCGACGACGCGGACCTGGAAGTGGCCTACAACAACGCCGTCATGGGTAACGTGGTCAAGGCCGTCAACGTCTCCCTGGGCGAATGCGAAAGCTCGGAAGAGAGCAGCGGCGCCATCGCCGCTACCGACCAGATCTTCGAGGAAGCGGTGATGCAGGGCCAGACCTTCTTCGTCTCCTCCGGCGACGGCGGCGCCTACATCGGCTGCGACGGCCAGGAAGGCATCGGCACCAAGGTCAGCTACCCGGCCAGCTCGCCCTACGTCGTGGCCGTGGGCGGTACCACGCTCGATACCAACGGCGCCACCAGCTACGCCAGCGAGGTCACCTGGATCGGCGGCGGCGGCGGCGTCAGCACCGAGGAGACCGCGCCGAGCTGGCAGCAGAGCGTCACCAAGAACACCGCGCGCATCGTGCCCGACGTGGCCATGGACGCCGATCCCAACTCCGGCGCCGAGATCATCGTCAGCGGCGCTTCCGAGCAGGTCGGCGGCACCAGCCTCGCCGCGCCCCTGTCCACCGGCCTGTGGGCGCGCGCGGAATCCGCGCACGCCAACAAGCTGACCTTCGCCGCGCCGCTGATCTACAGCGCCGCCGCCACGGCCGGCTCGTTCCACGACATCACCTCCGGCTGCAATTCCGGCATGACCACCGGCGAAAACGGCCTTTTCACCCTGCTCAACAAGCTGCTCAGCGAGAAGGACTACTGCGCCGCCGTCGGCTTCGACGACGCCACCGGCTGGGGTAGCTTCGACATCAGCAAGATCGTGCCCGCCCTGTAGCAAGGGCGGTGAGGCCGGGGCGGCCTCGCTGGCAGGATGCCGGCGGGGCCGCACTGGCCACATGCGGTAGATGCATCGATGAAGTTGCATGCATGAAGATGACTGACCCGCCCGGCACGTCGCGCCGGCCATCAATCACGATCAAGGACGATCGGAGGTTGCATGAAGATCGTAACAACGGTTGTCATCACACTGCTGCTGCTCTGCGTTTCACCCTGGTGTGCGGCCGATCGGCTCTACACCATCGAGGTCGACGGGCACAGCCGCAGCTACATCGTCCACACCCCGCCGAATAGCAGCGGTGCCTTGCCCACGGTGGTGCTGCTCCGTCCGTACATCGCCGGCGGCTCCGGCTTTCCCGGCTACACCGGCCTTGACGCCTTGGCCGATGCGAAAGGCTTCGCCGTGGCCGCGCCCAACACCGCTTTTGGGTCCTGGGGTGTCTGGAACAGCGGCGGCGAAGGCCCGCAGAACATCGATGATGTGGGCTTCCTCCGCGCCATGATCGGCGCCCTGGCGGCACAAGGCATCAGCGATCCCACGCGCATCTACCTCGCCGGCATGTCCGACGGCGGCTTCCTGGCCTATCGCGGTGCCTGCGAGCTGTCCGACCTGGTCGCTGCCATCGCCGTGGTCGCCGCCACCGAAACCCAGCTCGACTACAGCGACACCCCGCCGCAGTCCACCTACAGCTGCGACATCACCCATCCCGTGCCTGTCCTGCATATCCACGGCCTGGCCGATACCTGCGTGCGCTTCGACGGCGGCGTCGGCACCGGTCTCGATCCGGTGCAGCGCCAGAGCGTGCCGGACACCATCGCCAACTGGCAGTCGCGCGATGCCTGTGCCGCCGGCACCACCGTCACCAGCGGCCCCGGCGGCCTGCTGTGCAGCGCGAGCGCCTGCGCCGGCGGGTCCGCCGTACAGCTCTGCACCATCGCCGGCGCCGGCCACATCTGGCCCGGTGCCTCGTACTTTCCCCTTGGGGTCAACGCCGTCTGCGGCGGCAGCGGCTCGTCGGCCATCGACGCCTCCAGCGCCATCTGGGCCTTCGTTTCGCAATACAGCCTGGTGAACGGTGTGCTCAACGCCAGTCCCTGATGCGGATCCCGATCCCTTTCGCGCTGTTCCACTTAGTCCGCTTGGCGTACGCCTGGCGCTCTTTCGCTTGCTAGGCTGCGTACAGAAAATCACCGACATGCCGAGGAGCACAGCACGATGAGCACCGTCGCCGAACTGGAACACCGCCTGCGGACGCTGGAAGACATCAACGCCATCCGCGAGCTGAAGGCCCGCTACCTGCGCGCCTGCGACCGCAAGCAGCCCGATACCATGCGCGACTGTTTCGTCGAGCACGGCGCCGTGATTGAAGCCGATGGCTTCCCCTCCTTCAACGACCGTGAAGGCTGGGTCAAGGTTTTCACCGAGCTGGCCGTGAACAATCCCAACGTCATGGATACCCACCACGGCCAGAACCCGCAGATCGTGATCACCGGCCCGGACTCCGCCACTGCCGTGTGGGATCTGCAATTTACCCAGATCAACCTGAAGGAACGCACCGTGGTCAATCTCGCCGGCGAGTACCGCGACGAATACCTGCGCAGCGGCGGCCGCTGGTGGATCAGCTCGCAGAAATTCCGCCAGACCTCCTTCCTGATGCGCCACGTCGCCGACGACGGCCAGGAAAAAGTCTTGGCCCTGGGCAAGCCCCCGGCGGCGGGATTCATCGAGAACGCCTGATTTCCTGAGTAGGATGCGTTGAGCGCAGCTAAGCGCATTGTTTACCGCGGCTTCTGACGCGCATCCTGGACGCAGGGCCCGCAGCCGCATGCCGCCGTGGCCGAGCCCTCCCCGCTGGACTGTTTCCTCGACACCATGCGGCGCGGGCAGACCGCGCCACAGGTGAGGGTGCGCTAAAGAAGCTCCGCTGATCCAGCTGCCGCAAGAACTCCTAAGTTTCTTACGGGGAGCTTACTGAATTGACCTACTTGTCTTCGACAATTGCACCTGTTTCGTGCAAAACACAATCTCGACTATTAAATATCGAGACTTCTTTACACTTCTCCTTGCCCGGATCACGTAAATTTCACTATATTCCCGCATGATCTGCGGGCCGCTCGATGCGGCCGGCGGGGTCGGTGGGTTTCAGGGTTTTCCGCGCAAGCGGAAGGGGTGTGCCAGGTACGAGATCGCAGAGTGCGGCCGGCCTGGAAAGGGAGCGGCAAGGGCGCGCAAAGGCGCCGGCCGAATATCAAATGAGGCTGTACTTGGGCGTCGCGGTGTCAGGCCTCGACGCCTTCTTTTTGTCCGCGGCCGCCTGGGCTCGATCTGTGGGAGGCCCGCGTTTGTAGGATGTGCTGAGCGTAGCGAAGCGCATCGTTTACCGCGGCTTTTTGCGCGACTGATGCGCTTCGCTACGCTCAGCACATCCTTGTTGCTTCCGGCCGTTAGCTTGATCTCAAGCCGTATAAGCCGCAATCAAAGTCCGCGCCGCCTTCGCCGCGTTGTGCGCGGGGCCATGCTGGCACTGGAAGGTCAGCCGCGTCAGGTAGCTGCCTTCCCACAGCAGCATCAGTGCATCGCCTAGTACATCGGCTTCATGTGCGCCCATCTCTCTCGCCAGCTTGCGGAAGCGGCGGCGCATCTCGCCCTTGTAGTGCTCCACCACCACGCGCGCCGGATGCTCCGGCTCGGTGATCTCCACCGCGGCGTTGGCCATCGGGCAGCCGCGCGAATCCATCTTGCAGGTTTCCTTGACGTGCGCGTCGAACAGCACTTCCACCTGCTTGCGCGGGTCGTCCGGATGCGTGGCCATGATCTCGTCCCACCAGACCCAGCCCTCGCGCTCCTCATTGTGCAGGTATTCCGCCACCAGCTCGTCCTTGGACGCCCAGCTGCGATAGAAACTCATCTTGTTGGTGCCGGCTTCCGTGGCGATGGTATCCACGCCCACGGCGCGGATGCCGTGGCGATAGAACAGATCGCAGGCCGTTTCGAAGATCCGGTCGCGTACGCGCGGTTTCGGATGCTCGGAAATATTCTCTTTGTCTACAGCGGCTTGGGCCGCTTTTACTGCACTCATGACGCACCTCCACTTGACATGTTACTTACCGGTAACTAACTTACCGCTCCAATGTGACTTACCGGTAACACACGGCGCGTAGCATCGGAGTGTTATAGCGATATGTCAAGTCCACCCAGTACCCCCGTACTGATTAGGGATTCGGCAAATCGCACGGCAGGTCGGCGGCGCCTCCGGATGGTCCGGCGGCGCCTGTGCAAGGGACTGATGGGAGTTCGCAATGCCTTTCAACAAGCTCATATCCAAGAAGTTTTCCACCCCGGTGCTGATCAGCCTGCCGGTGCTGACCGCCATCGTACTGTTCGCCGGCCTCGGCCGCACCGAAGCCAAGCCGCAGCCGGCGCCCCCTCCGGCCACCGAAGTGACCGTGGCCGAGGTCATCAACAAGCCCCTGCACGAGTGGCAGGAGTTCAGCGGCCGCCTGCAGGCGGTGGACACGGTCGAGGTGAAGCCGCGCGTCAACGGCTACATCAACAGCGTCGCCTTCACCGACGGCGCCCGCGTCAAGAAGGGCCAGCTTCTGTTCCAGATCGACCCGCGGCCGTTCCAGGCCGAAGTCGATCGCCTCAACTCGGAACGCAGCCGCGCGGTGTCGGACCTGGATCTGGCCAAGGCCAACCGGGCCCGCGCCGATCGCCTGATCGGCGCCAACGCCATCTCGCGCGAGGAATACGACCGGCAGGTTGCGGCGGAAACCTCGGCCGAGGGTGAGGTCGGCTCGGTCGCCGGCTCGCTGGCCAACGCCCGCCTCAACCTGGAGTTCACCGAGGTGCGCGCCCCGATCGACGGCCACGTCTCCCGCGCCATCATCACCGCCGGCAACCTGGTGACCAGCAGCAGCCTGCTGACCACCGTGGTCTCCGACGATCCGGTCTACGCCTACTTCGATGCCGACGAGCAGAGCTTCCTGCGCTACGCCAAGCTGGCCAAGACCAAGAACGATGACGGCGCCAGCGGCGTCTTCATGGGCCTGGTAGACGAGGACGGCTATCCGCACCAGGGCCAGCTTGACTTCGTCGACAACCAGGTCGATGCCACCACCGGCACCATCCGCGCCCGCGCCGTGTTCGCCAACCCGGACGGCCGCTACACGCCGGGCCTGTTCGCCCGCATCCGCCTGGTCGGCGGGGCGGACAACGACACGGTGCTGATCGAGGACCGCGCCGTCGGCACCGACCTCGGCAAGAAGTTCGTGCTGGCGCTGAAGCCGGACAACAGCGTCGAGTACCGCCTGGTGGAGCTGGGACCGGAAATCGATGGCCTGCGCGTGGTACGGCAGGGCCTGCATCCCGGCGACGTGATTGTCGTCAACGGCCTGCAGCACGTGCATCCGGGCCAGACGGTGGCGCCGACCCGCGTCGCGATGAACGAGGACAACGCCGGTCTGCGCCAGGTGGCGGGCAATCCCGTGCCGGTCAAGCTGGCCCGCGATGGCGTCGCCTCCACCGTGGCCCGTTCGCAGCCGTAAGTGCCGTAGCGTCGATCAGTCTGGTTTCGCAGTAAACGTTTTCCCCTGCTCCCGCCGGGAGCAGGGAACCGGATCAAGGACCGAAGCGCCGGCGGAGCCCAGCTCCGCCGGCGACGGGACCCCAGGTCCCAGGCTTCTTTCCCGCAGGGCTCGCGAGCTCGAAGGAAGAAGGCCTGATTTCAAAGTAGCGGCTAGGGATTCGTCATGAAACTCTCTCAATTCTTCATCAGCCGACCGATTTTCGCCGGCGTGCTGTCGACCCTGATTTTCCTCGCCGGCCTGCTGGCGCTGCCCACGCTGCCGATCAGCGAGTACCCGGAAGTGGTGCCGCCCACCGTGGTGGTGAAGGCCAACTATCCCGGCGCCAACCCGCGCGTCATCGCCGAGACCGTAGCCAGCCCGCTGGAGCAGTCGATCAACGGCGTCGAGGGCATGCTGTACCAGTTCTCGCAGGCCACCGCCGACGGCGTGATGACGCTGACCATCACCTTTGCCCTGGGAACCGACATCGACAAGGCCCAGGTGCAGGTGCAGAACCGCGTGGCGCAAGCCCTGCCCAAGCTGCCGGACGAGGTGCAACGCCTCGGCGTGGTCACCAACAAGGCCTCGCCCGACCTGACCCTGGTGGTGCATCTGCTGTCGCCGGACAACCGCTACGACACGCTGTACCTGTCCAACTACGCCCTGCTCAAGGTCAAGGACGAGCTGGCCCGCCTCGACGGCGTCGGCGACGTGCAGGTGTTCGGCGCCGGCAACTACTCGATGCGCGTCTGGCTCGACCCGGAGAAAGTCGCCAGCCGCAACATGACCGCCGGCGACGTGGTCAAGGCGATCCGCGAGCAGAACGTGCAGGTCGCCGCCGGCCAGCTCGGCGCGCCGCCGCTGCCCAGCGCGGCGGACTTCCAGGTCTCGATCAACACCAAGGGCCGCCTCACCACCGAGGAAGACTTCCGCAACATCATCATCAAGACCGGCGACTACGGCCAGGTCACGCGCCTGCGCGACGTGGCGCGGGTCGAGCTGGGCGCCGATACCTACGCCCTGCGCGCCCTGCTCGACAACAAGGCCGCCGCCGCCATCCCGATCTTCCAGCGCCCGGGCAGCAATGCCATCGACATCTCCAACCGCGTGCGCGCCAAGATGGAGGAGCTGAAGAAGGACTTCCCGCAGGGCGTGGACTATCACATCGTCTATGACCCCACCATCTTCGTGCGCGGCTCGATTCACGCCGTGGTGCACACCCTGATCGAGGCGATCCTGCTGGTGGTGCTGGTGGTGATCCTGTTCCTGCAGACCTGGCGCGCCTCCATCATCCCCCTGATCGCGGTGCCGGTGTCCCTGGTCGGCACCTTCGCCGTGATGCACCTGTTCGGCTTCTCGCTCAACGCGCTGTCGCTGTTCGGCCTGGTGCTGGCTATCGGCATCGTCGTCGATGACGCCATCGTGGTGGTGGAGAACGTCGAGCGCAACATCGAAAACGGCCTCAAGCCGGTTGAGGCCACCCGCCAGGCCATGCGCGAGGTCACCGGCCCGATCATCGCCACCGCCCTGGTGCTGTGCGCGGTGTTCGTGCCCACCGCCTTCATCAGCGGCCTCACCGGCGAGTTCTACAAGCAGTTCGCGCTGACCATCGCCATCAGCACGGTGATCTCGGCCTTCAATTCGCTGACCCTGTCGCCGGCCCTGTCCGCCCTGCTGCTGAAGGAACACGGCGCCGCACCGGACCGCCTGACGCGCATCATAAACGGCGCCTTCGGCTGGCTGTTCCGTCCGTTCGACCGCTTCTTCGCCCGCGCCTCCAAGGGTTATGTGCGCGGCGTCGGCCGGGTGCTGCGCGCCGGCGGCATCGCCCTGATCGTCTACCTGGGCCTGATCGTCATGACCGGCTGGGGCTTTCACCGCACGCCCACCGGCTTCGTGCCGCCGCAGGACAAGCAGTACCTAGTGGCCTTCGCCCAGCTGCCGGACGCGGCCACCCTGGACCGCACCGAGGACGTGATCCGTCGCATGAGTGATATCGCCATGAAGCAGCCCGGCGCCGAAAGCGCGGTGGCCTTCCCCGGCCTCAACATCAACGGCTTCACCACCAGCCCCAACTCCGGCATCGTCTTCGTCACCCTCAAGCCGTTCGAGGAGCGCAAGAGCAAGGATCTGTCGGCTGCTGCCATCGCGGGCGCGCTGAACGGCCAGTACGGCAAGATCCAGGATGCCTTCATTGCCGTGTTCCCGCCGCCCCCGGTGATGGGCCTGGGCACCATCGGCGGCTTCCGCATGCAGATCGAGGACCGCGGCAGCCTCGGCTTCGAGGAGCTGTACAAGCAGACGCAGAACCTCATCGCCAAGGGCAATGCCGATCCGATGCTGCACGGCCTGTTCTCCAGCTACCAGGTGAACGTGCCGCAGATCGACGCCAGCGTCGACCGCGAGAAGGCCAAGTCGCAGGGCGTGTCGCTGCAGGATCTGTTCGACACCATGCAGATCTACCTGGGCGCGCTCTACGTCAACGACTTCAACCTGTTCGGCCGCACCTATCAGGTCAACGCCCAGGCCGAGCCGCGCTTCCGCCTGCAGGCCGAGGACATCGTGCGCCTGAAGACGCGCAACGGCGCCGGCGACATGATTCCGCTGGGCAGCTTCGTCACGGTGAAGCAGTCCTCCGGACCTGATCGTGTGATGCACTACAACAGCTATCCCACCGCCGAGATCAACGGCGGCCCGGCCCCCGGCTTCAGTACCGGCCAGGCGCAGGCGGAGATGGAGAAGCTGGCGAAGCAGGAACTGCCCAACGGCATGACCTTCGAGTGGACCGAGCTGACCTATCAGCAGATCCTCGCCGGCAATACCGCGCTGCTGGTGTTCCCGCTGGTGGTGCTGCTGGTGTTCCTGGTGCTGGCGGCGCAGTACGAGAGCCTGGGCCTGCCGCTGGCGGTGATCCTGATCATGCCGATGGTGCTGTTCTCGGCCATCACCGGCGTGCAGCTCGCCGGCAGCGACGACCACATCTTCACCCAGATCGGCCTGATCGTGCTGGTCGGCCTGGCCAGCAAGAACGCCATCCTGATCGTGGAGTTCGCCCGCGACCGCGAAGCCCACGGCGAGAAGCCGTTGCGCGCGGTGCTGGACGCCGCCAAGCTGCGCCTACGCCCGATCCTGATGACTTCGCTGGCCTTCATCATGGGTGTGGTGCCGCTGGTCACCTCCACCGGCGCCGGCGCCGAGATGCGCCATGCCATGGGCGTGGCGGTGTTCTCCGGCATGCTGGGCGTGACCTTCTTCGGGCTGCTGCTGACCCCGCTGTTTTACCTGCTGGTGCGCAAGTATCTGCGTTCGCGCCGCCAGCCGCAGCCGGCCGCTGCCACGGCGGATGCCGCGGTGCCGGCTGCACAAGTGGCACATTCACACTGAAATCATGACGAGTAAGGAGATTGCAATGAGCGAAAAGATTGCCTTGATCACCGGCGGCAACAAGGGCATCGGCTTCGAGACCGCACGCCAGCTGGCCAAGGCCGGCGTGCACGTCATCATCGGCAGCCGCGAGCGCAACAAGGGCGTCGAAGCCTCCCTCAAGCTGCAGGCCGAGGGCCTGGATGTGGAAGCCCTGGTTATCGACGTCACTCACCTCGGCAGCATCGGCGAGGCCGCGCGCGAAGTGGAGAAGAAGCATGGCCGCCTCGACATCCTGATCAACAACGCCGGCGTGCTGCTGGATGCCTACGACAAGAAACCGTCGGAGCAGACGCTGGAAACCTGGCGCAAAACCTTTGACGCCAACGTCTTCGGCCTGGTGGCGACGACGCAGGCCTTCCTGCCGCTGCTGAAGAAGTCGGCCGCCGGGCGCATCGTCAACCTGTCCAGCATCCTCGGCTCCAACACCCTGCACGCCACGCCGGGCTCGCCGATCTATGACTTCAAGGTGCCGGCCTACAACGTCTCCAAATCGGCGGTGAACGCCTGGACCGTGCATCTGGCCTACGAGCTGAAGGACAGCAAGATCAAGGTCAACGCCGCCCACCCGGGCCACGTCAAGACCGACATGGGCGGAGAAGCCGCGCCGATGGAGATCGTCGACGGCGCCAAGACCAGCGTGCAGCTGGCCCTGCTGGGCGAAGACGGCCCCAGCGGCGCCTACATCCACCTGGGCGAAACGCTGCCCTGGTAGTCGCTTCCTGTAGCCCGGGCCGCGCTCCGCGCTTCCCGAGCTGCGAACAAGAAATAATTGGAGATTCAAAAGTGTCGAAACAGAACCTGTTGTTCACCCCCGTCCAGGTTGGCGACCTGCGCCTGTCCAACCGCGCGGTGATGTCGCCCCTGACGCGCGCGCGCGCCGAAGCCGGCCATGTGCCGGGCAAGCTGGTCGAGGAGTACTACGCTCAACGCGCGGGAGCCGGACTGATCATCGCCGAATGCACCATGACGGCAGTGGACGGCAGCGCCTTCGCCAACGAGCCGGGCATTTACAGCCTGGAGCAGATCGCGGCCTGGAAGAAGGTCATCGACGCCGTGCATGCCCGGGGCGGCCTCATCGCCCTGCAGATCTGGCATCCGGGCCGTGCCACCCACGCCCTGCTCAACGGCGGCGTGACGCCGATCTCCTCCGCCGCCAAGCGCAACCGCGAAGGCCAGGTGCATACCTCGCAAGGTGCCCTGGACTACCCGGTGCCGCGCCGCCTGGACGACGGCGAACTGGCCGGCGTGGTCGAGCTATTCCGCGCCGGGGCGGAGAATGCCCGCGATGCGGGCTTCGACGCCATCGAAGTGCACGGCGCCCACGGCTATCTGCTCGATCAGTTCCTGCGCGACAGCGTCAACGACCGCGACGGCGAGTACGGCGGCTCCATCGAGAATCGCGCGCGCCTGCTGTTCGAGGTGGTGGACGCCGTCATCGGCGTGTTCGGCGCCGGCCGCACCGGCCTGCGCATCTCGCCGCTGGTCGGCTTCAACGACATCAGCGACTCCGATCCGCGCGCCTTGGTGCAGCATGTGGCCGAGCAGCTGGAGCGCCGCGGCGCCGCTTTCCTCGACCTGCGCCATGCCGATTACGCCGATCCGGCGGAGCAGGAGCTGGCGCGCATCGCCCGCGCCGCCTACAGCGGCACGCTGATGCGCAACGGCGGCTTCGACCAGGCCAGCGGTGAAGCCGCGCTGGCCGCTGGCGGTGCCGACGCCATCATCTACGGCAAGCCCTTCATCGCCAACCCCGACCTGGTGGAGCGTTTCCGCCAGGGTGCGGCACTGGCGCCGGTGGACTTCGCCACTCTTTATACCCCGGGACCGAAAGGCTACACGGACTATCCCGCGCTAGACAGCGCCGGCGACTTCGTGACGCCCGATAGCGTGGACCTCACCGTCCAGGCTTTGGCATCTTGAGTCAGCAGGAGAATCACATGAACAAATCCATCCTTGCGGCACTGGCAACGCTGCTGCTTTCTGCCTGCGCCGTGGGGCCGGATTACCGCGCCCCGCAAACCGCGCCGGCCGCGCTGATCAACGCGCAGTCGCCGCAGTTCTTGGCGCAGAACCCGGAAGCGGCCTGGTGGAACCAGTTCGACGACGCCGAACTCGACAGCCTGGTGACGCGTGCCCTCGGTGCCAACCTCGATCTGCGCATCGCCATCGACCGCGTGCGCGAGGCTCGCGCCGTGTTCGTGCAGAACCAGTACGACTACGCCCCGCACGCACCGCTGCAGGCCGCTTACTCTCACACCGACGAGCAGGAGCCCGGCTTCGGCACCCAGCGCATCAACGCCGAGAGCTACACCCTGGGCTTCGACGCCACCTGGGAAGTGGACCTGTTCGGCCACGTGCGGCGCTCCGTGGAGGCGGCGCGCGCCGATGCCGGCGCGCAGCAGGCCAACTTGCGCGATGCCCAGGTCACCGTGGCGGCGGAAGTGGCGCGCAACTACTTCGAGCTGCGCGGCACGCAGAAGCGGCTCGATGTGGCGCGGCAGAACCTGGCCAGCCAGGACCAGACACAGCAGCTAACCCAGCTGCGCTACGACGCCGGCCGCGTCACCGAGCTGGATGTGCAGCAGGCCCGCGCCCGCCTCAAGGCCACCGAGGCCACCATCCCGCCGCTGGAAGCGGCTGAGAAGCAGTCCGCCTACCGCCTGGCCGTGCTTCTGGGGCAGCGTCCCGGGGCGCTCGACGCCGAGTTGAAGCCGGTCGAGGTACGCACCTGGGCCAAGGCCCTGCCGATCGGCGACACCACCGAGCTGCTGCAGCGGCGTCCGGACGTGCGTGCCGCTGAGCGCCAGTTCGCCGCCGCCAACGCGCGGGTGGGAGTCGCCACTGCCGATCTGTTCCCGCGGGTCAACGTCACCGGCTTCGTCGGCTTCCTCTCCGGCGACGTCGGCCGCCTGTTCAGCGCCAACGCTAGCAACGACGGCCGCGCCTGGGCGGTGACGCCTTCGGTGAGCTGGGCCGCGCTCGACTTCGGCTCGGTCAAGGCGCGCCTGCGCGCCAGCAAGGCGCAGTCCGACGAAGCCGCGGTGAATTACGAGAAAGCCGTGCTCACTGCGCTGGAAGACACCGAGAACAGCTTCGTCGCCTATGGCAAGCAGCAGACCCAGCTGAAGAGCCTGAGCGAGCAGGCCGAGGCCTCGCGCCGCGCTGCCGAGCTGGCCGAGATCCAGTACCGCGAAGGCGTGGCTGACTTCCTCACCCTGCTCGATGCCCAGCGCACCCAGCTCGAAGCCGAAGACGGCGTGGCCCAGGCGCAGACCGCGGTCAACGTCGACGTGGTGGCGATCTACAAGGCCCTGGGCGGCGTCGGCCAGCCCGAGGGCACGGCGGACCAGGTGGCGGTCAACCGCTAGCGGCATGCCGCCGACAGCCGGCGGTGACAACAATGACGGCAAGGCAGTTGTAGCGGGTGCGGCAAGCTGAGCGCGGGCGGATTACAGGCCGCCCGCGCTCATGCTCTAATGGGATTACCTTACGCCGCCAGCAGAGGGATTCCATGTCGACGCCGTTACCCCGCCGCCTGCGCCTGCTCGGCGCACTCGCACTCGCCGCGCTGATCACTCCGCACCTCTCCTCGGCGCAGGGCGCCGATCCGGCCCGCATCGCCGCGGCCGGCCAGACCGCGCAGCAGGCGCCCTCCTGCAAGAATCTCGGCGATTTCTACTGGGAGATTGGCGACGCCAGAGGCGTGCTCGGCAGCGGCGCCATCGGTTCAAGCTACGGCCCCAACACGAGCATCAAGATCGCCTCCGCCTCGAAGTGGGTGTTCGGCGCCTACTTCCTGGAGAAGATCGGCAAGAACGTCCAGCCCTCGCCGCAGCAGCAGCAGGCGCTGGAAATGCAGGCCGGCTACTCCTCCTTCAATCCCTTCAAGTGCGTCTTCACCCGCAAGGTTGAGGGCTGCTTCAGCGCTGGCTCCAACAGCGAGGTCAAGCCGCAGGACATCGGCAAGTTCTCCTACGGCGGCGGCGGTAGTCAGAAGCTGGCGCTGGAACTGGGCCTGGGCGGCCTCAACTCCGACGAGCTGACCCAGGAAGTGATGGGCACCCTCGGCATCGGCGGCCTGAGCTATGCCAATCCCCAGCTTGCCGGCGGCTTGCAGGGCCCACCCTCCGCTTACGCGCAGTTCCTGCGCAAGGTCGTGTCTGGCCAGCTGCGCATGAAGCAGTACCTCGGCTACGCCCCGGTCTGCACCTTGCCGGGTTCCTGCCCCAATGCCAGCTACAGCCCGGCCAAGGCGGCCTGGCACTACAGCCTGGATCACTGGATCGAGGACGATCCAGCCAGCGGCGACGGCGCCTTCAGCAGCCCCGGTGCCTTCGGTTTTTATCCCTGGATCGGCGCCGACAAGAGCACCTACGGCATGGTGGCGCGGCAGAAGATGTCGTCGACGGCCTATCTGGAGAGCGCCGATTGCGGCGCGCGGATTCGCCGGGCCTGGTTCACCAAGCAGCCGGTGATGTAATTCCGGTGGCGTAGAAAGCGTGCGGATGCTTGTCTCCCTCTCCCCACGGAGTGGGGAGAGGGTTGGGGGAGGGGCGCTTTTGACACGACTGAGCACCAAGCTCCGTTCGCCCCGAATGCCCGCGAAGCGGGTGTATCGAGGGGCCACGTGAGCATTTACCCCCCATCGTCATTCCCGCGCAGGCGGGAATCCAGTTCTGGCCTTAAGCCCCGCAATCACCCCTCCCCGTGGCCCCTCCCGCAAGGGGAGGGGAGACTAAAGACAGTAAGCTCAGTTCTTCGGCGACCCATATCTGCGCGCCAGCAAACTCGGCAACAACACCAGCGCGCAAATCAGCGTCATACTCAAGCCGACCGTCAGCAGTATCCCCATGCTGACAATGCCCGGATGCCGCGCCAGCATCAGATCGCCGAAGTTGGCGGTGGTGATCAGCGCTCCGAACAGCACCGCCCGCGCCGTCCCGGTCTGTAGCAGGTTGACATGCGATGAGGCCGCAACGCGCCCGCGCTGCGCTAGGTACACGCCATAGTCCACGCCCACCCCGAGTATCAGCGGCAGGGCGATGACGTTGGCGAAGTTGAACGGCACGTTGAACAGCACCGAGCCAGCCACGGTCAGCAGGCCGGCCAGCAGCAGTGGGATCAACACCAGCAGCATGTCGGCGAAGCTGCGCAGCAGCACCAGCAGCAGGATGGTGATGGCGATGAAGGAGTAGACGAAAGCCTGGCGGAAGGCGCCGACCACAGCGTGGCCGGATTCGATGTAGCCGATGGCGCCGCCGGTGGCGTTGGGCGCGGCGCCGCGCACCTGGCTGACGAAGCGCTCCATCGGGCCGGGACCATCCAGCACTTCCTTCGGCCAGATCTCGATGCGGTACTGGCCGTCGGCGCTCTTCCAGCGCCGGGTGAGCTGTGCCGGCAGGTCCTGCTCGGTCACCGGCGCGGCCTGCAGGGCATCGCGCAGGCCTTCGATCTGCGGCGGCAGCGCCGACAGCAGGCCCTGGCGCAGGCGGCCCAGCAGTTGTTCATGGGTAGCGCTGTCGCCCTGCTGCCAGGCGCTGTCTAGTTTCTGCACCGCGGTCTGCAGCTTCTGTGCGGCAGCCGCGGCGGCGGGCTTGTCCTTGTTCTGCTCGATGTAGGCGGGCAGGGCCGCGCCCAGTTGGTGGATGGCGGCGTAGTCGTCCTCGCGCGGCGTCACTTTCAGCGGGCTGCCGTCGCCCATCAGGGTCGGGCCCAGGGTCAGGTTGAGGTCGCTGATGATGGCGAGCTTGGCATCCTGGTCTTCCGGCACCAGGTCGAACAGGGTCAGCGCATGCCGCACCAGCGGCAGCGCCGCCAGCTTTTTCGCCTCGGCCATGGCCTGCGTCGCGTCGGGAGCCAGCACCGACAGGGTCAGGGTCGGGATGTTGGGATCGCGCAGCAGATCGCGAAAGGTGCTGACCGACTCGCTGTTCGGATCGCGCAGGTCGATCGGGTCGTAGTCGAAGCGCGCCTTCGGCGCCAGCAGCAGCGAGCCGACGGCGAGCAGGGCCGCGCCGATCCAGATGGCGCGCGCGTACTTGTACGGCCAGTTGAGCACGCGGCCGAGCATGCCGCTGTCCGGCGGGGTCAGCTTGACCCGCGCCGCGTTGGGCGGGAACAGGCTGATCAGGGCCGGCAGCAGGCTCAGGCTCACCACCAGGCTGATGAACATGCCGGCGCCGGAGATGATGCCCAGCTCGGCGATGCCGGTGAACGGCGTGGGGATGAAGGCGAAGAAGCCCAGCGAGGTGGTGGCGGCGCAGACCATCATGAAGCCGCCGACGTCGGCGGCGGCGCGCGGCAGCGCCGCGCGCTGCTCCAGGCCGCCGCCGAGCAGCTCGCGGTACTGCATGCACAGGTACAGCGCGTAGTCGATGCCAAGGCCGACGTAGAGCACGCTGAAGGCGATGGAGATCAGGTTGAGATGGCCCACCGCGACGGCGGCGAAGCCGGCCGTGAGCAGCAGGCCGAACAGCAGGGTGATGATGGCGGCCACCACCAGGCGGCCGGAGCGCAGCGCCAGGTAGAGCAGCACCACCACCATCAGCAGGCCCACGGCGAAGGCCTTGAGGCCGCCGCTAAAGGCCATTTTCAGCTCCTCGTGCTCCAGCGCCTTGGAGCCGGTGAGCCGCACCGTCACGCCCTGCGCCGGACCCAGCTGCAGTTTGCCGACGGTGGCGCGGAAGGCGTCGATGGACTGCTCGGTGGGAAACAGCTGGCCGAAGTCGAAACTCGGCTTGATCTCGATGAAGCGCCGGGTGGCGTCGCCGACATTGACTCCGGTGCCCATCATGTCCTGCCAGGACAGGGCATAGAAGCGGCCGGCGACGGCGGCATCGATGCCGTCCGCCATCTTGCCGAGGGCGGGCGACAGGTCGAAATCGGCCCCGGCCGGGTTGGTCGCCGCGCGGTCGAGCAGGGTGAACAGGCCGTGCAGGCTGGGGTCGTGGGTCAGCGCGCCGAGAAAGGGTTGCGCCTGGTTGAGGCCGTCCGCGAGCTTCTGCAGCGCCGGCGTGTCCAGATAGAGGAAGCCGTTATGGCGGAAATAGGGGTCGGTCTCGGCGGCATAGACCTCGACGAACTGGTCCGGCTGCGCGCGCAGGGCGTCCACTAGCCGGCGCTGCGCCTGGTTCGCCACTTCCGCCGTGCTGCCGTCCACCACCGCCACCAGCCCTTCGTCCAGGTCGGGAAACAGCTGGTCCATGCGATGCTCCGCCTGCCGCCAGGGCAGTGTGGCGGAGAGCATGTTTTCGGGGTCGGTGTCGACGCTGAGGTGGGTCCAGGCATAGCGCCCCACCACGATGCCGAGCAGCAGGGTGATCGCCAGCACCCAGCCGGCCCGCCGCTGCATCAGGCCGACCCAGGCATATAGAGCGCGGGTCAGAACGGTGTCGGTTTGCTTGGTTTGCGCCATGACGTGTCGATTCCAGCCGGATTTTGTAGGCCCAATGAAAGCTTTTTGTGCTGCGCTGCAGCCGCCGAAGCCTGCTCCGAGTCGTGTAAACTTATAGCCGCCTCGGCAGTCAAAAGGCTTGTTGCGGCGGTGTTATTGTCGCCCCCGCAAGCCAATATCCCAGTTTTCGGAGAGAGCTTTGCGACGCTTGCCAACCCCTCTATTGTCGCTTTTTTTCGGGCTGATTTTCTGCACGCCCGCGGCATTTGCCGCCGGCACGCCAGCGGACGTGGTCAACGCCATCCACGCCGCGCTGCTCAACAACATGAAGCACGGCAAGGAATACGGCTGCGACGGCCGCATCAAGCACCTGCAGCCGGTGGTCGATGCCAGCTTCGACGTGCCCCTGATCGCGCAGACGGTGATGCGCCGCCACTGGAGCGAGCTGAGCGATGCGCAGCGCACCCAGCTGATCGCCGAATTCCGCGAAGTCACCGTGGTCACCTACGCCAGCAATTTCAACAGTTTCGGCGGCGAGGCCTTCACCACCCAGGATACCCAGTCCCTGCCCAACGGCGACCAGATGGTGCATGCGCGCCTGCAGCCGGGCAGCGGCGACAGCGTCGCCTTCGACTACATCCTGCACGGCAAGGATGGCAATTTCCGCATCATCAACGTCATCGCCGATGGCGTCAGCGACCTGGCGCTGCGTTCTACCCAGTACAACGCGCTGTTTGAGAAGAAAGGCTTCAGCGGCCTGATGTCCTGGTTGCAGGACCAGAGCAAGAAGATGCAGGCCAATTGCGATTGATGCGGTTGGTGCGGCAATAGGGGCTTGTAGTTGAGGGCAGGCCGGCACAGACTGGCGTTGCAGGCAGCACATAAAACAAAGCGGGATCGAAAAATCAGGCGGGGGAGGGCGATGGGCGACGAACTTCGCGCACTGCGGAGATTGGGGCAGTGCGGGTTTCTGATTGTGGTTGGCGTGGCGGCGGTCAATGCAGCCGCCATGGCCGCGGACAATGACGCCGGCCAGCAGCAACAGCTGCAGGAAGTGGTGGTCACGGCGCA
>JAMFRN010000196.1 GCA_026224805.1 Nevskia soli
CGGCAATATGGGTCGAGCGGCCTGCATCGCGATTATCGAACCGGATCACCTGGAGCCCGCGCTCAACCAAGGCCTTGCAGAAACCATCAGACCATCCAAGCAACTGCGCCGCCAATCCCTGGATCAGCAACACCGGCGGCGCATTGGCATCCCCGAGGCGCTCATATGCGATATCGATCTTCGCCTGGCCGACGTTCGTTGCGACGATTTCGTTCATGGTCAGTATGGTCCTTGCAGCAAACACAGAACTCGTAGGTCGGGGTGAGCTTGCGAACCCCAACATTCTTCCCTTGCCCGCACACGTTGGGGTTCGCAGGCTCACCCCAACCTACCGCGCTACGCGGTGGAGTGCCCGGCTAGGACGCCTAGCCAACAAGTTGAGAGCGATACTTGACGAAGCCTGCTTTCTTGTCTGAAGCGTAGCCAAGGCGGCCAAAGAAGCGATGTGCGTCCACACGCGTCGCTGCACTCAGCAGCATGATCTTCGAGCAGTCGCTACGAATACAGCAGACTTCGACATGACGCATCAATGCCGCGCCAATGCCCACGCCGCGCAATGCGGGATCGACAACCACATTCTCCACCAGCGCGAACGGCTGACGCCAGTACATCGGGTCCAAGCAAAGCGTTAAAAACGCCGTACCCGCGACGTGGCCTTCATGCTCCGCAACGTACAAGAAGCTGCGCGCATCCGCCGCGATTTCGGCTATGCGTGAGGGCAGTACCGAACAAGGCTTCGCCGTCAGGATCTCGTAGAGAAAACCCACTTGCGGCGCATCCTCGGGAACCGCTTCGCGCACTCTGATCGGGCTTCTCGTCATAAGTCTTTTAGAACTCGCAGGTTGGAGTGAGCGCAGCAAGTCATCAATCCACTGGAACCCCCGTCAGGCAATGCTTGCGATGTAATACCAGAACAGCAATGCGACCAACCCGTTTGAAACGCCGAACTCAAGAAACGCACCGCGAGAGAGGCGATGCCTGAGATAGAGATACAACGACAGCAGGAACGCCCATGTCTTGAGCGCCGCGCCGAAGGCGAGGAATGGAATTGCAAAGAGAGGATGGAAGTAAAGATACAGGTAGAGGCTGCCAAACACGGCCGCGGTGCCAGCCGTGAAGAGCTTGAACTGAAGATACTCCTGCGGGAGGTTCGACGACCCAGGTACTGCTGCAAGTGCCGAGAAGAGCAACTTCAAGGCACCGAAGTAATTGAGGGCCACTCCAACGAGCAGTATTTCTTTCACTGATGCTCCCAGGAACGCCTAAGGCTGATTGAACCACACGGAGAATAGCTCCACGTTCGGTCTAACCCAGTGATCGCAGTCCGTATGGAGAGAAACGGAATCCGGGAGGACATGCCGCACAGATTCCAAACTCAAGATTCCGTTACGTTGCACCTAGGCTACGCTACGAGAGCGCCTTTACATCAACATAAAGAGATATTAGATGCTTACCGCTGTTCGCGGAAGGCGGATTACGACCAACAGAATCCCATGGGACGCTTCGCTAATCCGCCCTACTTCCCGCAGCCCCATCTCCCGCATCACCCGCTGCGTCCGCGCCAGCACCTTGAGCCGGATCAGCAGGGTGCGGCGTGCATTGACAAGCATGGCACTGACAAGTTGCTGCCGCAGGCCGAGTTGCTGGCCAATGGTGTGCTGGGTGTATTCCATCGCCGCGCCATATAAACAAATGCGCCAGTCGCGCGGCATGTCCATGACGATGGCGTGGATGCTGGCGGGCCAGTCATAGTGGCGTCGCTCCTGGGCGAGGAGTTGACCGAGGACGTGGTCGGCGTGCTGGTCGGAAGGGCGACCGAGGCGGCGGATGCTGTGGTCGTAGACGCTGCCGGCGACGCTGCTGCCCTCGCCTTCGAAGGCGCGGCGGGGGTTGTCGCCATAGAAGCTGTGATACCAATGGAGCCACTGGCGCAGAGCTTCGCGGAACAGGGCGTGGTCCGCGTCCGGCTTATTTTTTTGGCGGGACATGCGTGGCTCCTTTGGTGTTGCGGGTGCATTGGGGACACTGGCGGCGCCGGGGACCCATCTGCTTGTAGCCGCAGGCAAGGAGTTTGAAGGACTGGCGCCAGTGGCAGTAGAAGGTGGCTTGCATGGGGGATTGCTCCTGGCCGGGCGCTGGCCCCTCAATACATCCGCTGCGCGGACACTCGGGGCGAACGGGGTGTGATGAAACGCGAAGGGATTCACAGCCGCTCCAGCACCGCGGTCACAGTAGGCAAGGGTCGGCGTGCGGATAGGTAGGGCTGTAGACGAGGAAGCCGACGCGGGCCGACATGGCTGGCGCTGACGATGTCGCCATCCGCCGGCAGGTTGCGCACGCGGGCCTGGCCGCGCAGGAGGAGATTGAACTGGCTTTTCTCCAGCACGAAGACTTTGACCTGGTGGCTCATGCCCTGCCCTTGTGGAATAGAAAGCGCCGGCCGCAGCCGGCGAAGTGAGCGCGGACGCGCCCCGGGAGTAAGAATTGGAAGATGGGCAGCGTTGACGTACCGATTGGTATGGCCAACAAGGCACGGCCCTTGGCTAATCCGTCATTCCCGCGAAGGCGGGAATCCAGTTGCGAACAGTGCGCGCCACCGCAAAACTGGATTCCCGCCTTCGCGGGAATGACAGCTGCATGGGTTTGAGGAAAGTGCATCGCCCCAGCATCTTGCGCCGCGCGATCGCCACCACGCCCCAGCCGATGATGCAGCTCAGGATGGCCGGTCCGACGATGACCAGGTACACGCCGAAGGTGCTCATCAAGCCGCCTCCCGCTCGGGCGCGATGCGCACGGTTGCGCCGAATAGGTCCGGCTGCATCTGCGCCTTGCACATCACCCCGCCGGAACCGCATTCGAGCGCGGCATCGACCTCCGCGGCGAGCTTTGGGGCGTGCAGCCAGCGCCGGATAAGGCCCTGTTTGATGCGTCCGCCACAACGCCGGGCCTGCCCGGCGCGGGGGCCGGCGCGTGCGTTAATGACCTTGATTATAAAGGGATTATGATAATTTTGTTGTGACATAATCACAACAATTTACAACGTTTGTTGTTATACGGCAGCAACAATATTTGTTTGAAATTCAACAACGTACGTTGTTAAGTTAACAACATGAATCTCGGCGGACGAATCAAGCAGGTGAGGGAAGAGCTGCGCTGGAGCCAGGAGGAGCTGGCCCGGCGCGCCGGCATGCCCGGCAAGCAGCAGACCATCCAGGCCCTGGAAACACGCGACAGCAAGCGCAGCGACTACGCCGCCGTGCTGTGCAACGCCCTGGGCGTGAACCTGCAATGGGCCCTCACCGGCGAAGGCCCGCGCTGGTCCGACGAGTACAGCTCCGCCTCCACGCACGACCGCGTCGAAGAGCCGGCGCCCAGCGCCGCCGACGAGTTCACCTTCGTTCCCCGCGTCTACGGCCCTATGCTCTCCGCCGGGCCCGGCCGCTACGCCTGGAAGCAGGAAGTGGTGGACAACACCCACGCCTTCCGCCGCGAGTGGCTGCAAGCCAAGGGCCTGCACAAGAATGAGTGCCGCCTGATCACGGTGAAGGGCGACTCCATGTCGCCTTACTTGCAGGACGGCGACATCGTGCTGGTCAACATGGCCGACCGCGTCATCAAGAGCGGCGAGGTCTACGCCATCGCCGTGGACGACGAGTTGCGCGTCAAGCGCCTGGTGAAACGCAGCGACGGCTCCCTCGAAGTGAAGAGCGACAACCCCTCGCCGCAATACCCCACCGAAGTGCTGGAAGGGGCGAAGATCGAGCGGCTGAATGTGATTGGACGGGTGGTGTGGCGGGGCGGCTGAGCGCTTCGCGCGACCGGCAAAGCGGCCCATGAAAGCGCAAGACCTCCGCGCCTACGGCGCCATCCTGATCTTCCCCCTGATCGTCGGCGCGTATTCCCTGTGGCATCCACAGACGCCAGGGCAGCATGAGCTGGCCACGCACGATCTGCCGCTCAAGGTATTCATGGCGGTCACCCTCGCCTGCAGCGTGATCCTGCTGGTGCCGATACGACTCAACAAGCAGCTGTATCAGTTTCTCGGCCTCGTGCTGGCCGGCGTGGGCGGCGCGGCGCTGACGGATGCCTGGCTTTACAGCAATATGCTCGCGGCAGGCGTGGGCGTGTTGTATTGGGTGACTGCGGCACAGGTGTTCAGAGGGGCGCGCAATTCGTAGGATGCGCTGAGCACAGCGAAGCGCATCGTTTACCGCGGTGGTGGTTATTGGCGATCTATGTCGCCACCTCAATTCCACTGGCACTTGTCGGCGCGCGCCGCGCCTTCAGGCGCTAAACTTCCCCTGCCATGAAATTCAGCATCTACGGCCGCTTCCAGGTTGAGGTTCGCCGCGAGGGTGAGAGCTGGGTAGCGTACCGCCTCGGCCAGGGGCTACGCGGGAGGATGTCCGACGTGGTCGTTCCGGCCGAAGTGGAAGCCGCCGAGCTGGCCGCGTACCTTGACGATCTGTTCCATGAGCTGGCGGAGCCCGGGGACCAGGTCGTATCGATACAGTAGCCAGCCGGGCGCGGCATGCCTGCCGCGTTATATAAGCCATGGACATCCTCTTCGAGATCGCCGTCGCCATCCTCCAGCTTATTGGCGAGTTTCTGCTGCAAGCGGTTTTCGAGATTCTGGCGGAGCTTGGATTGCACAGCATCAAAGAGGTGTTTCACCGCCCCGCACCTACCAACCCTTTTCTGGCCGCTTTCGGATATTTCCTGATCGGCGCCGGCGCCGGAGGCTTGAGCCTGTATTTCGCTCCCGCCACGCTGATCCACCACGCCGGGGCACGTATCGCGAATCTCCTGCTCACGCCGCTCGCTTCCGGATTCCTGATGACGCTGCTGGGCGCCTGGCGGCGACGGCGGGACCAGGAGCTGATCCGGCTGGACCGGTTCGGTTATGCCTTTCTGTTCGCACTTAGCATGGCGATAGTCCGCTTCATCTGGGCCAGCAGGAATTGAGCGGCCGCATCCTTTCACCCCCGTGACACACCTTGCCGGTGCCAATCCGGCATCGGACTTTCACAGGAGAGGGTGCTTGCAAGCGCGGCGGACGTCCTTATCTTCATCGATGGGTATCCGCTGGAGCAGGTCGGCCTCGTCGGCCGCCCGTACAGCGATCGCCCCGAACCAGTGCAGATCCTGGCGCTGGTGGCCGGCGCTGCCTGAGCGGAAGCCGGGCAAGGTGGATGGCGCCCCGCAGGCCTACCCGGCTGATAGGCGGATCACATTGGTAAAATTCGTTGGCGCGGCGCCACTGTCACGGCCGGTTCAGTTTCAGTTCAGGCGGCTGGTGTATAACGTTCAAAGCTGGTCAGTTCCCCCCTTCCCCTGACCAGGGAGAGTGTCATGAAAAGTGCAATCGCCTGTGGCGTGCTGGCCCTGAGTCTGTTGGCGCTGCCGAATGTTTCCGAAGCCCGCGGTTGGGGCGGCGGTGGCTATCACGGCGGTGGCGGCTACCACGGTGGCGGTTATGGCTACCGCGGCGGTTATGGTGGTTATCGCGGCGGCTACGGTTATCGCGGCGGCTATGGCTGGGGCCTGCCCCTGGTCGCTGGCGCGGTAGTCGGTGCGGCGGTTGCCGGCAGCTATTACGGCTACGGCGGCTACTACGCCCCGCCTCCGCCTGTGTATTACGCCCCGCCTCCCGCGTACTACGCCCCGCCGCCGGCTTATTACCCGCCGCCCCCGGGCTATTGAGGCAGATACTGAGGCAGGCTGATGTAATCGAACGCCCCGTTGTGCATCCTGAATGGATGCGGACGGGAGCGGGATGAGCCGCTGAGCAAGCCGCCGCGTGAAAACGCGGCGGCTTTTTTCATGCGCGCCTCGAGCTCGCCGCCGCAGGCCAAGCCTGGCGACAGCGGCCCTCCCCTAGTCGCAACTCCCCGAGCCGTAGCACACGCTGAACGAGTCGCCGCTCGCGCCGGGCGCCGAGGGGCTGGCGATGATATTGCCCTTGGCGTCGACCATGTCGATGGCGTCGGCGGCGGTGAGCGCCGGACTGGCGCCGTTTGCGGTGAGGGCGCCGAAAGAAACGCCGCCGAAATCGGCCAGCGTGGCCTCCTCGCTGCCGCTCGCCAGGCTGGCTTCGAGCGGCGCCTCCTCGATCCATTCCGCACTTTCGCCGGCGGCAAGGAAGGGCGTGGTGGTGGTGAAGGTCCAGCCGGCGGTCTGATCCTCGATGCTGATGCTCCATACCAGCAGCAGGCTGGAGCCGATGGTGACGGTGATCTGGTCACCCGGGCTGACCGGGTACTTGCCGGAGGTGCTGATGTCCACTGATGCCGCCGGGTAGCCTTCCCACCAGGCGTAATAGCCGGGGCTGCCGCTGTCGCAGTCCTGCTCGGTACCGGCCTGGATCAGCGTCGCATCGGTGGTCTTGAAGCCGCCGATACCAGCCCATGTGGCGCTGGCGGTGCTGGCGCTGCCGGAGCAATCCGTCGCCGGCACGGTCCAGCTGCCGCTGATCTTGGTGAAGCTGCCCAGCGTGCCGGTGACGGCATAGCCGCTCCAGTTGGTGGACTGGGTGGCGCTGGCCGAGGCGTTGCCGACGCCCTGGGTGCTGCCCGATCCGGGGCTACCCGATCCGCCACCGCAGGCGCCGAGCAGCGCACAGGCCAGGGCCGCGCTGATGCCCGCCGGCACAGACGCCGCGCCGCGCAACCGGGCCGCATGAATGGGTCGCCGCACTGATCTTCTCCCCTGAACCGCCCCGAATTATGGTAAGTCGCTGTAAGCTGGCCTTGAGTTGCTTTTTGTAATGCACCGAATCTACAACAGTGGTGCGGCCGTGTCATGACGGCGGCCCGCCACGCAAACATATGCAAAGTTTGGCAAACTGACTTGACCGTTACACAGCCGTCACCAACCATCCGGCAGTGCCCGGCGGCAGCATGCCCGGCATGCGCCGGCCAATGTCCAACGAACCAAGGATCGATTCAATGACTGTGATCTCCAGCCGCCAACGCGGCAGTGGCCCGGCCAAGGCCGCCGCCACGTTTGCCATCGCCTGCGCCGCCGCCGCGGCCAGTTCACCGGCCTGGGCCGTGCTAGGCGAACCGCTGGCTGCCGCCTCGGCCCACGCCGATATGGCCACACTCACCCAGCGCGCGGCCTACACCGTCAGCACCGTCACCCTGGAGACCGGCACCGTGGTCAACGAATACGCCGCTCCCGGCGGCAAGGTCTTCGCCGTGTCCTGGCGCGGCCCGATGCCGCCCGACCTGACCCAACTCCTTGGCTCGTATTACACCGACTACCAGACCGCGCTGGCGGCCCGCCAGCCCGGCCAACACACCCGCCACCTGCAGCTCAACAGCGGCCGCATGATGTTTGAAGCCGGCGGCCACATGCGCGCCCTGCGCGGCAGCGCCTATGTGCCGGCACTGGTGCCGCAAGGCCTGTCCCTGGGAGAGCTGAATTGAGCGCCCTGCGCGGTACCGGGCTGGCCCTGCTGCTCACCGCCCTGCTCGCCGCCTGCGGCGGGGGCGGTGGCAGCAGCATTGCGGTCGGCTCTTCCAGCAGCTCCTCCGGCAGTTCTTCCAGCAGCGGCAGCTCGTCCAGCGGCTCCGGCGGCACCGTCAACAACGTCCAGTCGATGAGCGTCAACTTCGGCCCGAACGGCAACTACGTCAACGGCATCTTCACCTCGGTGACGATCTGCGCGCCGGGCACCACCACCTGCCAGACCATCGGCAACATCCTGGTCGATACCGGCTCCTACGGGCTGCGCATCCTCTCCGGCACTAGCGCTCCCAACGCACTCAACTCGCAGATGAGCAGTGCCCTCACCCCCCAAGCCAGCACCAGCGGCGGCAAGGTCGGTGAATGCATCGTCTACGGCGACGGTTACACCTGGGGCCCGGTCACCACCGTGGACCTGCAGATCGCCGGCGAAACCGCCAGCAACATGCCGATCAACATCTTCGGCGAGGCCAGCCAAGGCGCCTTCACCGGCAACTTCCTCGGTTTCCCCGGCGTACCTTCCGCCTGCTCCAGCGGCGCCGGCTCCGAGGAAGACACCCTGACCAGCTTCGGTGCCAACGGCGTTCTCGGCATCGGCCCCTTCCCCGAAGATTGCGGCGGTAGCTGCCAGACCAACGCCAATAACGGCGTTTATTACTCCTGCAACAGTCTCACCTGCACCGGCACCACCGAAACCGTGGCCAGCCAGGTGCCCAACCCGATCTCGTACTTTGCCAGCGACAACAACGGCGTAATCGTCGAATTGCCGTCCATCTCCGCCGGCGGTGCCACCACTGTCAGCGGCTCCCTCATATTCGGTATCGGCACCCAGTCGAACAACGCGCTCGGCTCGGCCCAGGTGCTCACCATCAACGACTCCGCCGAATTCAGCACCAACTTCAACAACACCAGCGGCATCCCCGCCTTCATCGACAGCGGCTCCAACGCACTGTATTTCAACGACTCCAACATCACTCAGTGCACCGGCGGCAATGCTGGCTTCTATTGCCCCGCCTCCACCGAGAGCTTCACCGGCGTGATGGTCGGGGAGAACAGCGCCTCTGTCACCGTACCCTTCTCGGTGGCCAACACCAACAACCTGTCGGGCAGCAACGCCGCCTTCAACGACCTTGCCGGCAGCGCCAGCGTCCTCAGCAACGGCTCCAGCACCACCGGCTATTTTGACTGGGGCCTGCCGTTCTTCTTCGGGCGCAATGTCTACTTCGCCATCTTCGGCGACAGCGTCTCCGGCACCAGCACCCTCGGCCCGTTCTACGCGTTCTAGCCCGCAAGGGGCATCGCATCAAGCCAGGGACGGGAAAACCCGTCCCTGGCAGTGGCGCCTCGGATCACTCGGCAGCGGCCACCCGGGGAACCCAGTAAATCGGCACCTCTTGCACCACGGTGTAGCCCGGACAATCATATCTTTCGATGTCGTGGGCGCTTAGCGGAAACGAGCCGCAGTTGGAGAAGCGCCGCAAAGGCGAATGGTAGATGCCGCACAGGTATTTCTCGTCGGCCGTTTTCTCCAGGAACACACAGCGCTTGTCCAGGCAACAGTTGCCGCACTGGGTGCAGTCGCCGCGAATCTCCGCGGGGATGCTGGTCTTTCGCCCCACCACATCCTGAAGGTAGTGATGCACCGGCCCTTCGCTCAGCGCTTGCAGGTGGACCACCATCTTCTTGAGGGTGAGCCGGTATTGCACAACGTACTTCGAGCGGAAGAAAACCACGCTGGCGAGCAAAGGCGTCAACGGCAGCAGCAGGTACATGGAGCCGATGAAGGCCAGTGCCCCCGCGTGAACAAGATATTTCCTGAGAATGACTGCTGCGGGCAATCCGGTAGGGCCGGGTGAAGCGCTGGTCTGGGGCTGCATTATTTATTCGCTGATGGTCTTGGGTTGCTACGGGCTTCTGATTGACTGATACGGCGGGCCTGGAATCTCCAACTTGCGCTCATGCAGCCGATTTAGAACGCGCCTGGGCAGATTGTGATCCCGCTGCATTAACGTTCCGTGAACTACCCGGGTTACGTGTATGCCGGGCAGGAGTATCCTGCCAGTTGCCAAAGGCAGGACACTCCCGCCGTGCACGAATTGCCTGAGGATCCGGGGACATAGGAGGGCCATCCAGCATGACCGCATCCGTCTTCGTCGGCGCCAGCGTCGACGGCTACATCGCCCGGGTGGACGGCGCGCTCGACTGGCTGCCGGAAGGCGGCGGCGAGCCGCATGGCTACGACGAGTTCATCGCCACTGTCGATGCCATCGTCATCGGCCGCGGCACTTTCGAAACGGTGCTCGCCTTCGAGGCGTGGCCCTACGGCGACAAGCGCGTCGTGGTCCTTAGCAGCCACCCGCTCGATCTGTCGGCGGTCAAGGGCGGCATGGTCGAACAGATGGGCGGAGCACCGGCGGCAATCATTTCGCGTCTCGCCGCCAGCGGCGCCCATCACCTCTATATCGACGGCGGCATCACCATCCAGCGTTTCCTGCGCGCGGGACTGATCCAGCGCATCACCATCACCCGCGTGCCGGTGCTGATCGGAGACGGCATTCCCCTCTTCGGCAGCCTGCCGCGAGATGTGCGGCTGCGCCACATCGCGACGCAGTCCTATCCGAGCGGGCTGGTGAAGAGCGAGTATGAATTTGTGGCCCAAGCGGACGCTCCGGCATAACATCCCGCGCAAGCAGCGCTCCATAAGCGCCACCAACCGGCAAAGTGTGACCCAGTCCACACTTACCCCCTAACTTCAGGCGCAACAAGGGAATACCTCACTGTTCCCGCTCGGGCATTGCGGCAATGTTCATCCCGAGTTCAGCTTTGTCCCATTAGCATGAACCCCATAGCAACAATCACCTGGCCACTACACAGGGAAGGCCGATGAATATCGCAAGAAGCAAACGCACCGTCACGCGAGTCTGGCTGCTCTCGGAATTGAATGCGCAGCTCAAGCGCCTGGAGAAGGACCATCCCGGCTGCTGCGGATGCCGCGTCAAGCAGATAGCGCCGCTGAATGGACTGCAGCCCGCCAACTGGGCCGCGGACCTGTTTGAAACCAGGTGCGAGGGCTCCTGTCTCGATCACGTCAGCGAAGTGATCGGCCAGATGCAGCGCCATTGCGACGTGGCCTGGTAAGCGGCCGCGCGGACACCCCATCCCATGTCCACTCCCATCAAGGGCAACGCGCTGGCCGGCTTGTGGCACAAGTTGAGCGGCGGCGTCCCCACCGCCTCCCGCCGTGGCGCGCCGCCCCTGGCGGTAGTGGATATCCACTGCAGCGAGGGCGCGCAGACCGAAGAACTGATTGGTACGCTTCTGGCCTACGCGCAGGCGCGCGGCTTGGGCGTGGAGCATAACGTGGTGAAGGATCGCCTGGTGTTCTATCGCGACACGGCGCCGCCGCAACTGCCGCAGCAAGGCGCGGACCCGCTGCACCCCAACCTGCTGGCCTTTCCGCAGGCGCGCAGCAGCAGGGCCTACAGGGCCTAGCCGCGCCGCGTTCGCTCCTCCCGATGTAAGCTGCGCAACTGCACGACCAAGGCCGCGCGCAGAGCCCTCATCTCGCCATGAAATCCGTCATGAAACCAGTGATCCAGCTGGAGCGCAGCGGCTGCGGCATCGCCAGCGCCGCCGCCATCGCAGGACTGAGCTATACCAGGGCCAGGGCCGTCGCCAACGCCCTGGGCATCTTTGCGCACGACGAGCGCCTGTGGTCGGAAACCGCCCACGCGCGCAAGCTGCTGCATCACTTCGGCATCAGGACCGGCCCCGGCGAAATTCCCTTCCACTCCTGGGACACCCTGCCGGACCTGGCCCTGCTCGCAATCAAGTGGCACCTCGAGAAAGGCCGGCCTTACTGGCACTGGGTGGTGTTCGTGCGCGAGAACGGCCAGGCCCGCGTGCTGGACTCCAAGCGCAGCCTGCGCACGCACAGCCGCGGCGACTTCGGCCGCATCAAGCCCAAGTGGTACATCCCGGTGACGCGCGGCGACTGAGCGGCGGCTGGTGCTGCTAAATTACGTCGGCCACGCTCCAAGCGACGATTGAGATCGGAAAGCAAAAGCGAATGTCGTAGCCATCGCGGCACGCGCCCACGCCGATGCGGTCTTCACCACTGTCGATGTCGGCCTCGAACATCTGAAGCAGCGCCTGCATGTCCTTGCCATCGGCCACCGTGCTCAGTTGCGCCGTCAGGCGATAACCGTCGACCAGCCCCTCCTTCAAGCCGGCCTCGCGGCCAACGGCCCGGAGCTGGTCCAGGGTCAGCGCGCTGGCATGCGAGGGATCGCGCAGCGTCTCCATGCGGTCGTAGGCGGCCTGTGTTTCGGGGGTAGGCGTCGCGTCGATCACCACCACCCTGCCGCCCCTGCGGCAAACGCGCTTCATCTCCCGCAACACCGGCAGCGGATCGGGCATATGGTGAAAGCTGTAGCGCGTCAGGACCACGTCGAATGCGCCTTCGGCAAACGGCAGCTTCATCGCATCGCTCACCCGCCAGTCGAGGTTGCTCAGCCGCAGGCTCTCTTGCCGCTCGCGGGCCTGCGCGATCATGGCCGGGGTCAGATCGATCCCGGTGACGTGCGCCGCCCGCTGCGCCGCGGCACAAGCCACGATGCCCGGACCGCAGGCGACGTCCAGAACTTTCATGTCCGGTCCGATTCCGGCCGCTGCGAGGGTACGGGCCATACCTTCCGCTTCGGCATGGACCGGCAGTTCGGAAAAGGGCCTGGCCCAGCGGGTGAATTGTTCGACGATGCGATCGTTATGCGCAGTGCGGCTCACTGAAAAACTCCCGGAAAGTGCGCAGGCAGGATAGATTGTGGCCGCATGACCGGCTAACGTTAGCCGGTCAATAATGAGCTTGAAACGGCCATGCGGCGTTTGAACCAGCAGGAAACCACGGCAAGGCTGCAGTATCTCCAGCTGGACCAGCCGCGCGGTCCCGGCTTCGCCTTCCACGATCGTGCCCATAACACCTTTTACGACTGGCACAGCCATCATTATCACCAGCTGATCTATGCCACCGTCGGCACCACGCTGATTGAAACGGGCACGGCGCGTTACCTGCTTCCGACCGGCCGCGCCGCCTGGATTCCAGCCGGCACGCGGCATCGGACGCTGGTCGCCGACATCGGGGGCGTCTCTCTCTATTTCGCGCCGGACGCAGCGGCCGATGCGCAGCAGCGCGTCCGCATCCTGGTAGCCAGCCCGGTGATGCGCGAGATGATCCTCCACGCCCTGCGCTGGCCGCTGGGCGCCATCGAGGAGGATCCGGTGGCCGCGAGTTTCTTCCGCACCCTGGGCCTGCTGTGCGGCGAATGGTTGCAAAGCGAGCTGCCCTTGTCGCTGCCGGGCACCCGTCACCCGGCCATCCAGCGGGCCATGGACTACGCCGCCGCGGACCCGGGCCGGGCCTGCCTTTCCGGAGCGTTCGCGGCGGCGGCGATGTCGGAGAGGACTTTCCGCCGCGTGTTCGACCGCGAAACCGGCATGAGCTGGCAGGCATGGCTGTGCCAGGCGCGCATCATGGAAGCGGCCAGCCAGCTGACCGCAGGCGGGCGCGTCACCGACGTCGCCGCACAAGTCGGCTACGCCTCGCTGAGCGCGTTCGCAAAAGTCTTCAAGCAACTCACCGGCGAAAGCCCCCTGGAGTTTCGGCAACGCGCCGGCCGGTAAATCCACCCTGGGTTGCCCTGCAACAAGATGGGGCCGCAACGCCGTCTTCCGTTCTAGCGGGAGCTGCCTGCTGTCCTTCCGCGATGCAGACCGGATAGATACTTGCGGGTATCGTCAAGCCTCTGTGACAATGAGTCAGGCTAGGCTGGAGCGAGCACATGAAAACCGCATGGCTATCGAGCGTGGTTCTTTTCGCTGCCGCAGCTTGCGTACCGAACGGCGGCGTCCGCAACAACCAGCAAGGCAATAACTTCCAGCCTGACACCGCCGCCTCGTCCTTCCCGGATCCGACGCCCGCTCCATCGCTAGCCCAGGACATGTCGCCGAAAATGGTGCTGCCGGCAACCGGCGGCGTACCGGTAGTGGGCATACCGCTGGGCGGCAATATGTTTTTGCCGGCGACGGGTGGGCCGCCAGTAGTAGGAATTCCGATCAGTCCCTGAGGCAAAGCCGCAACGCAAGAGCTCATTGCCGCGCAATCGAGACGAGACAGTCCAGCCATGGCGGCGGGGCTACTCCGCGCGCATCCTTGCCTGTTCATGGCAAGAAGTGTTTCGCACAAGCTCCGCAACATTGACCTCCGCGCGCAACTCAAACCCCAATCCCTGATACAGCGATATGGCCGCGCGGTTGGTCTTCCAGGCGTGGAGAAACGCCCGGTCGCCGCGGAATGCAATGCCGGAAACGACCGCCGCGGATAGCCGGCGCGCCAAGCCGCAGCTTCGGAAGTCCGGATGGGTGCAGACGCCGCTGACTTCGGTATGGCCGGGAAAACGCATGCGCTCACCCGCCATGGCGGCGAGCCGCCCATCGATGCGGATGCCGCGAAAGTGGCCCATCGCATGCGTGCGCTCAAGGAATGGCCCCGGTTCGGTCAGCCTGGCCAAGGCCAGCATCTCGGGCGCATCCGCGTCCCCGAGCGTGAGGATGTCGTCGGCGACGGCTTCGAATAGCAAGTCTCGCATGGCGATCATCTGCACGGCCTCGGCTTGCTTGACTGCAACGAGTCCCGGCGGGATCACGATGGCCGGGACCTGCGCCAGATAGATGCTTTCACCCGGCCGCACAAGAGCGGCCAGTGCAGCCAGTCCTGCAGGAGAGTCGTCGCACGCCGAGGCGAACAGATTGACGTCCCGCGCGAACCGCCGGGCCTGTGCGTTCCCTTCCGACAAGGCGGCATGATGGGTGCTCAGACTCGCCCAGACCGGCCGGTCAAGCGGATGCATGCTTTCCACCCGTCAGGCGCAGCCGTTTTGCCCGTGCATCGAGGGGCACGGCCGCGAGCGCTTCTTCCAAAGCCGCCAGCTCCGCGAGCAAGGGCGCAGCCGGACCAGCGCAGGCATCGGCCACCGCGCTTTCGATCAGGGGCCAGACGACACTTTTCGCGCGCGCGACGAACTGCAGACCCGACCGGCTCAACGCGATCGTCCGCACGCGCCGGTCGGCGGCCTGTTGCCGGGAGTGCACCAGGCCCTCGCTCTCCAGCTTGTCCAGCAAACGCGTTACACCGGGCTGAGCAACCCCGACCGCCTCGGCCAACTCGCCCACACTCATTGGCCCCAGCCGGTCGAGTGCGGCGAGCACCGGGAAGTGGGATGCCGGCAGGCCGAAGCCCGCGCCATCGAGCAGGACCTGCGACTGCGATTGCAGGCGTTCGCCGAGGCGCTTCAGCCTCGTGCCAAGCGTCAGATATCCGAGCTCCTTGACGACATCCTGAACCATGCGTGTCAAATTAAATAACAAGATATATAACTTGTAATATATATCTGTGCGAACGTCAAATCGACGTATCTACCGGGCTAGTGCTTCGCTGAAGCAGCGAGCAATAGCCTTGCATGCAGGACTTCCGTCTCCTCATCCGCCGGGTATAGGCACTCGACCCGAAGTTCCTGGGCGGCAATGGTTTGCGGAGTCCCGACCGTTGTGACCAGCGAGAAATAGCTCAACGCTGCGCCATCCTTGATGAAACTCATCGGGATCATGGGCAGTGCGCCAGGTGCCTCAGGCACCCTCCAATTTGGGCTGACGTCCGGGTAGGCGAGCAGATCCGCGAGCAAATCCCTGGTCTTTTGATCGATCACCTGGCCCACCGCTTCACGATGAACTCTCTGGATTAAAGCCTGCGCCAGGGCTTCCCAGTTGGCAATGAATGGGCGCATTCCCTCCGGGTCGAACATCAGATGCAGCATGTTGCGGGGGGAGGGCCTCGTGGACATGTCAATGAAGCAATTGAAGAAGCGCGGAGCGGCTTCATTGGCCAGGAGGACGTTCCAATAGCGGTCCATCACCACCGCCGGATACGGCTCGTGCTGGACCATCATTCGCTGCAACGCCTTGCTGACGCTCTTCATTTCATCGGAAGTCCATGCCGCATCCGAATAGAGCGGGGCATACCCGGCGGCCAGGAGCAGTGCGTTTCGTTCACGCAACGGAACATCCAGGGCTTGCGCAATCCCCATCAAGGTAGACCGGCCTGGAACGCTCCGGCCGCTCTCGATGAAGCTGATTTGCCTCTGCGATATCCCGCTGTCGAGGGAAATGTCGAGCTGGCTTCGGCCGCGGACGCCGCGCCACTGTTTCAACAGATCACCCAGCTCGCTGGTCTTCGGAAGCTTGTTCATGAACGTCCTTGGTCGCATTGGCCGAGTATTGACCAGTCTGCTGCCGACCAGGAAGCCCCCGGAAGTGCCTCCGGGGGCTTCCTGAATTTCAGCAAATGCGCTTCGATGCCTCTTACTGAGCGCTCCAGACGTGCGCTTCGAAAGCGGGCTCCACCGGCGGTCTGGTCACACTGCCCGTGTAATTGGTGATGGTGGACGCCGCGACGACGGCGATGACTTCCAGCAGCTGCGCCTTGCCGAATCCGGCCTGCAGGAATCGGGAGACATCCGGCTCGTCAAGCCGGCCACGCTTTTCGATCAGGGTCCTTGCCAGCGTGGACAAGGCCGCATTCTTCGGATTCCGCGGGGACTGGCGTTCGCGGATGGCCTTTACGTCTGCCGGGTCCACGCCTTCCTTCAGAGCCAGGGCAGTGTGGAAGGCGACCGCCCAGGTGCAGGCGTTGGTCACCGCGTTGGTCAACAGGAGAGTTTGAATCTGCTCCTCGGAGAAGCTGCCGCCGTGGACCCTCTGGAAAAGACCGACCAGGCTGCCGATGAGTACGGGAGATGTGGACATGGCACCGGCGATGTTCGGGATCATGCCAAACGCTCCCTGCAGCGCCTCGAGAGAAGGCCTGGACTGTTCGGGGGCGGATTCGATGGTGTGAACGGGAAAGATTTGCATTGTTCGACCTCAGCAATAGTGGATGTGGTTGCGACAAACTGCGTGGGCAGCCTTGCTGCACGGTCGTAATAATTATGCAGACCCTGAGGGCCGGCAATTACACGCGATGTAATAGCGCGCCCCCAACACCCAATCATTCAATTCCGCTTCGCGCCACGCACCTCACGCTGGTTGCCGGTCATGATTTCCAGGCAGAACTCGATGAACGCCCGCACCTTGGCGGCGCGGTGCAGCCGGGAAGGATAGATGGCGTAAAGCGGGAAACGCTCTTCCGACCACTCTGGGAAGAGCTCGACCAGCCGGCCGCTTTCCAGCAGCGGCCGGCAGCCGAGTTCGAGGATCTGGGCGACGCCCGCGCCGGCTTCGCAGGCGCCGATCAGCGTGCCGGAGTCCGACACCAGCAGGCGCCCTTTAACCTGCAGCTGGATCACTTCTTTCCCGCGTCGGATCTCCCAGTCGTAAGGCCTGGCATTGGTCGCATCATAGAAGTCGATACATTCGCGTTGCTCGATCTCCTTCGGGTGCCGCGGCCGCCCGTGGGCCTTGATGTAGCCGGGTGAGGCGACGGTGATCACCCGCGTCTCGATCAGCTTGCGCGCGACGAACGATCCCACTGGTGGCTCACCAAAGCGCAGGGCCAGGTCGAATCCGTCGGCCACCAGGTCACCCACCGAATCGCGCATGATCAGTTCGAGCGAGACATCCGGGTAGCGTGCCAGGAACCCGGAGAGATGCCCCGACAGCACGATTCTGGAAAAGTACGGATCGATATTGACGCGCAGCCGCCCGCGCACCTTGCTGCTCGATCCGGATGCCTCAATGGCCGCTTCCTCGATGCCGGCCAGATGCGGCCCCACCTGCTCGTAGAAGCGCCGCCCCTCGTCGGTCAGCGTCAGCGAGCGTGTGGTCCGCGCCAGCAGCCGCGCCCCGACGCGCTGCTCCAGCCGCGACAGCGCCCGGCTCACGCCGGAGGGTGAAAGCCCGAGCGCCTCGGCGGCCCTGGCGATAGTGCCCGCCTCGACCACGGCGATGAGCACGGTGACTCCGGATAGCAGCTTGCCGTCGAACGCCATCGCTCCATCTCCCCATTCACTTCTGGCGCATTCGTGATTTTTGATCACGACTGCATTCACATAAGGGCTATTGAAGCATGAATAGCACGGTGAGATATTGCCGTCCACCTCGCCGACCGGCGAACCATCAACAGGAGTAACGAACATGTATGCAATCACCGGCATCACCGGACAGGTCGGCGCCGCAGTGGCCCGCAGCCTGCTTTCCGCCGACCTACGCGTTCGCGCCGTGGTGCGAGATCGCGCCAAGGGCGACGCCTGGGCCGCTCTTGGCTGCGATGTCGCCATCGCTGACCTCTCGGACTCGGATGCGCTCGCTGCCGCCTTCGCAGGAACCCAGGGCGTCTTCGCCCTGCTGCCCCCGGTGTTCGACCCCACGCCCGGCTTTGCCGAGGCCAGGGCCTACATCGAATCGATGCGCGCCGCCCTGGCCCGCGCCAAGCCGGCCAAAGTGGTAGCCCTGTCGACCATCGGCGCCGACGCGCCGCAACCGAATCTGCTCAACGCCCTCGGCCTGATGGAGCAGGCGCTGCGTACGCTGCCCATGCCCGTCACCTTCCTGCGCGCGGCCTGGTTCATGGAAAACGCCGCCTGGGATATCGCCGCCGCGGGGAGCGGCATAATCCAAAGCTACCTGCAGCCGCTCGACCGCCCCATCCCGATGATCGCTACCGACGACGTCGGCCGCACCGCCGCCGCGCTGTTGCAGGAGCGCTGGGAGGGATCGCGCGTGGTCGAGCTGGAAGCCGCACAGCGCGTTTCGCCGAACGCCCTGGCCGAAGCATTCGCCAGAAACCTGGGTCATGCGGTTCGTGCGGAAGCCGTGCCGCGCGAGCAATGGGAATCCATCTTCCGCGCCCAGGGCATGAACCATCCGGCGCCGCGCATGCAGATGATCGACGGCTTCAGCGCCGGATGGATCGACTTCCCCAACCGCGGCGCCAACGCCCGCAAGGGCGCTACCGGCATCGACCAGGCCATCGCCACCCTGATTCAGAGGAAAAGCTCATGAACCGCACCACCCTGCACAAAGCCAGCCGCGTCGCCACGGTCTCTGCGCTGGCGTTCGGACTCGCCAGCGCGCAGGCCGCCACCCACTGCGCTCCCTACAAGCAAGGATACAAATCCATGTCGATGCAAAATGATCTCGCCCACCGCTCGCCGGACATCCATTGGCCCGCCGGATTCGAACCGGCCAAGGCCGACCTGTTCGCCCACAACGAACTGCTCGTCAACGCCTCCTGCGAGCGCGTCTGGAGCCATATCGTCGACGCCAGCAAATGGCCGAGCTGGTATCCAAACTCCAAGGACGTGCAAATCCAGGGTGGCGATACCGTACTGCGGGACGGCACGGTATTCCGTTGGGCCACCTTCGGCCTGTCCATCGAAAGCAAGGTGCACGAATACGAGCCGAACCGCCGCCTTGGCTGGTACGGCTACGCGCCAGGCACCCAGCCCAGCTTCTACCACTCCTGGTACCTGGAGCCGCAGGGCGTCATGTGCCGCGTGGTGATGGACGAAGCGGGCGTCGGCAAGGATGCCGCCGGCCTGCGCCAGAGCGACGAGACCCTGATGCACCGCGGCCACGACCTCTGGCTGGCAAGCCTGAAATGGATTGCTGAAGCGAAGTAAGCGACCCGTCGTCCCTGCCGGGCATTCACGCCCGCGCCGGGCGGATCGCGGCCCGCTGCTTGGCGGGACATTTTCAGGGCAGGCGGATCGAAATCCGCCTGCCCTGAACTCAATCCCCCGCCGGCAACACACGCATGATGATCGGCACGATGTAGTTGCGGGCGAAGGCGCGGACTTGGCGCTCGCCGTCCAGCGGCAGGCCGCCCTGCGGCGTCAGGATCAGCGACTGCGCCATGCGCGTCAGGATCTCCGCCACCGGCCGCGGATCGTAGGCCGGCACTTCACCGCGCCGCTGCGCATCGCCGATCTGTTGCGCGATGAAGCCACTGACGATGGCGACAACTGGCCCGGCCTGCAGGGTCAGCAGCGGCAGCAGGTCTTCCGGCTCGATCGCCATCAGCCGCACCATCAGGGGATGGCCGCGCATGGTGCGCAGGGCGAAGACGAAGCTCTCGACGATGCGCTGCTCCTGCGTGGCCAACGGCCGCATCACGGCACGCATGTCGTCAATCAGGCGCCGGCACTCGCGCAGCAGCACCGCTTCCAGCAGGCGGTCTTTCTGCGGGAAACGGCGATAGATGGTGACCCGGCTCAGCCCGGCGCGGCGCGCCACGTCCTCCATGCTGCTGCGGCGCAGGCCGACGCTCTGGAATTGCTCCAGCGCCGCATCGAGGATGCGCTCGACGGCTGCATCGGCCGGCGCCGCCGCGTCGTCGGCGATGAATCGGGCAAGCTGGGCGGCGAGTGTGGCGGACATGGTGGGCCTAGTTTACCGATGGTGGCCCCAACCCGCCTCAGTGCGCCGGCGCATCGGTGAGGTGCCGCGCCGCCTGTCCGATCTTCACCGGCTCCGGCCCGGTCATGGTGCGCACGAAGGCGATGGTCGCCTGCCGTCCGCGACGCGCCTGCCACTGCCGCCCGCCCGGCACCAGCCGCAGCCCCAGGTGAAACAGCAGGTTCGGCGGCGCGCGCAGCAGCGGATACCAGGGCAGCACGTATCCCGGGAGGCCGAGATTGCGCATCCCGGCGCGGCCGAGGAAGAAGCGGCTCACACTCAGGTGACGCTCATATTGGTAGCGCCTGCGCAGCCAGCGCAGGCGCGCGTAGGGGCGTTGCAGCGGCTCGTCCATCAGGGCGTGGCCGAGCTGCACGCTGGTCTCGTCCGGGTTGGTGATGCTCAGCGACAGTTGATAAAGGAGCGTGCGCCCTTCCTGCTCGTTACGCGGCAGCCACTGCTCGTCCACCCCCATCAGCCAGGCGGCGTAGCGGCCCAGATGCATGCCCGCCTGCGAATCGCGCCGCGTCAGCGTCACGCCCAGCATGCGCCCGCCCAGCAGCATCACCATCGGAAAGGCCAGCGCGGTGGCGGCCATGTCCACCTGGTTGATCGGCAGCCCCCACTCCGCCGTGCGCCACTCCGGCATGCGGCCGATGTGCCGCCGCACCATGGCATGGATCATCCGCACCCGCACGGTCGACTTGAAGCCCGCGCCGAAGCGCTCCATGCCGCCCTTCCCGGTGCAATCCAGCCACCATTGCACCGTCTCCGCCACGCGCCGCCCCGCACCTTTCTGCAAGGCGCCGGTGAGCAGCAAGGCCTTGTTGAAGGCTGAGGCCTGATAACCGCCCATCAAACCCAGGTCACGGTCGACCAGGAAGTAATCCATCCCGCCACGGTCGTTGACCAGGGCCCCTTCCTCCACCAGGTTCATGTCCACCCAGTCCGGCCGCCGCTCCACCAGCTCGAAGAACTCGCGCAGCGGCGCCGGCGCATCGGGAACCGCTTTGATGCCCTTCTCCAGCGCCCGTTCGAACAGCGGCCGCGTCGCTTTCATGTCCGCGGCGAACATCCACTCCACCAGCCGGTCCGCCGGCGCGTCGCCCTTCATCAAGCCCTCGCCCATCGCCCGCCAGCGCGCCGCATCTGGCTCCGCGTCGCCGCGCACCAGCAGGCGCAAGGTGCCGAACAGGCTGCGCGCCTGCTCCCGCGCGGCGCCGTGACGGCTGGGGATGAAGCCGGGCGGAAACGGCGCCGCCGGCTGTTCCGGCGCCAGCGACTGCTTGAGGACTGAACTCATGACCATGCTCCTGCTCGTCATTGACAGATACAATGATACAAATAACATACTCTTGTATCATACGGATCGCAAACCGGCACCCCGACAGCCACGCCGGGCGGAGCCATGCCTTCCGCCGGTCATCCGCTTGCGCCACACTGCGTGCATGCGCACCACCATCCGCCAATCCGCATGAGCGCCTCCCGCTGCCCCTGCGGCGTTATCGCCTACCAGGGCGATATTGTCTGCTACGAACTGGGGCCGCAGCAGCCCGGTGCGGCCACCTCCAGCAGTGACGCCCCGGAGATACGGGCCCGCCACCTCGGCCATAAATCCCTGCTCGACATCACGCCGGAATTGCGCGCGGCGATCGAGGCCGATCTGCGCAAGCACCGCAAGGCGGAGTAGAAAGCATGAGCGCTTGCGCGATTTCGGCGAAGGAGAAATTAGGCTGGTAAATAACGGGCGCCCTCTCGCACCCGGGGCTCCAAAACGGCTTTCATGTATTCCGTTACGAAATCGACGAAAGCCCTCACCCGCAATGGCAATCGGCGCTGCACCGGAAAGACCACCTGCGCGGCCAGTTCCCTGGCTTGCCATCTTGGCAATACGCGCACCAGGCGACCCGAGAGCAGGTCTTCCTGGATCAGCCATTCCGGCAGCACGGCGATGCCCAGTCCCATCCGCGCAGCCTCGCGTATGCTGGTTACGCCTTCCGAAATCATGACTGGGCGAACCGGGAACGTCTCCTCGCGATTGCCCATGTACAGAACGACTTTCCGGGCGCCCCCAAACTGGGTGCTCGATAGCGTCAGCCAGGGCCACTCGCGCATGTCGAGCGGCTTGGTCGCGCGCTCTCGATCTCGAACGAATGACGGCGAGGCGACCGGGTAACGCTTGATCCGCCCCAGCGAACGCGCAGCCACGCGCTCGTCCGTTACGCTTCCCGCGATGATCCCGGCATCGCAGCCCTCCTCGATCATGTGCAATGGGCGGTTGGAATAGGCCAGTTCGATCGTCACCCCGGGATGAGCTTGGATGAAGCTCGCGATCAGCCGGCTCACCACGCTCTGCCCGAAATCGATCGTCGCAAAGACCTTGATGTTCCCACTGATCGCAGTGAGGTCGCTGCGAAGCCTCTGCTCGGCTTCTTCGGCCAGCGACAAAAGGGCCTGCGCATCGGTCAGCAGACGATCGCCAGCGTCCGTCAGGCTCATCTTGTGGGTATCGCGGCGCAGCAGGGCGGTGCCGCACTGATCCTCGAGCGCCCGCAACTGGCGGCTCAGCGTGGGCTGCGTCAGGTGTAGCGTGCGTGCGGCGGCGGAAATGCTGCCGCTGTCGACGATCGCGACGAACGCCCGGAGCAGCGCCAGATCGGTGAATACTGTCATACGTTAAGTGTATGACAAATATTCTGGTTATGCGTCTACCAGTAGAACGCCGCCGAGGCAATCATGGCTCCCGCAAACCAACCACCTCCTCAGGAGATCACCATGAGCAAGCAGATCGATTCAAACTCAAGCGCCGTCAAGGTCGCCATCGTCACTGGCGCCTCGCGCGGCATCGGCGCGGCAATCGCCAAGCGCCTCGCCGCGGACGGTATCGCCGTGATCGTAAACTACGCGGTCCGTGAGGCGGACGCCGTCGCCGTGGTCGAGCAAATTCAGGCGCAGGGCGGGCGCGCTGCCGCGCTGCAGGCCGACGTCGCGGTGCCGGCGCAGGTCGCCGCGCTGTTCGACCAAACCGCGCACCTGTTCGGCGGCGTCGACATCCTGGTCAACAACGCCGGCATCATGAGCCTGTCCCCCATCGCCGACACCGACGACGCCAGCTTCGAGCGCCAGATCGCCGTCAATCTCAAGGGCAGCTTCAACACCCTGCGCGAAGCGGCCAAGCGGCTGCGCAACGGCGGCCGCGTCGTCAACTTCTCCTCCAGCGTGGTCGGCCTGCTCCAGCCCGGCTATGCGGTGTATGCCGCCACCAAGGCCGGCATCGAAGCCATGACCAGCATCCTCGCCAAGGAACTGCGCGGCCGCAACATCACCGTCAACGCTGTCGCCCCCGGCCCCACCGCCACCGACCTGTTCCTCAAGGGCAAGCCGCAGGAAGTGGTGGATCGACTGGCCAAGCTGGCGCCGCTGGAACGCCTCGGCCAGCCCGGCGATATCGCCGACGTCGTCGCCTTCCTCGCCGGCCCGGACGCGGCCTGGATCAACGGCCAGGTGCTGCGCGCCAACGGCGGAATCATCTGAAGCATCCGGCCGCCGCGTCGCAGATGCGGCGGCCGCTCAAGACCCGACAAACAATCAAGGAGCAAAGCCATGAACACGACTACCAAACAAGTCATCCTCATCACCGGCGCCTCCAGCGACTTCGGCGCCCTCGCCGCCCGCACCCTGGCCCGCGCCGGCCACATCGCCTACGCCAGCATGCGCGGCACCACCGGCCGCAACGCGCCGCAGGTGGAAGCGGTGCAGCAGTACGCCGCCGAACATAAAGTCGACCTGCGCACGGTCGAGCTGGATGTCGCCTCGCAGGAATCCGCCGACGCGGCGATCCAGCAGATCGTCGCCGAGCAGGGCCGGCTCGACGTGGTCATCCACAACGCCGGCCACATGTCCTTCGGCCCGGCCGAAGCCTTCACTCCGGAGCAGTTCGCCGAGTTGTACGACATCAACGTGCTCAGCACCCAGCGCGTCAACCGCGCCGCCCTGCCGCTGCTGCGCCAGCAGGGCCGCGGCCTGCTGGTGTGGGTCTCCAGCAGCAGCGCGCGCGGGGGCACTCCGCCGTACCTGTCGCCCTACTTCGCCGCCAAGGCCGCGATGGATTCGCTGGCGGTGAGCTACGCCAGCGAGCTGACCCGCTGGGGCATCGAAACGAGCATCGTCGTGCCCGGTGCCTTCACCAAGGGCACCAACCACTTCGTCCACTCCGGCAAGCCCGCCGACCAGGCCCGCGCCGACGAGTACCACAACGGTCCCTACGCCGGCCTGCCCGAGCAGAGCCTGAAGAAACTAGCCAACCTGGAACCGGCCGATGCGGATGTCGGCGAAGTCGCCACCGCCATCGCCCGCATCATCGACACACCCTTCGGCAAGCGCCCGTTCCGCATCCACATCGATCCCTCGCAGGACGGCGCCGAGATCGTCAACGGTGTCGCTGACCGGGTGCGCAGCGAGATGTTCCGGCGCATCGGCCTGGAGGATCTGCTGCATCCGGCAGTGACGGAGCGGTCGAAGGCCTGAGCAGTGCAGGCAGCAGCAGCGCGCCTCGTATGCAAGCGGGGCGCGCTGTTTTCACGTGACGGCGGAATGCTGCGCCGCCGCCATCAGCTTCCGCCGGAAATCGCTCGGCGCCATGCCGGTCCAGCGGCGAAAGGCGCGGGTGAAGCTCACCGGATCGCGATAGCCGAGCTGGACCGCGATCTGTTGGAGGTCGAGCGCGTGATTGCGGATCAGGCGCAGGGCTTCCTGGTGCAGGGCCTCGTTGAGCAGTTGCTGGAAGCTGGCGCCGGACTGCTGCAACTTGCGCTTGAGCGTGCGGCTGGACATGAACAGCCGCCCGGCCACCTGCTCCAGCCCGGGAAAGCCGTTCTCGGTGGGCCGCAACACCGCGCGTACCCGCTCCACCACCTGCTGCGGCGCATCGCCCAGCAGCAGCAACTCGCGCTCCACTTCGGACAGGGCATGGCCGGCGGCCGTCGCATCGGCCAGGGCCAGGGGCTGATCGAGATAACGCAGCGGAAAACGCAGCGCGGTGACCGGCTGCGACCACAGCACCGGCGGCAGCCGCTCGCGGTATTCGGCGAAATACGCCGGTTCCGGCCGCGCGAAGCACAGCTCGCAATCGCGGCTGCTTTCACCGGCGATGAAGCAGGCATGGCGCCACAGCAGGGTCAGCATTGTTTCCTGCACCATGGCGCGGAACGGTCCCAGCGGCTGGCTCTCGACGATGTGGATGGCCACCGTGTCGCCCTCCACCACCTGCTCCAGCCGCACCGCGCTCCAGCGCGCACGGGCGTACTTGTAGGCGATCTCCGCCGCCTCGCGCAGCGTGCCGGCGCTGAGCACGGCATAGCCGAGCTGGCCATGGGCGGTGAGCTTGAGGTGCAGCCCGAGGTCGAGGCCGAAGCCCGGCTTGGCGCACAGCCGCATCACGTTCAGCGCCAGCAGCGCGCTGGCATCCACCGCGATGCGCGCGCCCGGCTTGGCCAGCAGCTCGGGCTGGATGCGCGTGCCGGCCAGCATCTGCGCCTCGCTCAGGCCCCAGCCCTGCCCCAACTCCAGCATCTGCCGCAGATACGGCGCGGGGATGGCGGGCAGCGCGCCGGCCTTGCGCCTGGCGTCCGGCCGCGGGGCCGCCCGGGCACCTTGCCGCGCCGCCTTCTGCACCCCTTTTCCCGTCTCCTTCCGAATCATGCCGCAGCGCACCCGAGTGGCCCGAATAGTCAGGCATTTTGGCACAGATGGTTATGACGGCCGGCGGGCGCGCGCCAGCATAGTGACGGCTTCCGGGGCCCGCGGACGGGCCCGTCTGAGCGAATGAAAAGTGAGCGAGCGCATCGAAGGCAAAATCATCGTCGTCACCGGCGCCTCCAGCGGCATCGGCCGGGCCGCGGCCATGCAGCTGGCCCGCCTGGGCGCACAGCTCTGCCTGGTGGCGCGCCGTGCCGACGAGCTGGAGCAGGTCAGGGCCGAGATCGAGGCCGAAGGGGGCACCGCCTGGATCTACCCGGCGGACCTCGCCGTCGAAAGCGCGGTGGAAGCCTGCGGCCGGGTCATTCTGGCCCAGCACGGCGTGGTGGATGTGCTAGTCAACAACGCCGGCCGCTCGATCCGCCGCTCGGTGCGCGCCTCCTTCGAGCGCTACCACGACTTCCAGCGCACCATGCAGCTCAACTACTTCGCCGCGGTGAAGCTGACGCTCCTGCTGCTGCCGGGAATGCTGGAACGGCGCGGCGGGCAGATCATCAACGTCTCCAGCATGTCGGTGCTCGGCCCCACGCCTAACTTCGCCGCCTATGTGGCCAGCAAGTCAGCGCTGGAAGGCTTCTCGCGCAGCCTCGCCGCCGAAATGGTGGACCGCGGCGTGCAAGTGACGGTGGTCAACTTCCCGCTGGTGAAAACCGCGATGACCGCTCCGACACAGATGTACAAACATGTGTGGCAGATGGACGCCGAGAAAGCCGGCGCCTGGATCGTCAACGCCGTGCGCAAGCGCCCCTACCGCGTCGCCAATAGCGCCGGCGCCGCCTGGAGCATGGCCACCACGGCGATGCCCGGCTCCAGCGCCAACTGGAGCGGCCGACTCGCGCGCATCAGCGGCAAGCTGCTGCAGCGCCTGGCCGATGCACGCACCCCGGCGGATGAAATCCCCGGTGAAGGAAAGCCTGCCAAGTGACCATCCGCGCCGCTGCTTACCGCTGCTTGGCCTTTTGAGCATCGCGAATAATGTTGTAAACCCGGCGCACATCCTCGACAAGATCAAAAGCCGGCGAGAGTTTCTTGCCCGCACCCGGCCAGGCGGTGCCTGCCCATACGGTGGACATGGGGCTGGTCGGGCCGAATGTGATGCTGCCGCTGCGGTCGGAACGTTCGACCAGAGACATTTCGTTGAGGCCTTCCAGCGAAATGCTCTTGACCTCCCGATTCATCAGACCACCCAGAATGATTACCCGTTGGTCGGTGACGCCGTAGAAGGTGCGTGCCCGAAGATAGCTATCGACAAAGAAACGGCCAGCAATGATATAGATGCCGACAAGAACGAACGGAATCCCCCACAGGGTGAAGAAGAAAGGGGCGCCCTTCGTGGTGACTGAGCCTTCCCAGAAGAAAGCGAAGCCGCCCCAGAAGAGACTGAACGGCACCATAAAAATGTCCGTTTGCCGTAAGCGCAGACCCTGGCGGGGCATGCCACTCCACAGTAGCCGCTCGCCACGTCCGAGTTCTGGCCTCAACTCGGATTCGTAATTGCCCATGCTACTGCTTATCCACATTCAAAAACGGAATCGGCGCCCCCGCATAGATCGCCGTCGGCAGCACCCCGTTCCACTTCTCCGCCTTGGTCTGCTCCACCTCGATGCGGCGCAGCTCCAGCACATCCCGGTTCTGCGTCAGCGCCGCGTTCTGCACTTTCAGCGCGTCGGCCTGGGCGGTGGCGATCTTCAGGTTGGAATAGGCGTCGCCATCGGCCTTGGCGCGCACCGCGTTGGCATCCGCCTCGGCAATGGCTACCTTCTGCTTCTGCTCCGCCTCGACCGTCAGTAGCTTGTTTTCGGCCACCAGGCGCAGCTGCTCCTGCGTCACCTTCTCGTTGATCGCCGCCATGTAGGACGGCGAGAAAGCGAAGCTGCGCACGTCAATGTTGATCACCTGGGCGCCGTAGATCGCGAGCTTGGCGCGCAGGGCATCGTTGATGTCCGCAGATACCTTGGCGCGTTGCGCGATCAGGTCCGGCGCGCTGTAGCGCGCGGTGACCGCCTTGAAGGTCTCCTGCGTCGCGGTCTGCACATACGAGGACAGGTCGCCGTTGTGGCTGTACTTCTCGTACACCTCCGCCACCTTGTCGGTGGCGATGGAATAGCGCACCGTCAGGCTGACCTTGACCGGCTGCGTATCCGAAGTGCTGCCCTCGGCGTCCTCGATGTCCGCCTGCTCGGCGCGGATGCTGAACACGCTCAGCTTCTGCCAGGGCGGCAGTACTACCAAGCCCTCGTTCTCGATGCCGGTAATGCGGCCGAAAGTGGTGACCACACCACGGTTTCCTGTGGGCACGGTGTAGAACGGCCAAAGCACCAGGAATGCAACGAAGACCAGCAGCGCCACGATGGCATAGCGCACCGCATTTCCCGATTTCGCAAGATCCAGCATGACAGTACTCCCCCGGTTGTTGTTGCGGGGATTCTATAGCGCCCGGGCCGATAGCGGCGTCATGGCCCGGTAAAACTGTGCGCCAGCGCAAGGTTTTAAGACTGCGGATGCTGCGAGGCGCGCTTCGGGGCTGCGGAACCCGTAGCAACTATCTTCCGTCGAGCTCTTATCACGGCCCGCTGGGGATCCAGACGGAGCGATCAGGAAGCACGGTTGCTAAATTTGCTGCCAGGCCGCGGCCAACGCCCCCTGTTATCCTTGCCAAAACTCACCCCCAATACCAATTGGTAGCCACTCCATGCATACCCGGATACTCGCCGGAACTATTGTTTTGCTCTCTGGGCTGTCGACCAGCGGTTGCATGCACGCGAATGCCTATATCGAAGACGGCTACGGCCAGGTATCCGCGCCGCCCCTGCGGAGACCGGATTCGCCGCAGCCAATACGCTTGGAAACTGCGTTTCGCGTTAATGGTCAACTGCGTCCGGAAGTTAACCCGACGCTGGCCGCGGACGTGGGCAGGGCATTGCGTGACAGTGGCGTGATACTTCCGGTCTACGGCAACGCTGCCATGCTCCTTAAAGTCGTGGTGGAAGATCGGGTGGACCTGGGCCAGGCGCGAAAAGAAGGCTTCATCCAGGGCTTTAGTCGTGGAAAGTCCGGCGACGCCGTGGAAGATCGCTACAACTTTACATTGACCCTGGAAAATTCGAGCGGCGTCGTACTCAGCCACAGCTACCAGCCAGTCATGGCATCCTCCGCCAGCCAAGTGCCGTCGTCCTATGGCGAGCCGTATTCGTCGTCCGACGAGGCGTTTTACATCATCGTCAGAGCCACGGTCCTGTCTTTCCTTGCCGACTGGCAATCCCGATAGGTGCAGCGTGCCCGTGCAGCATGGCCGCATCGGAGAGAGTCGACCCTCAACGATCGCCTACTGGTCAGAACTCCAGCCCAGGGTGACCATCAGGCCGACGGTGCGTGGCTGCGTAATGGCGACCCTGACCGTACCATCCGGGTTGTTCTGCAGAGCGGATGCATCCGCCGATACCTCTCCCAGCCTGTTGAACACGTTCTTGAGGAACAGCGAGACATTGGCAAGCCGGCTCTGCACTCCGAAACGCAGATCCATGATCTCGTAGGCACCCAGCCAGTACTGCGGATTGGTGGTGCTTCCATCGAAGCCTACGGGCCGGTTGCCCACGAACCGGTAACTGACTCCGGCGGTTCCCCGCAGCCATTCCGAAACAGGAACGTTGTAATCCGCGGTCAGTGCGGCGCTGAAGCGCGGCGACAGCGGCAGCCGCTCCCCGCTCTTGGCATCGAGCGCGGGAACGTCCTCAGCCAGCTTCGCATCCGAGTAGCTCATGTTGCCGCCGACGGTAAGGCCCCGCACCACCTTGACGTTGGCGGTCAGTTCCGTACCTCGTACCTGCGCCTTGCCACCGTTTTCGATGGTGTTGTTGCCGTCCAGATTGGTCAGCAGCAGGATCTTGTTCCAGTCGATATAGAACACATCGAAATCGACGGTGGCCCGGTTGTGGAAAAAAGAGGCTTTGCTGCCGAGTTCGTAGTTCCACACCGTGTCCGGATTGAATGTCGCCGGGCCGGAGGGGAAAGGCGCCGGCGCGATGTAGTTCGGGCCGCCCGGCCGGTAGCCGCTGGCGACGCGGGCATAGATCATCGTCGACGGGGTGATGTGATAACGGGGGGTGAACAGGTAGGTCGCAACATTGGCGCGCGACACGCCGCCCGTGTCGGTGCTCGCCCCGGTCAACGCACCGGTGAGGCCCGATATCAGGCCGAGCACGCCGCTTTCCTGCTGCTGATATCCCTGGCGATTGCCGCTGTAACGCACGCCGAGCGTGACATCGAGCCGCTGGGTCAGATGCGCCGTGGCATCGGCAAAACCGGCCAGTTCGCGGTAGGTGGACTGCAGCGGTTCGTCCAGCAACTGCACCGTGAGGTCCGGCCCCAGCGCACCCACCGGAATGAGCCCGAGCAGCGCATTGTCTTTTGCCAGGTCTCCCGACACTCCGAGGAAATCATCGGCGTGTTCGACCGTATAGAAAGCGCCGACCTGCCATTCGAATATCTTTGAATCCTGCGAGGTCAGCCGCAGTTCCTGCGTATATTTCTTCACCGTCGCGGCATCGGCTGCCGCAAAAGGTATCAGGTTGCCGGTACGCAGCAGGCCGCCAAAATCGCCCGTCTCGTCAAGCGTTCCGGTCGTGCCGATATCCTGCCAGCTGGACATGGACGTCACCTGCGCCCAATGCAGGTTCCACGTCACCAGCCCCGAATACAGCAGGAAACGGCTGGTAAACGGCTCATCGATCAAAGGCGATTGATCGTATTTTCCCTGTACCGGCTGATGGGTCATCGGGTCGCGATCGACATCGGAATTGCCGTTGCGATCGATGCTCTGCTGCATCACGCTGACCCGCAGATTCAGGTCCGGCGTAATCCTGCCGAGCAGCGAAATGCGGCCGCCCCGCGTCTTCGCGGCATTCACATCCTTGAGTCCCCGGTCGGGATTGTCGACATACCCGGCGTCGTTTTCGGCAATGCCATCGGCCCGGATCGCCAGATGGTTGGGGATGATGGGCAGATTGAGCACGCCGCGCTCGGAGTGATTGAGGCCGCCGTTGATGGTGTCGGACACCTCGGACTGCACCGTGGCGCCATAGGTATTGAGGTCGGGCGGCATGGTCACATACTTGAGCAGTCCGCCCAGGGTACTCGCGCCGTAGAGCGTCCCCTGCGGGCCGCTCAATACTTCCAGCCGCTCGAGATCGAATACGTTGAAATCAAGCCCATAGCTGCCCAGCGCGAAAGCGGAGCTGGAGCCGACGGGAGACTCGTCCACATACACGCCGACGGTGGAACTGATCTGGGCTCCGCTGGTGATGCCGCGGATCGCGATCTGGTTCTCGCCCACGCCGTCGCTGGCCGAGCTGAGCCCCGGCACGTAGGTGGCGAAATCCTGAAAATTCGAGGCGCCGATGCTTTCCAGCTTGCCGCCGGAAATGACCGTCACCGCGCCCGGAACCTCGCGGGCGGATTCCCGCCGCTTGTTGGCCGTAACGAGCACCTCCTGCAAGCCTTCCGCGCCGCCGCTGCCCGAATTCGATGAGACCGGCGTCGCGGCCGCCGCCTGCGCTCCCGGTTGCGGGATGCTTGCGGGCGGGGAACCCTCGGCTGTCTGACCGGTGCCGGCCGATTCAACGGCGGCCTGATCGGCAGCGGCGGGCGCAGCGGAATCCTGCGCGCTGGCCGGACACATCAGGGCCTGGCCCAGAAAGATCAAGAAGCCGGAACACGCCATCCGGGACATCGGAAACTGCTGCTGCATTTGCATCCTCCTCATAACGCCTGTCTTTATCGGAGTCAGGTCTGAACCTGCTCGATGTTTTTTGATCTGCTATGTCTGCAATGTTCGATATGCAATGGCCCGGAGCCGCTACGGGCCTTGAATCACTGCGAAGGCCGATGCCATGGCCGACCCAGCCGGCTGCCTGGCGGCGCTCGTATTACCCGCAGGAAACAGCGCATCAGCGGTCCCCTACCGGATAGCTCTGGTTGATGTAGTCCAGCCGGGCCTTGATCGGATCCGGACCCGCCACGGCGCCGCCGTTGGAAAACGTCATCAATGCATCGGCGTCCGCCGAATAGCGCGGCCATGCGGGCGCGCCGGAGCCATTCGGATTGCCGCTTCTGGCAAAGGCGATCCAGGCATCCTGCATGGCGGCGCTGGTCTTGTAGTCGTCGGCCGAGCTGACACGCCGCTCCAGGCTGTGGATTCCCACCAGCGACAACAGCCAGTTGACGATCAGCCGCGTGCTCGAGAAAAGAGGCGGCGCCTGGTCGAGCGTGCCGAACACATAAGGTAGCTCGGAGGCATGGCCCGCTCCGTTGCCGCCGTCACGTACGCTCGTCGCCACGTAGCCAAAGCGATATAGCCAGACCGGCGCACCCGTCGCCGCATGCCAGCGCGCCAGGAAACGCGCCGGCTCGACAAAGGCGGCGTCGTCGAACAGGTCTTCCGCGCGGCTCTTGCCGGCGCCGTAGTAGGCATCCAGCCCCGCGGTGCGGGCGCCGAACCTGGGCAGGATCCGCGCGGTGATCTTGCGCAGGATCATGCCGGGCATGCTGCCCAGTTCATCGTCGGTGGTGCCGATCATGAACGGCACGGCGGCTTCCTGTCCGGTGCGGAATGCATCGTCCGTATCCGCGGCAGCGATGCTGCCGTCGATCATCGGCGCCGGGTCGGTTTCCTTGTCGCCGCTGATGAAGCTAACGCTTCCCAGCACCGTCGCCGCCGGCAAGGCCCGCAGCTGGTCGAGCGCCTGCGGGTCCGTGGCCTTCACGCCCGCCGCTTTGGCAAATACGGCGCCCGCATCCAGAGCCGAGGCGTGCGCACCGAAGCCATCGTCTACGGCCCGGTGCAGCCGCGCCCAGTGCTCGCGGCCGCCGCCGGACTGCATGATGGCTTTCGCAAACAGCCCCCGCGCCCGCGGCGCCACCATCAGGTGCGCAACCGACACCGCGCCGGAGGACTGCCCGAAAATCGTGATGTTGGCGGGATCGCCGCCGAAAGCTGCAATGTTGTCGTGCACCCATTGCAGCGCGGCGATCTGGTCCATCAGGCCGTAATTGCCGATCGGCTCGCCCGGATGCTCCGCCGCCAGGGCCGGATGGGCAAAAAAGCCGAAGCGGCCGAGACGGTAGTTCAGGGTGACGAGCACCACGCCCTTGCGGGCAAAGGCAGTGCCATCGAAAACCGGCGGAGCGCCCGAGCCGATGACCAGCCCGCCGCCATGTATCCACACCAGCACCGCTGCGGGTGCCGCCGCATGGGCCGGCGCCCATACGTTCAGATACAGGCAGTCCTCGCTCATCGACTGATACGAAGGGGTCGAGTCGAAAGGGAAGCGGTGCTGCATGCAATCGTCGCCGTAGCCTGCGGCGGCACGCACGCCGCTCCACGAAGCGGCGGCCTGTGGCGGCCTCCAGCGCAGCTTGCCAAGCGGAGGGGCCGCATAGGGGATGCCCTTGAAGCTGACTACGGCCCCCTCGACAACACCGCGCAGCATCCCGGCCCCGGTGGAGACGGTGGCAATGGCCGCGCCCGGCACGGCCGGCTCGGCCCGCACCTGCCCGGCAAGGGAGACGAGCGCCGCCACCGCGATGGCCAGGAACCTGGGACTGTGCATCTCCTCTCCCCCCGCACCACCATGCAAGTGATGGGATCGATTATTTTGCTATCCAACTGGATAGCGTGATGTTCGACGCTTTCAAATATCGTGTCAAGAGCCGCCGGCGCCCACTCATCAACTTTACCTTTGTCGATGATGAAATATCCATGACAGCGGCAACTTGTGGAGCCAATCCGCGCGCCGCATAATAGCTATCCATATGGATAATAAATACGGCGCGCAGTTCACGCAGGCCGGAACCGCCTGAAGCAACAGCATCACCGGCCCGGCCGCGGGCCGAGTCGGACGTGAGTGCACGGAGCCGCACCCTTCAACCAGTAAACGGGCAGATAAGCCATGAAAAGAAATGCCATGTCGCGGATCAGGACTCATGGCGAGCTGCTGCTCGATGCCGAAAACCGGCAGGTGATCCTGCGCGGCGTGAATCTGGGCGGCGACAGCAAGCTGCCCTTCCCGGACGGAGGCACGCACCGCCCAAGCGATTTCGCGGACCATCGCAGCGTGTCCTTTGTCGAGCGCCCTTTCCCGCTCGACGAAGCCGACGCGCATTTCGCCCGGCTGAACCGCTGGGGCTTCAACTGCCTGCGCCTGCTCACCACCTGGGAGGCCGTCGAGCATGCCGGCCCCGGCATCTATGACGACGACTACCTGGATTATCTGACCGAGATCGTCCGGCGCGCCGGCGAACACGATCTGTACGTCTTCATTGATTTTCACCAGGATGCATGGTCGCGGATGTCCGGCGGCAGCGGGGCGCCAGGCTGGACCTTCGAGGCGGTCGGACTGGACTTCCGCAAGTTCCCGCAGGCTGATGCGGCGATCGTGATGCAGGCGGCGTTCGACTACACCGATCCCAATCCGCACCAGGCCAGCTACCAGCAGATGATCTGGAGCTCGAATTACCTGACGCCGGCCAACGCCATCATGTGGACCCTGTTCTGGGGCGGCCGCCAGTTCACGCCCGGCTTCCTGGTCGAAGGCGTCAATGTGCAGGACTTCCTGCAGGCGCGCCTGCTTGGCGCCATGGGCCAGGTTGCCGCGCGCCTACGGGATCTTTCCAACGTGCTGGGCTTCGACAGCCTCAATGAACCCAGTCCCGGCTGGCTGGAAACGCCGCTGTCGCAGCGGCGCCTGCGCTCGGAAGATCCGGGAATACTGCCGATGAAGCCAGGTCCGGCCTGGTCGCCGCTGGATGCATTGGCGGTCGCGCAGGGCCTTACCGTATCGATACCCACGCTCGAACGCGATCCGGCAACAGCACGCCTGAGACTCGCGGGCGAGCGGATACTGAATCCGGACGGTGTGCGCATCTGGCGCGATGGCACCGACTGCCCGTTTCAGGCCGCGGGCATTTATGGTGTGGCAAATGGGCGAGCCACGGCCTGGCGCGAAGACGCCTTTACCTCGACGGGGCAGCGGCCGGTGTCGATCGTCGAAGATGGCTTCGGGCCCTGGTTTCACCAAGTCGCCGACACCGTGCGCAAGCAACGGCCGGACTGGCTGCTGTTCGCGGAACTCGATCCTCACGCCATCGTCGGCGGACGCAGCTTCCCCCGGAAGATACCGGGCGGACTGGTGAATGCCAGCCACTGGTATGACGTGGCCATTCTCTACAGCAAGAAATTCACGCGTAAGCCAGCCGCGGCGGCAGGCCAGGACGTGGGCGCCGACGACATGCGCGCCTTGGCGGCGCGCTATCGCGCCGAGCTGTCGCTTTTCAAGCTGGCATCATCGATTATCGGAACGGGCGTCCCGACACTGATCGGCGAGTTCGGAATCCCCTTCGACCTCGATCACGGCAGGGCTTATCTCGAATGGGCCAGGGGTGAGCGCGGTGCAGTCTGGGCCGATCAGGAGTGCGCGCTGTCCCTGATGTTCGAGGCCATGGATGCGCTCGGGCTGCACGCCATGCTATGGAACTACACGGCCTCGAACCGCAACGACCTGCGCGTCGGCGACGGCTGGAATCAGGAAGACCTGTCGATATTCTCCATCGACCAGATCGACGATGCAGATGACCCGGATGCCGGCAGCCGCGCCATCGGCGGCTTTTGCCGGCCTTATGTGCGCAGTGCCCAAGGGCGATTGACGCGCGTGGCCTACGACCTGCCCGGGCGTTCGTTCACGGTGGAGATCGATGCGGATGCCGCCATCGCCGGCCCGACCGAAATCTATCTCCCCGAACTGTACTTTCCGGAAGGATTCCGGCTGAAGCTCGATGGGCCCGGCGGCGTCGGCGCCGTGCTTGAGCACGACGGGCAGATCCTCCGGCTGAGCCACCGGTACAGCGGCGCCTGCACCCTGGTGGCATCCGCGGCGGGCCCGTAGACGCAGGCCCCGTCGCTATCAGGGCAAACCGCGCGCGGCGATCTCCTCGACCATCGCCCGGTGGCGGGTCGGACTGATCGGATAAAACGCGATCAGTGCGGCGGCAATCAGGCCGCCGCCGAGCGGCATCCACAGCATCGCCGCCTTGATGGCGTCGAGCACCCCGGCGTTCTGCACCCCATCGGCGACGTAGCCCACCCGCGACAGCATCAGGCCGAGTCCGCCGGCGCCCAGTCCGAGCGCCGCCTTCTGCCCGAAGACCAGCAATCCGAAGGCGAGCGACTCCGAGCGGATGCCGGCTTTCCATTCGCCGTATTCCACCGTGTCCGGCAGCATCGCCCAGAAGCTGACGTAATAAGCGGCCATGCCCACCGCCATGCAGGCCAGCGCGGCAAACAGTGCCGTCGTGCCGTGCCCGTCCGCGAAACGCCACAGCAGCGTGCCCACAAGGTAAGGAACGATTCCCGCAAGCCAGGCGTTGCGCTTGCCCCAGCGGCGGGCCACCGCCGTCCACAGCGGCACGCATAACACCGTGACCAGGGCCCACAGGCCCAATGCCAGGCCGCCCAACTTGGCGTTGCCGACGACATACTTGAAGTAATAGAGGACGTTCTTCTGGAAAATGGTATTGACGAAAGATGTGACCCCCACCGCCAGCAACACCAGGAGCAAAGGCCAGTTCGCTCGGGTCGCGCGCAGTTTTTCCGATAGCGTCGGGCCCGCCGCATCGTGTTCGGACGGGGCGTCGAGCCCCTTGGAAGCATGCGCGCTGAACTGCACGATGGCGGTCGCCAGCAGGGCATAGATTGCCGCAATGATGATCCAGGCCGCGCGACGGCCGGACGCCGCTTCAAGCCAGGAGACGAAGGGCATGGTCGCGGTGGCCACCAGGACGCTCGACAAGGCCGCCGACACCATGCGGGCGGCGGTGATATCGGCACGGTCGCCGGCATCGCGAGTGACGCGGGCGCTGAGGGCCGCGTAGGGCACGGAAGCGATGGCGTAGAACGTGCGGAATGCAATGTGGGATAGCAGCGTCAGAACCACCGCGCCGCTGGCGGGATAAGTCGGCGGCATCAGCATCAGCACGAATGACGCGGCCAGCGGCAAGGATCCCAGCACCAGGTAAATCCTGTAGCGCCCGAAGCGGCTGCGCGTCTTGTCGACGTACAAGCCCACCACCGGGTCGAGGATCGCATCCCAGATGAGCGCCGCCATATAGATGGCGCCGGCTGTCGCCGGCGGCAGCTTGAGCACGTCGGTATAGAAATAAAGCAGGTACAGACTGGCAATCTGCCAATAAAAGTTGAACCCGAAATCCCCCACGCCAATGGCCAGCTTGCGATAGAGAGGAATCGGCCTGGAAGCGGCGGCGGCGATCGATTCCGGCAGTTCGGCCAAGGGCGGCATGGGCATTCACCAAAAGAGGCAATCTAAGTCGGTGGGTTCTTGTCTCGCCGGCGTTGATGGCCCACAACGGGGAGCAGCCCGGTCTGAATCCGTAGCGCAGCCCGGAACCGCCTGTGCAGCAGCTGTTCAAGGCCAATGGACCAGCGGAGCTTTGTCCTATCAGCGCAGCAACATCATTATCCACTTGGATAGCGACAATGGCAACTCCAAATGTCTAAACTAGCGGGATCGGATCGTCCGGTCGAAAAGGAATTGCGTTCCAGACCATGAAGCATCACGCCTCCAATGCCCCCGTTTTCTGCAACGCTTCGGAGCAGCCGGGGGCAATCCGGTGCCGGTAGCCAAAGCGGTGAAGAAGGCAGCCGCCGTCCGGGCTGCCAAACGCCCCAGGATCGGCGAGCCCACGGCGAAGAAGGCGGCGCCCGCGCGCGCCCAGAAGCTGCAAAACACCCGCCTGGCGATACTGGAGAGCGCGCTGTCCCATTTTGCGCGGCGCGGCTTCCAGGGCGCATCGACGCGCGAGATCGCCCAGACCGCCGGCGTGCGTCACGGCATGATCCGCCATATCTACGGCTCGAAGGACGAACTCTGGCGCGAAGTCATCGGCTTTCTGTTCGAACGAATGAACGCCGAAATGCCCGCGGTCGTGGTTAACCCGGAAAACCAGGACGACATCGTCTATTGGAAGAAATGGGTGCGCTGGTATATCGGCTATTCGGCACGCCATCCCGATCACGGCCGGCTCATGGTGCAGCAGTCCATCCTGCAAGGCCCGCAGCTCGAGTGGGCCGCCGAGCAATTCATCCGCAGCCGGCACCTCTGGCATTTTCCGGCGATCGAACGCATGAAGGCCAACGGGCATCTTCCCGATGTGGACACCGTATCCCTGTTTTTCATGATCAACGCCGCATGCCAGATGATCTATGTGCTGGCCCCCGAAATAAAGGCGGTCGATGGCCGGGACGTCTTTGATCCCAGGGAAATAGAGAAGCACATCGATGCGGTGTTCGTTACGTTTCTGCGCTAGGGAATGCCGTAGATTGATCCTGCTTGCCCATGTGTATCTCATAGAATACAGTGTCCGGGATGATCATTCGCCAAACCGAGACGTTTGCGAAATGGCTGCACGCCCTGCGAGATATCAAGGGGCGCGCCGTAGTCGCTCGTCGGATCCAGCGTCTGGAGCTTGGCTCCTTCGGCGATTCAAGATCGGTCGGCGAAGGCGTCAGCGAGTTGCGCATCGACTTCGGCCCAGGCTATCGCGTGTACTACACCGCAGCGGGGCAAGAAGATTGTGATTCTGCTTTGCGGCGGCGATAAATCGTCGCAAAGGCGCGACATCAGGACGGCACAGGAAATGGCCGCCGATTTATAGGAATTTGCTGTTGATGCAAGGCGGGAACACCGCCAACGAGGACCACCATGCCTGCCAGGAAAACGAAGCTGTCCGCATTTGATGCGGCGGATTATCTCGATTCACCCGAAGCACTCGCCGCCTATCTCAGCGACGCATTCGCCACCAACGATGCCCGGCAGATCAGCCAGGCTCTCGGCACCGCGGCCCGCTCCAAGGGTATGTCCGCGGTGGCGAAACAAACCAGGCTCGGCCGCGAAAGTCTGTACAAGGCGCTCAGCGCCGAAGGCAATCCATCCTTCGACACCATGCTGAAGGTGATCTCCGCGCTTGGCCTCAAGCTGACCGCAGAGGCTGCGTAGGGCCGGCAAAGCCTTTCTCACAAACTCCTGAACATCACCAGCGCATCGACATAGCCCAGGCGCGGATGCAGGAAGGCTCCGGGCAAGTGCTCTACCGTCTCGAACCCCAGGCCCTGCCACAGCTTCACCGCGCGCTCGTTGCTGCTGACCACGAAGTTGAACTGCATCGCCGTGAAGCCGCGCTCGCGCGCATAGCGCAGGGAGTGCTCGCACATGGCGCGCGCCACGCCGCGCCCGTTGGCATCGGCAGCGGTCATGTAGCCGCAGTTGGCCACATGCGCGCCACCGCCGGGCTGGTTGGCGCGCAGGTTGTAGGTACCGAGAATGCGGCCCTCGTCTTCGGCGACAAAGGTCTCGCGGTCCGCGCCGATCCAGTAGGCCAGGGCGTCGGCCTCGCTCATGTCGCGCGGCAGGGTATAGGTTTCGCCGGCGCGGATGGTCGGTTCCACGATGCGCCAGATGGCAGGGCGGTCTTCCTGGCGTGCGTGCCGGATCTGCATTACGTTCAATTCTTCCGAATCAGCGAATAGGGGCGCTCAGCGCAGGAACGGCTCGTCCCAGTACGGCGGCGTACCGAAATGTTCCCGCAGGTACTGAATCAGCAGCCGCACCTTGGCGGGCGCGACGCCATGCGGCCGCACCAGGTGAATGGCGGTCTTGCCCCGGCTTAACGGCAGCTGCGGAAACAACCGCACCAGCTTGCCAGAACGGATGTCCTCGCCCACCAGCCAGGTGGCCATGTGCAGGATGCCCAGGCCCTCGTGGCCGGCGCGCAGCAGGGCGTCGATATTGTTGCAGACGAAGCGGCCTCGCACCGACAGGCGCTTGCCGCGGGTGCCCTCGCCGAAGCTCCACCAGCCGGACGGCGGCGTGCCCGGCATGGTGAGGCAATCGTGCAGCGCCAGCTCTTCGAGCCGCCGCGGCATGCCGCGCTCGTGCAGGTAGGCCGGCGCGGCGCAGGCCACACGCACCTGCGGTGCCAGCCGCAGCGCCACCAGGCTGGAGTCCGGCAGCACGCCGATGCGCAGCGCGACGTCGATACGCCGCTCGATCAGGTCGGCCATCGCGTCTTCCATGACCAGCTCCACGGTCAGCTCGGGATAGCGCCGCAGGAAGCCGCCCAGCGCCGGCACCAGGTGGCGCTGGCCGAAGGCTTCCGGTGCGGTGATGCGAATCTTGCCGCGCGGCACGCGCTCGATGCCGGTGATGGCGCGGCGCGTGTCCTCCAACTCGGCGACGATGCGGCTGCCGCGCTGGCGCAGCACGTCTCCGGCCTCGGTCACCGCCAGGTGGCGCGTCGAGCGGGCAAACAGGCTGCTGCCAAGCTGGCGTTCCAGCGCATCGATCTGGCGCGCCACCGAGGACGGCGCCATGTCCAGCAGCCGCGCCGCTGCGGAGAAGCTGCCGGCCTCGCACACCTTCAGGAACAGCGCGAGGCGCCCGGCGAAGCCTTCGACATTCTCCTGTGCGGCTGGCGCAAAAGTCTTTGGCATACGCAGATATTTTTTCGCCGCGGGTTAAAAGTCAAACTGCGCGCCCTGAATCTGGCCCCGATCCCGACCCCCATCCCGATCACCGGCAGGCCAGTCGGCGCTGAAACCGAACACGGCGGCACCCGCCCCGCACAGCGCCGTATCCCTTCACCGGCGGCAAGGAGAATCGCATGGAAAGTATCACACTGAGCAATTCCGGCATCAGCAGCTCGCGCATCGGCCTGGGCACCTGGGCCATCGGTGGCTGGATGTGGGGCGGCACCGACGAGGCGCAGGCCATCGCCACCATCCGTAGCGCCCTGGACCGCGGCATCAGCCTGATCGACACCGCACCGATCTACGGCTTCGGCACTTCCGAGAGCATCGTCGGCAAGGCGCTGAGCACGCCGGCCCTGCGCCAGCAGGCGGTCATCGCCACCAAGGCCGGGCTGGAGTGGAGCAGCGGCAAGCCGCGCCGCGACAGCCGCCCGGCACGGCTGCGGCAGGAGCTGGAGGATTCGCTGCGCCGCCTGCGCACCGACTATATCGATCTGTACCAGATCCACTGGCCCGACCCGCTGGTACCGATCGAGGACGTTGCCGCGGAACTGGCGCGCATGCACCGTGACGGCAAGATCCGCGCGATCGGCGTCAGCAACTTCGATCCGCTGCAGATGGCCGCGTTCCGCGCCGCCGCGCCGCTGCACACGGTGCAGCCGCCCTATAACCTGTTCGAGCGCGGCATCGACGCCGACGTGCTGCCCTACGCCGCCGGCAGCGGCCTCACCGTGCTGGCCTACGGCGCGCTGTGCCGCGGCCTGCTCAGCGGCCGCATCACCACCGACACGCAGTTCGAGGGCGACGACCTGCGCCGCGCCGATCCGAAATTCGCCGATGCCTGGCTGCGCTCGCGCTACCTCGAAGCGGTGCGCGCCCTCGACGCCCTGGCGCACGAGCGCTACGGACGCGATGTGCTGAGCCTCGCCGTGCGCTGGGTACTGGACCGCGGTCCCACCGTAGCGCTATGGGGCGCGCGCCGTCCCGACCAGCTCGACGCGGTGGCCGGCGCGCTCGGCTGGACGCTCGACGCGGAAACGATGAAGGATATAGACGCCATCCTGCGACGCGAACTGGAGACCCCGGTCGGACCGGAATTCATGGCGCCGCCGCAGCGCGCGGCGGCCTGAAGACGCGGCCGCGAACTTTCGCGGCCGTATCCACACTAAGTCCCACATCAGCGGAGACATACCTTGGCCAGTCGCACATTCGCATCGCCGCTTAGCCTGCGCGCGCAACTGCTGCTCGCCGCGAGCGGGCTGCTGGGTTTGATCCTTGCCCTGCCGGGCCACGCCGCCGATCCGGCTCCCGCGGCGGCCGAGGCACAGACCCAGTTCCATAAAGCGCCAGCCGCGGCGGCACAGCTCGAAAATCCCTTCAAGGGATCGGGGTCCGCCGCGGCCGCCGGCGGCACGCTGTACGCCGCCAACTGCTCCGGCTGCCACGGCCGCAACGCCGGGGGCAGCGGTAACATCCCGGCGCTGGCGCACAGCCGCGTGCAGCAGACCACGGACGGCGAAGTGTTCTGGTTCATCACCAAGGGATCGGCCAGCGGCGCCATGCCCTCCTGGGCCGGGCTGCCGGAACAACAGCGCTGGCAGATCGTGACTTACCTGAAAACCCTGGTGGACGTGCCCACGGCATCCGCCGCGCCGGCGGCAGCCGTCTACACCACGCCGCAGTCGGCGCCACCGCCGCCCGCGCCCTTCACCGACTTCCGCTTTGAGGCGCCGGGCACGCAACGCAAGATCACGCTCGGCGACCTGCCCGCGCCCTACGCCACCGGCTCCTCCGGCAACGCGCCAAGCGTCGTGCAGCGCCCGGCGGACGTCTGGCCGCAGGCGCCCGCGGGCTTCAAGGTGAATCTCTACGCCAAGGACCTGCACACGCCGCGGGTGATCCACACCGCGCCCAACGGCGACATCTTCGTCGCCGAGAGCGACGCCGGCCGCATCCGCGTGTTTCGCGGCATGAAGGCGGACGGCACGCCCGAGCGCTCGGAGATTTTCGCCGGCAATCTCAAACAGCCCTACGGCATTGCCTTTTACCCGGCGGGACCCAATCCGCAGTGGGTCTACATCGGCGACACCGACGCCATCCTGCGCTTCCCTTACCGCAGCGGCGATCTACAGGCCAGTGGCCCGGCCCAGCACATCGCCGACCTGCCGCACGGCGGCGGCCACTGGACGCGTGATCTCGTCTTTTCCGCCGACGGCAAGACGCTCTACGCCGCGGTGGGCTCCGGCTCCAACGTCGACGATCCCGACACCAGCCCCGCCGAGAAGAACCGTGCCGACATCCTGGCCTTCGATCCCGACGGCGCCAACATGCGCGTCCACGCCTGGGGCATCCGCAATCCCTCCGGGCTGGCCATCGATCCCGCCGACGGCCAGCTCTGGTGCACGGTGAACGAGCGCGACGGCCTCGGCGACAATCTGGTGCCGGACTACATCACCTCGGTCCGCGCCGGCGGCTTCTACGGCTGGCCCTGGTGGTACCTCGGCGCCCACCAGGACCCGCGCCACGCCGGCAAGCACTCCGAGCTGAAGGACCAGGCCATCGTGCCCGACGTGCTATTGCAACCGCACAACGCCTCCCTGCAGATCGCCTTCTACGAAGGCCAGCGCTTCCCCAGGGAATACAGCGGCGATCTCTTCGCCTCCGAGCACGGCTCCTGGAACAAGTCGGTGCGCGCCGGCTACGAAGTGATCCGCGTGCCGCTGCACCAGAGCGGCAACGCCGGCGGCGAGTACCAGGACTTTCTCACCGGCTTCGTGCTGCCCGACGGCAGCGCCTGGGGCCGCCCGGTCGGCGTCGCCGTGGCGCCGGACGGCTCCCTGCTGGTCACCGACGACGGCTCCAACTCGATCTGGCGCGTCGACTACATCGGCAATCAGTGATTCATTCGCCAACCCCAGCCGGCCGCACGCGCCCGGCTAGCCGGATGTCGCCCGCGCATACAGCCCCGCCATGCCCGACGCGGCGACGCAGGCATCCGGAGCGTCCTGCGGCACGGTGAGCCGGGCGCCGTCCGGCTGGAAGCGGATCTCCAGGCAGTGCCCGCCGCCGTCGGGCCGCACACCGATCGGGTTGATGTAGTCGTAGGCGAAACTGTCGCCCTGCAATTTCGCCACGCCCCGCAGCTCGCGCTCCATGGTGTGGACATGCGGCGTGGTAGTCCACTCGAAGCGCACATCGAATTGCAGCAGGCGCGGATTGAGCTGCTGCAACATCAACTCGGCATGCGAGGACGCATGCGTCTTGGGGTTGTCGACTGGTGCCGGATCGATGCGCTTGTAGGTGCCGGTCACCGCGCCGACCGGACGCGCCGGGGCCGCTGCCGGCGGCGGCTGAGCTGGCGCGGGAGCTGGTGAAGCGGAAGATGACGAAGATGCAGGCGGCGATGGCGCAGGTGCTGGCGGCGGGGCCGGCGCGGGCTTGGTCGTCTGTTCACTCTGCGGCTGTGACGCAGGGGCCGGCGCGGATGGCGGCGTCATCGCTGGTGCCGGCGGGGCCGCCTTCAACAGCGGCCCCAGCAAGGCAGGGGGCAGGAAGCGGATATATTGAGGCCATAGCGTCAGCACCGTCAGGCCCAGAACCAGGAAGCCGGCCACCGGCAGAAACAGCATCCAGATCCAGTTCGACTTCTTCGGCTTTTTCGCCGGCGACCGCGCCGGAGTCTTCGACACCGCAGTCGGCTCGGCCCGCCGCGCTTTGGCCGGCGCCGACGGCTCTGTCGCTGCTGCTGACGCAGAGATCGGCGCTGCCGCCGGTATCAGTGTCGGCGCTGCGGGTGCCGGTGCCACCGCCTCTACTACTGGCTCCGGTGCCGCCGGTGCAGGAGTTATTGCAACTGCAAACGGCGCGGCGGTTGCTGCCGCTTCAACTGGCGCGGCTGACGCCGCAACTGTTGCCGCAGCCGCCACCACAACGGCCGGGGCGGACAGCGGCGACTCCACAACCACGGCAACCGGCTGCGCCGCCCGGTTATAGATCGCGGCGAATTGCGACTCGGCCGGTAGCCAGTTCTGCAAACCCGATCTCCACACCAGGTCCACCCGCTTCAGATGGCCGGACTGCACCATCTCCACCATGGCCGGTTCGCCCAAAGGACCGACCGTCTCCTCGCCGCCGACGTAATACCAGCGGCTACCCGCCGGGTCCGCGCCCGGAGCGGGCGGAGGCGCGACGGATGCCGCGGGCGTGGCGCCCGCCGCAGGCGGCACCAGCAAGGGCGTCAACCGGCGCGGCCCGAAGGCATCGAAAGGATGGCGGTCCGGCAGCACCCATAATATGAACAATCCCAGCAAGCTCAACAGGCTCAGCAGGGAACCCAGCGATCCCGCATGGCCCTTGCCCCGGGCATAGTCGCCGCAGCCCGCGGCCCAGCAGTAAACCCCGCCGAGCAGCAACGCGGCGATCACCAGGTTCGAAACATCCGCGACCGCCGCATCCGCGTCTGGCATGTTCTGCAGGCGCCAGGCCAGCAAGGGCCCGCAGCTGGCTTGCAGCAACAGTCCGACCCACAGCCCCCATTGCACGTTCGGCTTGTATTCAACCAGCACGTCGTCTCCTCCGGGTCATGACAGCCTGACGAACTGTTCATATATTCGCTCAAGCGGAGCACCGACGACAGAGGCGGCAACGCGCGATGTGCAGCGTGCAACCGTTCGCTGGAGCCGCGCCAGTGCGGCACGATACCGCGCGCTTACACCCGCGGTTTTATTCTACGACCCCGGACGAGCAGCCCCGCCCGGCTTCACCGCCGCTTGCAGCAGGCCGATCAGTTGCTCCGTCTGGGCAATCGAGATCGCGCCATAAAACACGCTCTCCCCTGCCCCGGTCGAAAGCTCCAGGCCTACCGCTTTCTGCGGCCCTCCATCGAGCGCGTAAACCCTCACCCGCGTTGCCCTGTAAGCCGACGAAGCGCCTGGCACCTCGCCCACCTTGTCGAGGATTTTCGCCCCGAATGCAAAGCCCCTGAATCCGCCATAGCGGATGAGCCGGTAGACCAGATATCCGGCAACCAGGAGAACGAGGACGCCGGCAAAGGCTGGGATGCTCATGGAAACCCCGTGGCAATGGCGGGCACGCGCGATCCGACACTGAGTACATCGAAGCGGATACCCGACACCCTACAAGCCAGCGCCCGAATGTTCAAAACTAGCGCGGAAGCCGTGGCCTTTACGGCCGAGCCGCCGGGCTTCGCGCCGCAGCCCCGGCGGCACAATTCAGGCCCGCAACCAGCCGGCGGACCCTGCGAGACCCACCGACCCGGCCCATCTGACGAACGCAGCCCTCAGCATAAGCCACTGAAATACAAACACTATATTTCCAGCCGCCACCCAGGCCGGGCCCTCCGGCGCTTGACAGGGGGGAGGTGCTTGCTTTGCAATGCAATTGTTGCATCGCAGCAATCCGAGAGAATTTTTCAATGAGCAGCACCTGTATCGAGTTGTCCGGGCCGGCCGCCAGCATGGCCGCCGTCTCACCCGGCGAGCTCCGCAAGCGCAAGCCGGTCTTGTGCCGCAAGCGCCTTCTGCGTCGCGCCGCCGTCGGCATCGCCGGCACCGGGTGGGCACTCTTTGGCGGAGCTCACCTCGGCCATGCGACCAAGCCGCAGCAAGCCGCCGCCAGCACGCCGTCCCTCGACGTGGCGCTGCAGGACGGCTCCCTGCGCATCGGCGGCCTCAGCGGCAGCGCCCCCGGCACCGCCTGGATTCCCTTCGCCAATACCCCCGTGCTGCATCATCTCGATCAGCCTTACGCGATCGCCAACGATTCCGCATCCTGGCAATTCACCGCCGACGTGCGCGAGCGCCTGCCGCTGTTCCAGGCCTCCTTCGAGCTGGCCGGCCTGCGCAGCGGCCTGGACTGGCGCCTGCTCGCCGCCATGGGCTACCAGGAATCGAGTTGGGACCCCAACGCGGTCAGCCCCACCGGGGTGCGCGGCATCATGATGCTGACTCTCGACACCGCCGACGAACTCGACGTGGACCGCGACAACCCGGCGGAAGCCATCAACGGCGGTGCCGCCTATTTCCAGCAGATCCTGGACCGCCTGCCGCCGCAGATTCACGAGCCGGACCGCACCGCCATGGCGCTTGCCGCCTACAACCAGGGCCTCGGCCACCTGTACGACGCGCGCCGGCTGGCCGTCCAGCTCGGCGGCGACCCGAACCGCTGGCGCGACGTGAAAAGCGCCCTGCCCCTGCTCGCCGAGGAACGCTGGTTCAGCCAGACCCGCCACGGCTACGCCCGCGGCCAGGAAGCGGTGCGTTTCGTCAGCCGCGTCAACGGCTACTACAACATGCTCAGTTCGCTCTCCAGCGATGCAACCGCGTCGATGGTGGCCAGCGGCGGGATGTAGGACGGTCGCCGGCAAACTCCGGCATCGCGGAACCGCTGGAAGTGGATCTGCGGATCAGGCCATTAGCCGCAGAATCGAAATGCCGGAGCCATGCCTAGCCTAGTGGAATCGCCGATCGTGTCATTGCTCAAAACTGTCGGCCTTTTTGTCGTCACTGCGATCGCGGAGATCGTAGGCTGTTACCTGCCGTACCTCTATCTCAGGAGGGGGCCGGCTCGCCATGGCTGCTGCTGTCCGCCGCGGCCAGCCTGGCGCTCTTCGCCTGGCTGCTGACGCAGCATCCCGCCGCTTCCGGGCGCGTTTATGCAGCCTATGGCGGCGTCTACGTCGCCGTGGCCTCGCTATGGCTGTGGGCCATCGACGGCGTACCGCCAACCGTCTGGGACATGGCCGGTGTTGCGCTGACCCTCAGCGGAATGGTCGTGATTGTCTACGGGGCATGGCAAAGCGCTTGATCCAATCCAGTCCCTGATTCAGTCCCCTCTCCCCACGAATGTGGGGAGAGGGCTAGGGCAAGGGGCAGCACACTCAGCCCATTGCGGCTAACGCTCCCCCAGCCCTCACCCCGCAAGCAGGGAGAGGGCATTAATCAGACCTTCCCTAAACCAGCGAGCTGTCGAACAAAACCAGCATGCGGCTCCAGGCCTTTTCCGCCTGATCGTGGTTGTAGACATGCGAGTCGGTCGGGCACCAGCCGTGCTGGGTCCCGGCATACACCTCGATTTCCGCTGGCAGGTTCGCCTTGGAGAAGGAATCGCGCAGAACGTCCTTGGCCTCGGGTTGCTTGGCGTCGTCGTTTTCGGCGATCGCAATGAGGAAGTGCGCCTTCATCTGCGGGATCAGCAGGTGCGGACTATCCGGCTTGTCCGTGACTAGGCCGCCGCCGTGGAACGTGGCGCCCGCGCCAATCCGGCCGGGGAAAGCGGCGGCCGTGCGCATGACGAAGGGACCGCCCATGCAATATCCGGTGACACCGATTTTCCGCTTCTTGTCGACAGCAGGCTGAGCGTCCAGAAACGGAATGAACGCCCTGGCGTCGGTCAGCGCCGTATCGGGACTCAGGGAGCCCATCAGCGTCATCAACGACTGGCGCGTGGCGGGATCGTTGAAATCGGCATGATCCGGCGCGGTCGGCGCCTTCTTGGTCCGGTAGAACGGGTTGATGACCAGGACCGAGTAGCCGGACTCGGCCAGCCGCGTGGCCATGTCCTTGAACGCCGGACGCAGCCCGAAGATATCCGGCCAGATCAGTACGCCAGGGTAATGGCCTTTGGCCGGATGCACAAAGTAAGCGTCGGCGGTGCCATCGGGCGTCTTGATCTCGACATCCGCCTCGGTGGTCTGCGCGGCGTTTGCCGAGCGTGGCAGCGCCGCCGCCAATCCCGCGCCCAATGCCATGACACCGAACTGCCGCCGGGTCAGTTTGCCCGAGCGCTGCGCAAATGCATCGAAATCGTCGTGTTCACACATCGTTAGCTTTCCTTGATGTCGTCCATTGGTACACCCTAGCTTTTTCCGCCCATCATGGCCAGACCGTTCCGGGCCAGAGCGTGAAACCCGGGTGAGTGCCGGTTTTCCTTGTAGGGGATGCGGGCGCGGTCGAGACCCCACCGCGCCTTTTCCGAAAAATGGCTCAGCGGAATCGTGATCAGGGTGGGAAGGTCGGCTTCAGGCACGTCCACAAGCCTTGCTCCCGATGGCAACTGCATTGCCGGGCTCCGAATATTTATGAATCGGTTTCGCTGGTCAACGGTCCGCGGACGCGCCCACGAGGATTGTCTCCTGGGATTCGACCGCTGCGGCAAAGACTGCGAGCCAACGCGGCGCCGGGACCATCAGCCACTCCGCCAGGCCGGCCTGCTGCGCTGCATCAAGGGCCGTCGCCAGGTCCGGAATCCGCGGCCATGGCCGGCTGCGATTGATTCAGGCGGGCGGCGGCGTAGAATACGGTACGGGTTTCCCAACGCGTCGGCTCGTCGAAAGCGCCGGCCGCCGCGGTGGAAAAGTCCCAGAGCGGCTCGCGTACAGAATTTCTGACAGCCCCACCAGCAGCGAATGCACTTGCCCGGCCAGATCCGGCTGCAGGCCGCCATTCCATGACAGGGGCTGAAGCAACCCAATCGAGGACACCAATCAATGACTACCCAGCAGCCGACGATCATCTACACCCTGACCGACGAGGCCCCGCTGCTTGCCACCGAAGCTTTCCTGCCGATCATCCGCACTTTCGCCGGTCCGGCGGGCATCAAGGTCACCACCAGCGACATCTCGGTGGCGGCCCGCATCCTCGGCGAGTTTCCCGAGTTCCTGAGCGAAGCGCAGCGCGTGCCAGACAACCTGGCCGAGCTGGGCCGGCTGACGCTGCTGCCCGAAACCAACATCATCAAGCTGCCCAACATCAGCGCCTCGGTGCACCAGCTGATCAGCGCCATCAAGGAATTGCAGGGCAAGGGCTACAAGGTCCCCGACTTCCCCGAGGACCCGAAGACCGACGAGGACAAGGCCATCCGCAAGCGCTATTCCAAGTGCCTGGGCAGCGCCGTCAACCCGGTGCTGCGCGAGGGCAACTCGGACCGCCGCGCGCCCAAGGCGGTGAAGGACTACGCCCGCAAGAACCCGCACAGCATGGGCGACTGGAGCATGGCCTCGCGCACCCACGTGGCGCACATGAAGCACGGCGACTTCTACCACGGCGAGAAGTCGATGACGCTGGACCACGCCCGCGACGTGAAGATGGAGCTGGTGACCAAAAGCGGCAAGTCCATCGTGCTCAAACCCAAGGTGCACCTGCTCGACGGCGAAATCATCGACAGCATGTTCATGAGCAAGAAGGCGCTCTGCGCCTTCTACGAAGAGCAGATGGAGGACGCCCGCAAGACCGGCGTGATGTTCTCGCTGCACGTCAAGGCGACGATGATGAAGGTCTCCCACCCCATCGTCTTCGGCCACGCCGTGCGCATCTTCTACAAGGATGCCTTCGAGAAGCACGGCAAGCTGTTCGACGAGCTGGGCGTCAACGTCAACAATGGCATGGCCACGCTGTACGACAAGATCGCGTCGCTGCCTACGTCCAAGCGCGACGAGATCGTGCGCGACCTGCACGCCTGCCACGAGCATCGCCCGGAACTGGCGATGGTCGACTCGGCCAAG
>JAMFRN010000197.1 GCA_026224805.1 Nevskia soli
ATCACAGCTTGCTGGTCATTTCCGGCACCGCCGTAAACAGATCGGCCACCAGCCCGAAGTCGGCCACCTCGAAGATCGGCGCCTCGGCATCCTTGTTGATGGCGACGATGGTGCGGGCGTCCTTGATGCCGGCCAGATGCTGGATGGCGCCGGAGATGCCGATGGCGAAATACAGTTCCGGGGCGATGATCTTGCCGGTCTGGCCCACCTGCATGTCGTTGGGGACGTAGCCGGAGTCGACCGCGGCGCGGGAAGCGCCGACGCCGGCCTTGAGCTTGTCGGCCAGGTCGTAGATGACCTTGAAGTTCTCGGAGCTGCCCAGGGCGCGGCCGCCGGAGACGACTCTGGTGGCGGATTGCAGTTCGGGACGCTCGGACTTCTGCGCTTCGAGCTTGATGAAGCGGGTGTGGGTCGGCAGGGCGACGTCGATGCTGGTTTTCTCGATCGGGGCGGAGCCGCTGGAGCCCACCGCGCTGAAGGAGGCCAGGCGGATGGTGGCGACGACGGCCGGGGCGGCCGGAGCCTCCACCGTCACAATGGCGTTGCCAGCGTAGATGGGGCGCTCGAAGCTGGTCGGACCATGGACGGCCATGACGTCGGAGACCTGCTGGACGCCGAGCTTGGCGGCGACGCGGGGCAGGAGGTCCTTGCCGAAGGTGGTGCCGGGGGCGAAGACGTGGGTATAACCCTTCTTGGCCAGTTCGACGACCTGGGGGGCGAGGACGGCGGCGAGGCCGTGGTCGTTTTCAGGACGGTCGATCTGCAGGACTTTGCTGACGCCGTCGAGTTTGGCGGCTTCGGCGGCGGCGCTGCTGCCGTCCTTGGCGAAGACAGCCACTTCGATGTCGCCGCCGACCAGTTTGGCGGCGGTGACGACTTTGGCGATGCTGCTGCTGAGTTTGCCGTCGGCCTGCTGGCCGATGATCAGTATTTTTGACATGGGATAATGGTCCTTAAATCAGGCCTTTGCCTTTGAGGGCGGCGATCAGTTCGTCGACGGTCTTGACCACGATGCCTTTGCTGCGCTTGGGCGGAGCGGCGGTCTTGGTGGCTTTGAGGCCGGCGATGGCGGTGACGCCCAGGTCGGCCAGGCTGACGGCTTCGATGGGCTTTTTCTTGGCCTTCATGATGTCGGGCAGCTTGAGGTAGCGCGGCTCGTTCAGGCGCAGGTCGGCGGTGATGATGGCCGGCAGGTCGATTTCCAGGGTTTCCAGGCCGGCGTCGACTTCGCGGGTGACAGTGGCTTTGCCGTCTTGGAGTTCGACTTTGGAGGCGAAGGTGGCCTGGGGCAGGTCGAGCAGGGCGGCGACCATCTGGCCGGTCTGGTTGGCGTCGTCGTCGATGGCTTGTTTGCCCAGCAGGAACAGTTGGGCGCCTTCTTTCTTGAAGACGGCGGCCAGGGCCTGGGCGGCGGTCAGGGGCTGGATTTCGCCTTCTTCCTTGACGTGGACGGCGCGGTCGGCGCCGAAGGCCAGGGCGGTGCGCAGGGTTTCTTCGCACTTGGCCCCGCCGATGGTGACGGCGATGATTTCGCTGATCTTGCCCTTTTCCTTCAGGCGCACCGCTTCTTCCATGGCAATTTCGTCAAACGGATTGACGCTGAATTTCACGCCCTCCGTTACGACGCCGCTACCGTCTGCCTTGACCTGGATGCGGACGTTGTAGTCCACCACGCGTTTGACGCTGACCAATGCTTTCATCGGGACTCTCGGTTAGAGGGAACTCGGTTTGCCCATCGCTTCATACTTGCCCAAGGCTGGTTGGGGGGCCGGGATCTCAGACCGACTTGATCTGCCAGGACAGGTAACCCTCTTCAGCCAGCGCGCCCAGCAGGTTGCGGGCGCCGAAGGCCTGCGCCGGCGAGACGAAGCCGACCTTGAGCAGGCTGCCTTCCAGCACGCGGCGGGCCGCCTCGGCGCCAAGCATGCCGGTCTGGGCATAGGGGCTGTTGCCGCGCAGGATCACCGTCACCGACTCGGTGTTGCCGCGGCCATGGCAGGCCAGCACGCAGCGGTTCACTTCCGAGCTCTCGCGCGCCGGCTCCTGGGTGGTCAATGCGGCGCCCCAGGCGTTGGTGGTGGCCTCGCGCTGCTCGTGCGGCAGCTGGCGCACCTCAGCCTCGAATTTCTGCAGCATGCCGAACACGTACGCGAACATCGCCTGGTTGCGGAACGAGACCAGGGTGCTGCAGTTGCGCACGCGCTGGTCGTTCTGGAACCAGATCGGCTCGCCGCCGCCGCTCCAGGGCAGCGCGGTGAAACTTTTGACCTCGCCCGGCACGATGACGTTATAGCTGGTGGCGTAGGGCCACATCTCCAGCTTGCCGTCCTTGAGGAAATACTGCGGATTGGTGCACATGCGCAGGAACGAGGCGGTGGAGGCCTCGCTCACCGCGGAGTCGCCGAGGTAGACGATGTCGAGCGTATCGATGCCGGGCGTCTCCAGGGCGATCTCGGCGGCGATGTTGCCCTCCGCCCACATGTAGGAATTCGCGGGGCATAGCGCCAGCTTCTTCGCCGCGAACTTCGCGCCATACTCGTCGCGCAGCATCATCACCCAGTCCATTTCGCCGGTGGTGTCGAAATAGTGGCAGCCCGCGTCGAGGCAGGCATCGACCACCGGGCGGCACAGCTGCATGAACGGACCGACGATGTTGATGACCACAGTCTTGCCCTTGAACAGCTCGGCCATGGCCTTGCGGTCATGGTTCACGGCCACGCATTTGTAGTCCGCGCCTTTGAGCTCCGGCACCTTGCCCATCTCCTGCTGCAGGCGCTCGACATTGCGGCCGGCGGCAATGAAGGGGATGCCGCGCTTGGCCAGCTTCCACGCGGTGAGCTTGCCGGTGTAGCCGGAAGCGCCATACACAACAACTTTATAGTCGGTACTCATCGAAACTGTCTCCTCGCAAATGAATGATCGGCAACTGGTTGGTTGATTCGCTTCAGGCGGCGCGTTCGGTGAAGACCCGCGCCGGCTCGGCCTCGAACACCTCGATCAGGAAGCGGTCCTGGGGTTTTTCCGAGGCGGTCTTGGGGATCTGGTCGAGAACCTGGACGTAGCTGGGCACGAAGTTCGCTTCGAGCTTGGCGCGGCACAGCTTGAACAGCGCCTTCGGGTCGAAGCCCTCGCGGTACTTGGGCACCACGGCGGCGACCACGTCCTTCTCGCCGGGGGCGCCGGAGGCGGCCTTGACGCCGTAGACGTAGACATCGTCGACCTGGCCGGACTCGGCGATGACCTTCTCGACGAAGGCCGTGTTGACGAAGTCGCCGTTGTGGCGGATGCCGCCGCCCTTGCGGTACTCGAAGAACAGCCAGCCGTCCGCGTCCTCGTGCACCACATCACCCATGTGCAGCCAGCCGTCGCCGCATTTCTTGGCGGACGCTTCGACGTTGCGGTAGTACTCGACCTTAAACGGGCTGCCATCGGCGGCGCGCAGCAACAGCTCGCCGGAGGCACCCTTGGCCACCTCCCGGCCCGCCTCGTCGACGATGCGGTACTGGAAGCTGGGCGGCACCTTGCCGATGCTGCCGACTGGGCCCTGGCCGATGGGCTTGACCACCAGGCCGCCTTCGGCGGCGCCATAGAACTCCAGCACCTTGACCTTGTAGCGCCGCTCGAAGTCCTCCCAGATCGCCGTGGGCATGCCGGCGGAGACCACGTATTGCACCGGGTTGTCGCCGTCGTCGGCCTTGGGCGGCTCGGCATAGACCGCGGTGGTCATGCCGCCGAGCAGGGTGAAGGTGGTGCAGCCGTGCTGGCGCGTGATGTCCCACAGCCGCGACTTGGTGAAGCGACGCGATAGTACGCAGTGCAGGCCGGCGCTCAACGAAGAGCCGACCGTCACCAGCTGGGCGTTGGCATGGGTCAGCGACAGGCCCGAATAGGGCTTGGTGCCGGGGCCGTAACCGAACAGCTTCTGTGCCGCCGCCGCGGTCTCGCAGTAGCGACGGTGGGTCATGATGATGCCCTTGGGATCGCCGGTGGTGCCGGAGGTATAGATGAGCTGCATCGGCCCATCCGGATTGGCGGTGGCGATGGGCAGCTCGTCGTGTGCATCGCGCAACACCTCGTCGAAACTGCGCACGCCGGCGAAATCCGCGATCGGCAGCCTGGCTTCATCGGTGGGCAGCGCCAACACCCAGCGCAGCGCCGGAACCTGCAGCCGCACCCCTTGCAGATGGGGCAGCGCGTAGTCAGCCGCGACCACGCCGACACAGCCGGCGGCGTTGAGCATGTAGCTGAGCTTATCGCCCTTGACGCGCGGATCGATCGGCACAAACACCGTGCCGCTGATGCCGGCCGCGATCATCAGTTCGATGAACTCTGCGTGATTGGCCATCAGCACGGCAAAGAACTCGCCGGGCGCCGTGCCCAGATCGAGCAGGGCGCGGGCCAGGCGCTGGCCGCCGCGCCAGAGTTGAGCGTAGGTGCGCACCTCATCCGGACGCGCGCCGCCGCCCTCGAAGGTGACGGCCGGGCGGTTAGGCAGGCTGACGGCATGATTGGCGATCAGGCCGGCGAGAGTCAGGGGACTGAAGCTGGTCATGTTCTAGTCCTCCAGCCGCAGTACGGAGACGACGATGGCGGCGACGTCCGTACCGAGGAAGCCACCGCCGTTTTCGGCCAGGGCAATGCGGGCGCCAGCCACCTGGCGCTTGCCGCAGCGCCCGCGCAGCTGGTCGGCCAGTTCAACCAGCTGGCCGCAGCCGGAGGCGCCAATGGGGTGGCCCTTGCGCAGCAAGCCACCGGATGGATTCACCGGTACCCGCCCGCCGAGGCGGGTGGCGCCGCTTTCGAGCAGGGCCACGCCCTCGCCCTTTTTGGCCAGGCCGAGCAGCTCGTAGTAAATGACTTCGGCCGGAGCCGAGGCGTCGTGCAGCTCGACCACGTCGACGTCCTGCGGGCCGATGCCGGCTTCGTCATAAGCCAGACGCGAGGCATAGGTGGCGACGGGTTCACTGTCGGCGTCGCTGTAGTCCCAGCCGCTGGCCAGCACCGACGAGGCCACCCGCACCTTGTTCCTCAAGCCCAGCTCGCGCGCCTTGCGCTCGGACACCAGCACCAGGGCAGCGGCGCCGTCGCCGATCGGCGAACACATCGGCAGGGTCATGGGGTCGGCGATCAGCGGCGCCGCCAGTACCTGCTCCACCGTCAGCTCTTCCTGATACTGCGCCTTGGGATTGAGGCTGCCGTGGAAGGAATTCTTGGCCGAGACCATGGCGAAGTGGCGCTGGGTCGCGCCGTAGTGCTTCATGTAAGTGCGCGCCATGCCAGCGTAGACGTCCATGAACAGGGAGCGCTTGCTGCCGGCGCCTTCCAGATCGGACTTCGAGCCGGTCTCGGCGGCGTTCTTCGCCAGCCCGGCCATCACCTGGTCGATGGCCTCCAGGTCCACCGCGCCGTGGAACACCGAGAAGGTGCGCTTCTTGTCTTCGCTGTAGAGCTTCTCGAAGCCGACCACCAGCACCACGTCGTAGACGCCGAGCGAGATCATCGCCGCCGCCTGCTGGAACGCAGTGGACGAGGTGGCGCAGGCGTTCTCGACGTTGACCACCGGAATCCTGCCGATGCCCACGCCGCGCAACACCACCTCACCCGGGATCAGCACCTGCCCGGTCATCACGCCGGCGGCGCCGGTGCCGCAATACGCGGCCTGCAGCTCGGACTTGGCGATGCCGGCATCAGCCAGCGCCGCCTCGATCGCCTCGGCGGCCAGCGACTTGAGCCCGCGGTCGAGGAACTTGCCGAAGCGGGTCATACCGGTGCCGGCGATATAGGCATTCATTTTCATGGTCGCAACTCCCTAAACGCGCCTGCGGCTTACTTGAAGTCCGGGTCGATCAGACGCGCGCCGCCCTTGATGGCGAGCATCTCGTTGCAGCCGTCCTCGATCATCGAGGCGCGGGCGTCGCGCAGCAGCTTCTCCACCGGGTATTCCCTGGTCAGGCCGTTGCCGCCGAACAGCTGGATCGCCTGGGAGGCGACGTCGAACGCGGTCTGTGTCGCCGTCACCTTGGCGGCGATGGAGCCCTGCAGCGCCGGCGCCGGCGCGGTGTGGTTGTAGAGGTAGGCGCGGCGCGCCATGGCGCGCGATATCTCGACCTGCCGGAACATGTGGAACAGCCGGTACTTGACGTTCTGGTGGCGGTGGATCGGCGCCCCACCCTGCTTGCGGGTGTGCACGTAGTCGCGCGCCAGCTCGTAGGATGCCCGCGCCGCGCCGGTCCAGACTGCGGCCATCAGCGAGTTGGCCTCGGCCAGGATGGAGTGCACCGCATCCTTGTACTGCTCCGGCTGGGCGATGATGAACTCGGCCGGCACCTCGACATTGTTGAAGAAGATCTCGCCCTGGTTCAGCGGGCGCTGGCCGATCTTGTCCAGCGGCTTGCCCTTGGTCACGCCGGGCAGATCCAGGGGCACCACCATCACCACGCCCTCGCCAGGACCGTTGCCGCGGTCGAAGGCGGTGTACAACAGGGTGTGCTGGGCGATGGTGCCGTTGGAGACCCAGGCCGACTTCTGGCCGTTGAGAATGACCTTGTCGCCCTTGAGCGTAGCGAGCAGGTTAGGCTTGCTCTTCTGGCCGCCCGGGTAATAGGTGGCGCCGTCGGCATCGAGGATGTCCGAGCCATGGTCGGGCTCGGTGATGCCCCAGCAGCCGATGCTGCTTTCGGGAATGCGCTGGAACAGATCCATGCGCCCCCACTCGGCCATGAACAGGTGCGGCAGCATGTACACCGCCAGGGAGATGGCCAGGCCGCCGTCGCCGTAGCCCAGCTCCTCCCACACCGCCGGGAACAGCACCGGCATTTCTTCCTTCGGAATCTCGGCGAAGGACGATACCGTCAGGCCCAGCTCGCCGAACTTGCGGAACATCTCCCACAGCGGCGAACCCGGCGCGATCGCTTCCTCCGGGCTGAGCTTGTCCAGCTCGGTGCCGATCGGGCGCATCACTTCCCTGGCGAAGCGGCGCACCACATCCAGGATCTGCACCTGGGTTTCGGTCAGCGGGCCTTCAAGGCCGCTGGGGGGAAGGCTGATGTAGCCCGGGTCCTTGGGGATCACGCTGACATTGCCGACCACTGCGGTATTCATTGCTCGAACTCCTCGCTCTTTACTGCTTGTGTTTGGCGAGGAGGTCCCTCGCGGTGGACACACTTTCGGCCCCGCGAGGATGGGTTGGCCCTAACCGAAGTTAGGATTTTCGACGAGGGATGGGTGCAGCTCCGCTGCCGCCGGCGACTACTCGAAGGAGTAATTCGACCCCTGAAAAGATCGCGCAAGCTCCTATACGCAGATGCAATCTTTCCTTTGCGGGGATAGCATGGCCGCATAGCAAGAACGGTTTCGCCAACGTGGAGGACGTTGATGCAAGCCAGCAGCAGCGGCGCGGTCGTCGAGGCCAAGCTCTACCCCGGATTCGGGGCAGCGAAGGTGATGCCGCGCCCCAAGCTCGCCCTGCCCCGCGAGTTCGGCGACGGCACCCTGAGCGTGGTGGTGGTGTGCGCACCGGCGGGCTATGGCAAGTCCACCCTGATGGGCAGCTGGCACGAAGCGCTGACTGCGCAGGGCGTGGCCTGCGGCTGGCTCAGCCTGGATCCCGACGACGACGATCCCGCGCGCCTGATGCGGCACCTGATCGCTGCGTTCCAGCGCGTGGATGCGAAGATCGGGCGCGGCGCCATGGGCGAGCTCACCGCCAATGTCGCCGGCAACGTCAAACCCGCCCTCGAAACCCTCGCCGCCGACCTCGGCCAGCTGGGGCGCCGCGCCGTCCTGTTCCTCGACGATCTGCAGTTCCTCAGCGCGCCGGAAGCGCTCGAGTTGGTCGACTGGCTGATCAACTACTCACCGCGCCAGTGCCAATACGTGCTCGGCGGCCGGGTCGGGCCACAGATCAGGCTGGGCAATCTGCGCGTGCGCGGCCGCCTCGGCGAATACGGCGCGCAGGAGCTGCAGTTCTCGGCCGAGGAATCCGCGCAGTTCATGGAATCGCGCCTGGGGCCGGTACTCGGCCAGGAGCAGGTGAAACAGCTGCTCAGCCGCACCGAGGGATGGCCGGCCGCGATGGAGCTGGCCGCGCTGGCGCTGCGGACGGAGACCGACCATGCGCGCATCCTGCAACGCTTCGCCGGCAGCGATCGCGAGGTGGTGGACTACCTCAGCGAGGCGGTGCTGGACGGCCTCGACGCGCGCACGCGCGGCTTCATCCTGCGCCTGGCGCATTTCGACCGCTTCGACGCCGAGCTGGCGGAAGCGGTCACCGACGAGTTCGATGCCGGCACCCTGCTTGGCGCGGTGCACGCCAGCAACCTGTTCCTGGTGCCGTTGGACCGGGCGGCGCGCTGGTTCCGCTTTCACCATCTGGCCGCGGAGTTCCTGCGCGACCGCTTCCGCCGCGAAGGCGGCGACGCGGCGGCGGTGCTGATGACCGGCGCGCGCTGGCTCTACGACAACGGCCACGCCGAAGAGGGGATCAACGCGGCGATCCGCGCCGAGTCCTGGGAAACCGCGACGCGCTGGGTGGCGGAGTCGGCCGAGGAGCTGATCTACCGCCGCGGCTACCACCAGACCATCCTGCGCTGGATGATGCGTCTGCCGCCGGACTGGGTCGACCGCTTTCCGACCATCCGCATCCACTACGCCTTTGCCCTGGCCTTCACGCCGCGCCAGCAGGAGGTGGAGGCGCAGGTCCACCGCCTGCGCACCATTCATGCCGCGCTGTCGAATACGCCGGGCTCCGATGCGCGGCTGATCGAGCAGATCGAGAGCGAGATCGAGCTGCAGAAAGTCCTGTCACTGGGGCTGCGCGACGACGGCCACCAGGCTCGCATCGAAGCCCAGACCTGGCTGGAGCGCTGGCCCGATGCGCCGCTGATCCGCCGCGGCACGGTCGGCAACGTGCTGACCTTCGGGCTGAAGACGGCGAGCGAGATCGATGCCGGGCTGGAGTGGAACCGCAAGGTTCGCGCCTGGCTCAACCAGGCGGAGGGCTGGTACAGCTTGTCTTGGACCGACTACCTAGCTGCCCTGCTCTACATGAAGCGCGGCGCCTACTTCGAAGCGCGTCAGTTCTGCGAAGCGGGCGTGGCCCTGCTGCAGGAAAAGCTCGACGGCCATCCCGCGCATGCCGCCATGTTCCATACCGTGCTGGCGACGGTGGCCTACGAGTTCGACGAGCTGGATCGCGCCCACGCCCACCTCGAGCTGTGCATGCCGCGCGTGCTGGAGTACGGCCAGGCCGACGCGGTACTGATGGGTTTCCTCACCGCCGCAAAGCTCGAACGGCTGCGCCACGGCGAGGAGGCCGGCCTGGATCGTCTTTATGAAGGCCAGGAAGCGGGCGCGCAGCGCGGCTTCCCGCGCGTCACCGTTTCGCTGGCCGCGGAGGAATGCGGCTGGCACGGCCGCGCCGGGCGCTTCGACGAGGCGCGCCGTGTCGCCGCGCGTCACGGCTTCGACCGCATCGACGGCGGGCCGGGGGCAGCGCTACTGGGAGAGAAAGCCATTCTGGTGGCCTCGCGCTTCCTGCTGCGACGCTCGCCTGGCGAGATCCTCGCCCGCATCGACCAGCCCATCGCCCGATGCACGGAGAAGGGCTTGTACCGCCGCTGGGTCGAGCTGTTGCTGATCAAGGCCATCAGCTACAAGGAGGACGGCGAACTGACCCAGGCGGTGAGCAGCCTGAAGGAGGCGCTGACCATCGCCGCCCCGCGCAACTACTTCCACACCATCTTCGATGAAGCGCCCGACATAGAAACCCTGCTCGACCGGCTCGATCCCGTCGAGCTGCGCGGGTCGGAAGCGGGTCCACTGGCGCGACGGCTGCGCCAAGCGATGAAAGACGCGAGCAACGGCCAGGCACGCCGCTCGGGGTCGCCCAAGCTGATCGAGGACCTGTCGCGACGCGAGGTCGCCATCATCAAACGCCTCGAGTCGGAACTGAGCAACAAGGAAATCGCCAGCGCCATCTTCATCAGCGAGGGCACGCTGAAATGGCACCTGCACAACATCTACGGCAAGCTGGGCGTGAAGAACCGCTCGGGCGCCGTGGTCAAGGCACGCGCGCTGAGCGTGATTTGAGGCGTGAGGGGACGCTCTACGGCCTCAGTGCAGCGACAGATTCAAGCCCTGCTCGCTCGCGTCCAGAACCAGCTTCTGCCGCGTGCCGCCGTCACCCCAGGGCTGCCAGCGCAGGCCCAGCGCCGGCACGTTCGGATCGCCGCTGCGCAGGAAGGCGCCGATGGCCTGCATCATCACGCCGGTCAGCGCCTCCCGTCCCGGCCGGTTGCGCGCGGAAAAATCCATGGCGAAGAAGCCACTGCCGAAGTTGCCGAAGATGAAAGGCAGATCGATGGCGTGGGCTGCGCCATAGACCGTGTGCCAGGGCTCCGGCCCGCGATCCCAATCGAAGCGGTAGGCATAGACCCGTGGCTCGTACTTGGCAACCTTGCCGATGCTGGCGTTGACACCGCGGCCGAGAACGGCGGATAGCAGCCAGTTGCAGAAGTTGTAGGGGGCCGAACTCAATGACGGCAGCAGGTAGGGGCTGATCAGGTCCGCCGTGCGGTACTTCGGCGCGGCATCCGGGTTGCTTTGCAGCATCATGCGGAAGCGCTGCTCGTTGCCGACCTTGAGCAGCTTGCCGGTGAACAGCTTCGCCTCGTCGCGGGTGGTGCCGATGATCATCGGGATGCGCTGGAACTGCCCCTGGTCATAGGCCGCCGCCAGATCCAGCGGCAGCACCACGCCGTCGCCGGGAGTGGATGGCATCTTGGCCAACGCTGGATTACGGTGCATGGCATCGAGGATCTCGCCGCTGCTCCTGGACAACAGGTAGTCCTTCACCCATGGCGTGCCTTTCCCGGCCAGCAGCTTCGCCGCCGCTTCCGGCGTCGCGGCCAGGCCGTCGTGCTGCGCCAGTTCGGCGGCCAGATCGGTGGCATAGGAGTGATGGCCGGGCTTGCCGCCCGAGCCGATCAGTCCGCTCAGCACGATCGCCTTGTGGAACAGGCCACCGGCCAGCTTCGAGCCGATGATGGCGTAGATGTCGATGGCGCCGGCCGACTGCCCCATCAGGGTGACGTTGCCCGGGTCGCCGCCGAAGGCGGCAATGTTGGCCTGCACAAAGCGCAGCGACTGGATGATGTCGAGGATGCCGAACTCGCCCGAATTGGCGAGCGGATCCGGGCCTTGCAGCACGGGATCGGCGAACCAGCCGAAGATGCCGAGCCGGTAGTTGATGGTGACGACCACGGCCCTGGCGGCCACGGCCAGCCGGGCTCCATCATAGGTCGGATCGGCGGAATAGCCGGCGACATTGGCGCCGCCGTGGACGAACACCAGCACCGGCAGCCCGTGCTCCTCGCTGTCCGGCCGCCAGACGTTGAGCGTCAGACAGTCCTCGCTGCCGACCGGCTTGCCGAAGGTCTCCACATTGTCGATGCCCCAGGCCTTGCCCGGCGGCGGCGGACCATACATCGAGCCGGTCTGCACGCAGGGGCTACCGAAGGCGTCGGCCCGGCGCAGCTCCTGCCAGGGCGCCATCGGCCGCGGCGGCTGCCAGCGCAGCGCTCCCATCGGGGGCGCGGCATAGGGCAAGCCCAGCCAGACGCGCGCCGCGCCGTCGGCCGAGTGGATGCCCTGGACCGGGCCGGCGGGAAGCTGCAGCGGCGACAGGGCGTCGGCCCCTACAGTGGCCACGCCGCCCAATAGCGTACCGACCAGGACTGCCGCCGCCGCAAGGATGCGATTCACGCTCTTGCCGCCCGCTGCCGATCGAGCAGCAGGGCCGGCCAGGCCACGCACAGGCCGCTGCCGATGATGCCCGCGATGGCCAACCACAGCAGCCGGTCGTAGTGCGTTTCCGCCAGCACCACCCCGCCCAGGGCGGGCCCGGTGGCCATGCCGAGCTTGGAGAAGAAGCTGCTCCAGGCCGCCATCCGCCCGTAGCCGTCGAAGGACGAGCACATGCCGAACAGATAAGGCGCGACGAAGGCCCAGACCATCGCCACGGTGATTTCCGCTACGGCGAACAGCGCGGGAATCCCGTTGCAGAACAGGAAGGCCAGGTAAGCGGCGACAGCGAGGACGATGGTGACACTCAGGGGACGCAGCCTGCCGTAGCGCAGCCCCAGTGTCACCACCACCAGGGAACCCAGGCTGCCCAGCCAGGCGGCGGCGCCGATCACGCCCGAGAGGAAGCCGGTGGACAGTTGCAGCGAACGGCCGAAGCCGAGCAGATAACTGTACAAGCTCATCTTGGTGGCCTGGAACAGGAACAGGCCGAGCAGGGCAAGCAGCAGCGGCGTATTCCAGCGGGGGCGAAGGCGCGGACCAAGCGGCGGGGCCGACTGCTCGGGGTAGTCCGGTATCAGGGGCAGCAGGATCAGGGCCAGCAGGGACAGGGCGGCTAACGCCAGGAACACCACGCCCGGCCCCCGCTGTGCGACCAGCCGCGGCAACAGCATCAGCGCCAGGCCGGCCAGCCAGAACTGGACCAGCATCAGCACGCCGAAGCCGCGGTCCGGCGTTGGCGTGCGGGCGATGACGCTGAAGCCGATGCCGACCGATACGCCGCCGATCAGGCCATGCACCAGCCGCAGCGGCAGCAGGGTGCCGAAGCCGCCCCACAGCGTCGACAGCGCGTCGACCAGGATCATCGCCGTCAGCATCACCGCGGCGGTCGCCCGCCAGGGCAGCTTGCGGATGAACAAGGCCGCCAGGGCGCAGCCGAAGGCGGCGCCGTAAACGTCGGCCGCGCCGATCAGGCCAGCATCGCGGGCCGTATACCCCAGCCCCTCGCGCAGGGCGGACACCAGCACCGGCATGATATTGGCTGAGAACATGCCCGCGGTGGCGATGAAGCCGAGCATGATCAGGGGCGCCACGCCGTTCAGCGTGATACGCGTCGGTACCGCTTCGATGGATGAATCCGCCACGTTGCCCTCCCGGGACTGTAATTGACCGACGTTAAAGGACCGGCCGGCGATGGAACCAGGGCTGGGCGCGCTCGAGCTGCCCCGAGAGCTGCAGCAGCAGCGACTCTTCGCCCAGGCGTCCGGCGAATTGCACGCCGATCGGCAGGCCCTCCTCGTTCCAGTGCAGGGGCAGGCTGATCGCGGGTTGACCGGTCATGTTGTAGAGCGCACTGAACGGGCTATAAGGCATCACCGCCTGGACGAACTGCGGCAACGGCAGGTCCAGGGACAAGGTGCCCAGTGGTGCGGGCGGCGCGGCGAGCGAGGGACTCAGAATCACATCGTAGTCCTGCAGGAAACGGGCCATGGTTACGGCGGCGCGCATGAAGGCGGCGTCCGCTGCCGCCAGCTGCAGCCCACTGACGCGGCGTCCCTGTTCGACAAAGGCTCGGGTGACGGTTTCCAGCTCGTCCGCGGCCAGCGCCCGGCCCAGCTCGGCGGACCTTTCGTCCACCGTCGCCGCCGTGTGGACACTGATCACGTTGAGCAGGTGCGCGCTGAGATCCTCCAGCGGCGGCTTGGCCAACTCGACCCGGTGCCCCAGCTGCTCGCACAGCCTGGCCGCCTCCTCCGCCGCCGCGCGGCAATCGCGATGAATCGGCTGGCCGTTGGCGGGTTCGATATGCAGGGCGATGCGCAGCGGTCGCGGCTCGCGCTCCACCGCCGCGGCGAACGATCCGTGCGGCGGCGGCGCCACAGTGCGTGCGCCCAGCGGCGGACCGTGGGTGGCGTCGAGCAGTGCCGCCGTGTCGCGCACCGAACGCGTCAGCGCGTGGCTCACACTCAGGCCGTTCCAGCCTTCGGTGCGGGTCAGGCCGACTGGCGTGCGCCCACGCGAGACCTTGAGGCCCACCAGGCCGCAGCAGGAGGCGGGCGTGCGGATCGAGCCGCCGCCG
>JAMFRN010000198.1 GCA_026224805.1 Nevskia soli
CGACACCGTGGTCGCCACCGCCCAGGTCGCCAGCTCCGCCGCGCCGCAGCTGGCCGCCCTGGCGGCGCACAGCCGTGTGGCCACGCCGGCGCGTCGCGTCGCGGAGGGCAGCGCGCCGGCCCAGGCCGCGTTCCACGGCGCCGTGCCGGCCGCAGGCACGCGCTATCCCGCGGTGAGCGCGCAACCCGCCACCCGCTTCACGGCCGCAACGCAAGTGAAGGTCCGCCCGGTGGCGCGCGACAGCAGCAGCGGTACTACCACGCTGGCTTCCAACCAGGCCCAGGTCAGCTGGACCGCCGGCCTGCATGCCACCGTGTTGAGCCTCAACCTCAGCCCTGGCGGCGGCATCCAGGGGCAGCCGGTGACCGTGGTCGCCTCGCTGGTGGACATCTCGGCCAGCCCGGCCGCGCCCATCTCCGGCCAGCCGGTCAGCTTCGCCATCGGCAACGCCGGCTGCAGCGGCAGCACCGACAGCAGCGGCAGCGCCAGCTGCTCGCTGACCCCGGCGCAGAGCAGCGGCCTGGCCACGCTCAGCGCCAGCTTCGCCGGTACCAGCCAGTTCGCTCCGGCCAGCGCCAGCACCAGCTTCCGGCAGATGCCGACGATCTCCGGTACCGGCTCATCGTCGAGCGGCTCTTCGTCCGGCAGCAGCTCCTCTTCTTCGGGCAGCTCCGGAGGTTCAGGCAGCTCCAGCGGTACGGCCGGCGGCGGAACGGGTGGCGGTGGCGGCGGCAGCCCGAGCCCGCAAGTGCTGGCACTGGGGGCGCTGGCCTGGCTGCTGCGCCGCCGGCGCAGGAGCTGATCGCTCCGGGAATCTCTGATCCAATCGTCACCCCGGCGAAAGCCGGGGTTTAGGGGGCGCAGTGCGGGGCCGTCTGCGGCCAAGCTCTGCTCTGCTCAGCCCTTCTCCTTCCACCGCAACGCGCCCAGGAAAATGATGCGCACCTGACGCACGAAGTTGTCCACCAGCTCCTGCTCCTGCAGCGGCTGGTTCGGCGGCAGGTCGAGGATGTCGATGGCGGCGTTGAGCATGCAGTTCACCACCAGGCCGCAAATCATCTGCAGGGTGCCGATGGACAGGCCGGGGAACGCGCCGAGGCCGCGCAGGTCCTGCGCCATCTCGTTGGTGAAGTGCGTCACCTCGCGGCGGATCGCCTCGCGGATCTGCGGCGAGCCGCCGGCGCGCTCGCCGGCGATGAACAGGAACTGCAGGCGGTTGTCCTCGACGTAGCGCTTGTACACCAGCACCGAGCCGCGAATCATGTTGGTGAACTGCACGTCGGTGCGCCGCGCCTCGCGCAGCAGGCGCCGCAAGGTCACGCCGCCCTCCTCCACCAGCGCCAGTCCCAGCTCGTCCATGCCGCGGAAGTGGCGATAGAAGGCGGTAGGCACCACGCCGGCCTCGCGCGTCACTTCGCGCAGGCTCAGGCCGGTGAAGCTGCGCCCCTCGCGCATCAGCCGCAGGGCGGCTTCCAGCAGGGCGTCGCGGGTGCGCTGTTTGCGCGAGCCGCGCGCACCGGTTTCCTCCCGCTCGGAGGCAGTGCTGGGCGGCAAATCCTCACGGCTGGGCACGAATAAATTCAGGTCATGAACATCTGTGAACACTATACACCCATTGATCTATATACGCTTTCTGCGTTTTTCATTATCAGGCTCATAGTTTCAGTGTACAAGTGTTGACTTTCCGTTTTGGCGAGAGCAGACTGTGCACACCTGTTCACAACCTGAGCCGCCGATGATCGCCACCAGCTCCCCCACCCGCTTCCTCAGCACCGGCTTGCGCCGCGTCCTGGGTTCTCGCGTGGCTGCCGCAATGGCCGCGCCGCATAGCGTGGACCGCTACCTGGAACTGTTCGATCCGACCTGGTCGGTTAATGAAGTGCGCGCCGAAGTCACCGCCGTGCGCCATCAGACGGCCGACAGCGTCACGCTGACGCTGCGCCCCAACGCCAACTGGCAGGGCTTCCGCGCCGGCCAGTTCGTGCGCCTGACGGTGGATATAGACGGCGTGCGCCGCACCCGCTGCTACTCGCCGGCCAACTCGGTGCACGCCGGCAACGAGCACATCGAGCTGACCACCAAGGCCCACCCCACCGGCTTTGTCTCGAAGTTCCTGCGCGACGAGGCTCGCCCCGGCATGATCGTGACCCTGTCGCAGGCCGACGGCTCCTTCGCCCTGCCGCAGCAGCGCCCCGAGCGCGTGCTGCTGATCAGCGGCGGCAGCGGCATCACTCCGGTGATGGCCATGCTGCGCACCCTCTGCGACGAGGGCTACACCGGCCGCATCACCTTCCTGCATTACTCCAATGCCGCGAAGGACCTGATCTACGCCGCGGAGCTGGCCGAGATCGCCGCCCGGTACCTGAATGTGGAACTGCTGCGCGCCTTCTCGGAAGGCGCGCAGTGCGGCGAACTTCAGGGCCTGTTCCATCGCGAACAGCTGGCCACCGCGGTGCCCGATTACGCCGAGGCCACCACCTTCCTCTGCGGTCCGCCGGGCATGATGAAGGCGGTGCAGAAAGTGTGGACAGAAGACGGCATCGGCGAGCGCCTGCACCTGGAAAACTTCACCGCGGCGACGCCGGTGATCGACAGCACCAACGCCGAAGGCGACGTGCGCTTCGCCCGCAGCGAGCGCCTGGCCGCCAACAACGGCGCCACCCTGCTCGACCAGGCCGAGGCCGCGGGCCTGCGGCCGGAAGCCGGCTGCCGCATGGGCATCTGCCACACCTGCACCTGCCGCAAGCTGTCCGGCCAGGTGCGCGACACCCGCACAGGGCAGCTCAGCGACAGCGGCGACGAAGACATCCAGATCTGCGTCAGTGTGCCGGTCGGCACCGTGACGCTGGACCTCTAAGCCCCATTCACTGATTGAGAGCGAGATTCCCATGAGCCACTTCAGCAAGCTGAGCCCGGAACAGTTCACCGCCATCGGCGCCGAGTTCGACGCCATCCGCAACCGCGTGCGGGCCGACCTCGGCGAACGCGATGCCAGCTACATCCGCGGACTGGTCAAGCGCCAGCGCCAGCTGGAAGTGGGCGGCCGCATCATGCTGATGATCCCGCCGACCTGGCCGCTGGGCGTCGCCGCCCTGTCGGTGTCGAAGATCCTCGACAACATGGAAATCGGCCATAACGTCATGCACGGCCAGTACGACTGGATGGGCGATCCCGCACTGAATTCGAAGAACTTCGACTGGGATTCCGCCGACACCGCCAAGAACTGGAAGCAGACCCACAACGTCGAACACCACACCTACACCAACGTGCTCAACCGCGACCATGACGTCGGCTACGGCCTGCTGCGCATGTCGACGAAGCAGAAGTGGGAGCCGCGCTTCCTGGCCAATGTGCCGCTGACCGTGCTGCTGCACACCTTCTTCCAGCACTTCGTCGCGGTGCAGAACCTGAAGATCGAGGAAGTGCTGATCTACAAGACCAAGACCACCGCGCAGCTGAAGGAAGACTTCAAGCCGGTGTGGAAGAAGATGCGCAAGCAACTGGCCAAGGACTATGTGCTGTATCCGGTCCTGGCCGGTCCGATGGCGCCCTTCGTGTTCGTCGGCAACGTCGCCGCCAACCTGGCGCGCAATGTCTGGGCCTGCGCCGTGATCTTTAACGGCCACTTCCCGGAAGACGTGGAGCAGTTCCCCGAGTCGATTCTGGAAAACGAGACGCGCGGCCACTGGTATGTGCGCCAGTTGCTCGGCTCCGCCAACTTCAGCGGCGGCAGGCTGATGCACGTCATGAGTGGCAACCTCAGCTTCCAGATCGAGCACCACCTGTTCCCGGATCTGCCGGCGCACCGCTACGCCGAGATCGCGCCGGAAGTGCGCGCGATCTGCGAGAGACACGGCCTGCCCTACAACACCGGCTCGTTCCTGGGCCAGGCCCTGAGCACTTGGAAGCGTATCTTCAAACTGTCGCTGCCGACACGCGGCGCCGGGCCGGTGCGCGAAGAGCTGGTGACCGCGGAACTGGAACCGCTGCGCATGGCCGCGTAAATCCGCGCACCTTTCGCCGTGCCCCGCAGCCTAGTACGCTGCTGCCTTTAAATGGCCGACACTTCGAAGGAATACGGATGAAAACGCTGCAACGGCTGGAACTGCTCAAGGACTTCATCCAGGAAGCCGTCGATCGCGGCGCCACTTCGGTGGAACAGATCCACCAGCACATCGCCGCCCTGCCGTTCGAGGCGCTGGAGAAATCCGGCCTGCTGGAAGACGATAAGCTCAAGCTGCGCGAGAAACAGCGCCGCAGCATCGGCATGGTCTACGACGCCATCCGCCGCATCAATCGTGAAGTCGGCCAGCTGATCTCGGACCAGTTCGAGAACGTGGAAAACACGCAGCATGTCAGCGAGGTGCTGAAGGAGAAGGAACCGCCGAAGACCGTCGCGCCGAAGAAAGCGGCGGCGAAGAAGCGGCGGACAGTGAAAGCAAAGGACTGAACTGTCTCGGCGGGCGGGGGTAGGATGTGCTGAGCGCAGCGAAGCGCATCGTTTACCGCGATACGGCGCTCGATTGATGCGCTTCGCTGCGCTCAGCACATCCTACAAATCCACATTCATCCCGCCCTTGATCCTTTCCTCAAGGAATGGCGATCTCGCCGCGCAGATAAGGCACCACCCGCCCACCCAGCCGCACCCGCTCCCCTACCAGCTCGGCTTGCAAACGTCCGCGCCGCGCCGAAACCTGCAGCGCCAGCATGCGCGTCTTCTTCAGCCGCTCCGCCCAATACGGCACCAGGGTGCAATGCGCTCCGCCCGTCACCGGGTCTTCCGCGATGCCGCACGCCGGCGTGAAATAGCGCGACACGAAGTCCACTGCGTGTTCTCCACCCGGCGCAGTGACGATCACACCCATGCCGGTGAGCCGGGTCAACGCCGCCATGTCCGGAGCCAGCGCCGCCACCGCGGCGGCTTCGGCGAACACGGCCATGTAGTTGTGCCCCGCGCTGAACCAGGCCTGGGGCTTGGCGCCAAGCCCCAGCCTCAAGTCCTTCGGCACATCGTCCAGCGCGTCCTTCAAGGGTTGTGGCGGCAGGGCCGGCAGATCCACACACAAACCCTCGCCATCCCGCTCCACCGTAAGCAGGCCTGACTGCGTGCCGAACACCACGCGGTTGCCGCGCAGGCCCAGCGTATTAAGCAGCACATGCCCGCTGGCGAGCGTGGCATGCCCGCACAGGCTGACCTCCACCGTCGGCGTGAACCAGCGCAGCTGGTAGTCCACACCCGGCTGGTTCGACGGCACGAAGAACGCCGTCTCGGAAAGATTGTTCTCGGCGGCGATGGCCTGCATGATGGCATCCGGCAGCCACTCCTCCAGCGGACAGACCGCCGCCGGATTGCCGCCGAAGAGTTGCTCGGCGAAGGCGTCGACGACGAAGATCGGAATCTTCCTCAAGCCGCTTCCCCGGCGATCATCATCGCCTCCACCAGTACCGAGCCGCAGCGCACGCCGCCGCGCAGATCGACGTCGTCGCCGATCGCCTGAATACCCTGGAAGATGTTGGCGAGGTTGCCGGCGATGGTCACTTCCTGCACCGGGTAGGCGATGGCGCCGTTTTCCACCCAGAAGCCGGAAGCGCCGCGCGAGTAGTCGCCGGTGACGTTGTTGACGCCCTGGCCCATCAGGTCGGTGACGATCAGGCCCTCGCCCATCTCGCGCGCCAGCGCTTCGAGACCGCCGGCGAAAGTGGACTCGACCACCAGGTTGAAGATGCCGCCGGCATTGCCGGTGCTGGTCACGCCCATCTTGCGCGCGCTGTAGCTGCCGAGCAGATAGCCGCCGAGCACGCCTTTATCCAGCAGCACGCGCTCGCGCGTGGCCACGCCTTCCTGGTCGTAGGCGCTGCTGCCGACGGCGCGCGGGATGAAGGGCAGCTGGCGCGCGCTGACGCGGGAAGCGAACACCGGCTGGCCCAGCTTGTCGAGCAGGAAGGAGGCGCGGCGATGCAGGGCGCCCCCGGAAATGGCGCCGATGAAATGCCCGAACAGGCCGCGCGCCACTTCCGCCGGGAACAGCACTGGCGCGGTGCGCGTGGCGATGCCGCGGGCGCCGAGGCGCGCGGCGGCGCGCTCGCCGGCCTTGCGGCCGACTGCCGCGCCCGCATCCAGATCGGCCGCGCGGCGCGAGCTGGTGTACCAATGACCCAGCTGCATCGCCTCATCCTGCACCGCGATGGCGGCGACACCAAGGCTGTGGTCGGTGGCGTCGCGCCGGCCGAAGAAGCCATGGGTATTGGTGTACAGGTGCAGGGAGTGGCGCGTATCGACGCTGGCGCCTTCCGACTGCGTCACTCGCTTGTCGGCGGCGAAGGCGGCGGCTTCAGCCTCGCGAGCCATCTCGATCGCCGTTTCGGCGGAGACATCCCAGGGATGGCTCAGGTCCAGGTCCGGAAATTCCTTGGCCATCAGGGTCGCATCGGCCAGGCCCATGCAGGGGTCTTCGCCGCCGGCCTTGGCGATGGCGCAGGCGGCCTCGACGGTGCGCGCCAGAGCCGCCTCGCTCAGATCGGTGGTGCTGGCCGAGCCGGTGCGCTGGCCGAAGTACACCGTCACCGACAGGTCACGGTCGCGCTGGAACTGCACCGACTCGACCTCGCCCATGCGCACATTGACCGAGAGCCCGCGGCTCGCGCCCAGATGCGCCTCGGCGGCGCTGGCGCCGCCGCGTTTGGCCAGCTCCAGCGCCTGCGCCAGGCGCGGCTGCAATTCGGCGACGGAGGGGAGATTCTGTGCTGGGGGCTGTGTTGTCATGATCGACTCAGAATACAAGCAATTAACTCACAAGCAATGACTGGTTGTTTGAAAAGTCATGGCCATGGATGGCCGGGTATTTGACCGGATGTCACGCGGCGAGCGCAGCGAGCAACTTCTCGTGCACTCCGCCGAAATCGCCGTTGCTCATCACCAGCAGGCGATCACCCGGCTGCGCCTGCGCCACGGCATCGGCCACCAGCACATCGAGCTGCGAGTGCACGCGCAGCTTGTCGCCAAGCGAGCCGAGCGCGCCCTGCGCATCCCATTTCAGATCGGGCCGGGCGTAGACGAAGCTGAGCGCGGCATCGCCCAGGCTGCCGGCCAGGGTTTCGGCGTGGCCACCCAGGCGCATGGTGTTGGAGCGCGGCTCCAGCACGGCGAGGATGCGGCCCTGACTATCGCCCAGCTGCTCGCGCAGCGCAGCGATGGTCACGGCGATGGCCGTGGGATGGTGGGCGAAGTCGTCGTAGACCTGCACACCGCGCACTTCGCCGCGCAGCTCCAACCGGCGTTTCACGCCGCGAAAACTCTCCAGCCCGCGCAGGGCGGTGGCCGGCGGCACGCCGACATGGGCCGCGGCGGCGATGGCGGACAGGGCATTGGAGCGGTTGTGCGCGCCTGCCATGGGCGTGTGCGCCTGCCCGAGGCTGACGCCGCCTTGCGCCACCTCGAAGCCCTGCCCGCGCCGCTGCGCGGTCCAGCCGCGCGCGTCGTCGAAATACTCGACGCCGCTCCAGCAGCCCATGCCGAGCACGCGCGCCAGGTTGGCGTCGGCGCCGTTCACCACCAGCAGGCCCTCGCCCGGCACGGTGCGCACCAGGTGATGGAACTGCCGTTCGATCGCCGCCAGGTCCGGAAAGATGTCGGCGTGGTCGTATTCGAGGTTGTTGAGGATGGCGGTGCGCGGGTGGTAGTGCAGGAACTTGCTGCGCTTGTCGAAGAAGGCGGTGTCGTACTCGTCCGCCTCGATGACGAAGTGGCGGCCCTTGCCGAGCCGCGCCGACACGCCGAAATTCACCGGCACGCCGCCGACCAGGAAGCCCGGTTCCAGACCGGCATGCTCGAGCAGCCACGCCAGCACGCTGGTGGTGGTGGTCTTGCCGTGGGTGCCGGCCACCGCCAGCACGTGGCGGCCGTGCAGCACGTTCTCGGCCAGCCACTGCGGGCCGGACACATAGGGCAGGCCGGCATTGAGCACATACTCGATGGCCGGATTGCCGCGGGTGATGACATTGCCCACCACCACCACGTCCGGCGCAGGCTGCAGGTGGGCAGGATCGTAACCCGGCATGACGGTGATGCCGAGCGCTTCCAGCTGGGTCGACATCGGCGGCCAGGCGTTGGCGTCGGAGCCGGTGACGCTGTGCCCGGCCTCGCGCGCCAGCGCCGCGATGCCGGCCATGAAGGTGCCGCAGATGCCGAGGATGTGCAGGCGCATGCCGTGAGCTCTTTTCCGGGGGTCCGGCTTATTGCAGCAGCAGCGTGAAGATGTCCTTCAGGCTCATCACCGTCAGCACGCACAGCAGGGCGATGAAGACGCCGCCGCCGGCCCGGGTATTGGCGGCGCGGCGGTAGATGAAGGCGGTGACCGCGAACTGCCAGGCGAGCAGCGCCGGGATCATCAGCGAAAACAACAGGGTCCAGCCCGGCAGGGCGGACATGACCGTGGGATCGTTGACCAGATCGGGATTGGCCGTCACCTTCTTGCTCAGCTCCTGCGCCACCGGCAGGAACGGCAACAATTGCCGAATCGGCAGGACCATCAGCAGGGACAGCATGGAGCTGGTGGCGAGCAGGGCGTTATAAGTTTGCTGGAAACGGCTTTCCAGCTGGCGCGCGCGCAGCGCCAGGCGGGTGAACAGGCCCATGGCCGCGACGCTGACCGCGCCGAGCACGATATCGGCCCATAGCGGCGGCGTCTCGGTCAGCGCCTTCATCAGCACCCCCATCTGCCCAGCCACGGCGGTCAGCGCCGCATTGACGAGCACGGCGAAGGCGATGCAGGCCACGCTGACGCGATTGCTGGCGTCGTAGGGGAAATCCTCCGGGCCGGCGCGGAAGGCAAGGATGCGGAGACTGATCCAGAACGCGTGGGGCAGCATGAGGACGTCGGAGGGCGCCGTGGGACCTGACGGCAGGATTGGTATTCTAGCGGTTCATCGGCCCACCCTGGCACGCGCCGGACACAGCGGCCATCCATCACAGAACCCGTGGAAACAAACTTGACGATTCCCCCCACCCCGCTGCTGACCACCCCCGAGCAGCTCGCCGCCGCCTGCGACAACTGGCGCAAGGCGCCCTGGCTGGCGCTGGACACCGAGTTCCTGCGCGAGGACACCTACTATCCCAAGCTGTGCCTGATCCAGGTCGGCGACGGCAGCGACAATATCTGCATCGATGCGGTGGCCCTGCCGGGAGAGGCGCTGCGCCCCCTGCTGGACATGCTGCAGGCCGCGGACAGCACCAAGGTTTTCCATGCCGCCTCGCAGGATCTGGAAATTTTCGTGCAGCTGCAGGGGCGCACGCCGCAACCGCTGTTCGACAGCCAGGTCGCTGCGGCCCTGCTCGGCTACGGCGACCAGCTCGGCTATGCGGCGCTGGTGGAGAAGCTGCTCGGCATCAAGCTGGACAAGAGCCTGACCCGCACCGACTGGTCGCGGCGGCCGCTCAACGCGGCGGAACTGGCCTACGCCGCCGACGACGTGCGCTACCTCGGCGAAATCTACCCGCGCCTGCGCCAGGAGCTGGTCGACCGCGGACGCCTGCACTGGCTGGAGGAAGACTGCCTGCGCCTGGCCGATCCGGCGCGCTACCGCAATCCGCCGGAAGCCGCATGGCGCCGCCTCAAGGGCCTGGCCCGCCTGGCGCCGCCGGCGCAGGGCGCGGCGGCGGCGCTGGCCGCCTGGCGCGAGCGGGTGGCGCAGGAGCGCAACCGGCCGCGCAAATGGATCGTGGATGACGACGTGGTATACCGGCTGGCGGAGCGCCGGCCGGCCGACCGCGCCCAGCTCGAAGGGCTGCAGCTGCTGCCGCCCAAGACCCTGGAACGCCATGCCGATGCACTGCTGCAGGTAGTCGCCGCCGCTGCCGGCGACAGCGCGCCGCTGGCGCTGGAGGAAGCGCCGCTCGACGACGCGCAGAAAAGCCGGCTGAAACAGCTGCTGGAACGGCTGCGCACCCTGGGCGAGACCCTCGGCGTGCCGCCCTCGCTGCTGGCGCCGCGGGGCGACGTGGAAACGCTGCTGCGTCACGGCGGGGCAGCGGAAGTGCCGCTGCTGCGCGGCTGGCGCCGCGAGGCGGCGGGGGAAGAGTTGCTGCGGATGCTGTGAAGCAGTGGTTTGGTGGTTAGTGATTAGTAAAAGCGCGAAATTGAGGCTTTTCACTAACCACTAATCACTAACCACTTTTGGCCCTCAAACCACGATCTTGAGGATGGCCTGGAAGATTTCCTCCACCGTGCCGATGCCTTTCAGCGTCACCAGCTTGCCCTGGGCCTCGTAGTAATCGAGCAGGGGGTGGGTTTCCGCGTTGTAGACCTCGATACGGTGGCGGATCATGTCCGGCTGGTCGTCATGCCGGCCTTCCTTCACCGCCCGGTCATGCAGGCGGTGGATGATTTCCTCGTCGTCGACCGCCAGATGCACGGCCTTGTCGATGGGATGCTGGCCGTGGCCCTCGAGCAGCTTGTCCAGCACCTGCGCCTGCGCGGTATTGCGGGGAAAGCCGTCGAGGATGAAGCCGGGCTTCGCGTCGGACTGCTCCAGGCGCTCTTCGACGATGCCGATGACGATGTCATTGGCCACCAGCTTGCCGGCGTCCATGGCCGCCTTGGCCTTCTTGCCCAGGTCGGTGCCCGCGGCCACGGCCGCGCGCAGGGCATCGCCCGTGGAAATCTTGGGGATGCGGTAATGCGCGGCCAGCTTTTCGCCTTGCGTGCCTTTGCCGGAGCCGGGCGCGCCCAGCAGAACGATTCTCATATAAAGATGCAGCCCCAGTTTTGGAATCAGCGTGGAAAATCTCAGCGGAACGGCCGGGCGGGAGCCGACGCTCGCAATCCTGAAGTCTAATTGGCTTCGTGTAACGGTACCCGTTCGCCGCGCACCCCGTCAACGCGCGGCGGCGCGGCCAATTCGGCGCGGCGGGGCTGAATCGGGCCGGTGGCGGTTATAATGAGAGTTCAACACCCCTTCACACCCTATTCATACCGTAAACAGGCGGCTTGTGCCGCGCAGGGACCCGTCAGCGATGCCACGTAACGCCCTTTATGCCCAGTCCGGTGGTGTCACCGCCGTCATCAACGCCTCCGCCGCAGGCGTTATCGAGACTGCCCGCAAGTTTCACGACCAGATCGGCACGGTCTATGCCGGCCGCAACGGCATCATCGGCGCCCTCACCGAGGACCTGATCGACACCTCGCAGGAATCGCCGGCGGCCATCGCCGCCCTGCGCCACACCCCCTCCGGCGCCTTCGGCTCCTGCCGCTACAAGCTCAAGGGCTTCGACAAGAACCAGGCCGAGTACGAGCGCCTGATCGAAGTGTTCAAGGCCCATGACATCGGCTACTTCTTCTACAACGGCGGCGGCGATTCGGCCGATACCTGCCTGAAGATCAGCCAGCTCAGCGCCAAGATGGGCTATCCGCTGCAGGCCATCCACGTCCCCAAGACGGTGGACAACGATCTGCCGATCACCGATACCTGCCCCGGCTTCGGCTCGGTAGCGAAGTATGTCGCCGTGTCGATCCGCGAGGCCGGCTACGACGTCGCCTCGATGGCCAAGACCTCGACCAAGGTGTTCATCCTGGAAGTGATGGGACGCCACGCCGGCTGGATCGCCGCCGCCGGCGGATTGGCCGCGGAAAAGGAAGGCGAGGCGCCGCAGATCATCCTGTTCCCCGAGATCAAATTCGACGAGGCGGCGTTCCTGGCCCGCGTCGACGAATCGGTGAAGAAATACGGCTACTGCGCCGTCGTCGCCAGCGAGGGCCTGCAGAACGCCGACGGCCAGTTCCTGTCCGAAGCCGGCGGCAAGGATGCCTTCGGCCACGCCCAGCTGGGCGGCCTGGCGCCGATGCTGGCCG
>JAMFRN010000199.1 GCA_026224805.1 Nevskia soli
CCGAACGCCGGAGCCATGGTGAGCAGGCGGCGCACCCACACCGGCACACGGAAGCCGACGAAACCCTGCATGATGACCTGGCCCGCCATGGTGCCGACGACCGAGCTGGAAATTCCGGAGGCCATCAGCGAAATCAGGAATACGCCGGCCGCGCCGATGCCCAGCGCCGGAATCAGCGTGTGATAAGCCACGCCGATATCGGCGATGCCCGGCGCCGACTTGCCGAACGCCGAGGTCGACATCATCACCATTGCCATGTTGACCAGGCCGGCGAAGCCGAGCGCGATCACCACTTCCTGGTTGGAGAAGCGCAGCAGGCCGCGGCGTTCGCCGTCGTTGCGCGCAGGGGTGCGGTTCTGGGTCAGTCCGGAATGCAGGTAAAGCGTATGCGGCATGATGGTCGCGCCGATGATGCCGACGGCCAGCGTCACGGCTGCGCGGTCGTGCAGCTGCGGCACCACGGTGTGGTACAGCGCCGCCTGCCAATCCGGGGGAGCGACGAACAACTCGTACAGATAGCTGAGGCCGATGACGCCGACCAGCGTCCCGATCACGATCTCCAGCGGCCGGAAGCCGCTCTTGTCGAGCCGCAGGATGGCGAAGGTCAGCACCGCCGTGATGCTCAGGCCGCACAGCAGCGAGACATGGAATAGCAGGGAGATGCCCAGGGCGCCGCCGATGAATTCGGCGATGTCGGTGGCGATCGCGGCGATCTCCGATGCGATCCACATGCCGATGACCACGCCGTGCGGAAACTGCTCCCGGCACAGCTCCGCCAGGTTGCGCCGGGTGACGATGCCAATTTTCGCCGACATCGACTGGAACAGCATGGCGACCAGGTTGGCCAGCAGCACTACCCACAGCAACTGGTAGCCGTAGGTGGAGCCGGCCTGAATGTTGGTGGCGAAATTGCCGGGATCCATATAGCCGACCGAGGCCATGACGGCCGGCCCGGCGAAGGGCAGCAGCGCCCGCAGGCCCTTGCGGCGGCCATCGAGTGCATCGCGCGCGGCGATCTCGACCTGTTGCGTCGCACCGGAAAAGAGGGCGGTGCCAGCCACGGAGTTTTTCAAAAGAGGGAGCATGATGGGGTTCCGGATTCTTCGAAATGCGACGCGGTGGTAGGCAGGCGCGGCGCCGTGGCGGCCGAGCTTCCCCTGTAGCCGCGCTCTGGGCAAACGGTGTGCTGTTCGCCCGGGCGCGGTGAAATACAGCGGCTGCGGCCGGCCTAGACCGGCAGGATGTCCGGGCGGTCCCTGGGGAACTGCGCAAGCGTCTCAGCCGTGATGTTCAGGTGCTCCATCACCAGCTGCGGCGGAGAGCGGGTCAGCCAGTCCGACAGCGATACCTCGGCGAAGCGGTCGGACTTGAACAGCTCCAGAAACACCAGGTCGGTATCGCCGGTGTTCTGCACGTAGTGGCCGAGGCTCTTCTTCACATAGCCAACATCGCCCGGGCGGAAGTCCGCGGTCTGCGCCCGCGGACCGGTATCGAACACGGTCATGCGGGCCGAGCCCTTGATGTAGTACTGCCACTCGTCCGCGTTCGGATGCCAGTGCAGCTCGCGCAAGCCGCCGGGCTTGACCGTGACCAGAGCCGCGGCGACGTTGGCCGATGCATTGAAGTTGCGGCTGTCGGCGATCTGCACGAAGCCGCCGCGGGTCTGCCGCGCCGGCGGCAGGTCGCCCAGCGAGAAGATGAAGGGATGGGCCGGCTCGCCCTTGGGCGAGCGCACCGCGCGCTGCGCGGCAGCCAGCGGACCCGGATCCTCGCCCTGGAAGATCCACAGGTTGTCGAGCGGAGTGTTCTTGAAGGCCTCGGCCGGCACGCCGAAGTTCGCGGCGAGCACATCCGGCGGCGTGTGCGCGATCCAGTCGGTCAGCTGCAGCGTGTTGAATTCGGTGGCCTTGCCGCTGTCGAAGGCGATCAGGAACTCGGCGCCGCTCGCTCCCAGGCCTTGCAGGGAATGCGGCAGGCCCGGCGGGAAGTACCACAGGTCGCCGGTCTTCACGTCGGCCACCTGCGGGCGGCCCTGTTCGTCGATGATGGTGATGCGGCACTTGCCGTCCAGCATGATGGCCCACTCGGCCTGCTGGTGCCAATGCAGCTCGCGTACGCCGTTCGTCGCCAGGCGCATGTTGACGCCCGAGATGTCCTGCGAGATAGCGAAGTCGTCCTGCGTCACCTCGCGTGCCCAGCCGCCGTTCTGAAAGCGCTTGTGCGCGTTGTTGAAGGAGGCCCAGAACAGCGGCATGCCGTTGACGTCGGTGGCCGGCGGGTCCTGGAACGAAGGGAATTGGCTGGCCAGCACCGGGTTTTGCGGGCCCGGTTCGTCCAGGCTGGTGGGGCTCTTGCCGTTGATGCGGCCTTCCGGCGGCGAATCTGGGTTGCCGAACGAGGCCGCCCTGGCGGCGGCCACGCCCAGCGTCGCCGCCGAGGCTGCCGCGCCGACCAGCATTTTGCGTCGTGACAAATCAGTCATGAGGTCTTACTCCTGGGTATTGAAGGGAAGCGAATATGCAGAGCTGTGCCATGCGCAGCTGGCGTGGTCGACCGACTACGAAACCGAGTCTATGGAGGCGGCCTTGCCGGGCGCTGTCGTCCCGATTACAAGCTTGTAATCGAAAGGAGTCGCCCGCAGGCGTATGATTTTCGGCACGAGCCTGCGAGTACTCCGATGCGATTGCTGGTGATTGAAGACGAGCCCAAGACGCTCGCCTATCTGAAGAAGGGCCTGGAAGAGTCGGGCTTCGTCGTCGATACGGCGCGCACCGGCACGGATGGCCTGCACCTGGCGATGTCGGACGACTACGACCTGCTGGTGCTCGACGTGATGCTGCCGGGCCTCGACGGCTGGACCGTGGTGGAGCGCCTGCGTGCGCGCAAGAGCACGCCAGTGCTGTTCCTCAGCGCGCGCGACGATCTCGACGATCGCATCCACGGGCTGGAACTCGGCGGCGACGACTATCTGGTGAAGCCCTTCGCTTTCGTCGAGCTGCTGGCCAGGATCCGCACCCTGTTGCGCCGCGGGCCGGTGCGGGAAATGGAGCACCTGGTGGTGGGCGATCTTGAAATCGACGTGATCAAGCGGCGTGTCCGCCGCGGCGGTGTGCGCATCGACCTGACCTCGCGCGAGTTCTCCCTGCTGCACCTGCTGGCGCGCCGGCGCGGCGAGATTCTCAGCCGCACGCAGATCGCCTCCTACGTCTGGGACATGAATTTCGACAGCGACACCAATGTGGTCGAGGTGGCGGTGCGCCGCCTCCGCGCCAAGGTGGACGATCCCTTTGCCGTGAAATTCATCCATACCGTGCGTGGCATGGGTTATGTGCTGGATGTCGAGAAGCCCTGATGCGGCGCCTGTCCCTGACGGCTGCGCTGGCCGGGGCCTTTGCCCTGGTCACGCTGCTCACGTTCTATTTTGTCGGCAGCATCCTGTACACCAATCTGCACCGGCAGCTGCTGCGCATCGGCAGCGAAGAGGTGGTGATCAAGGCGCAGCACCTGCGCAGCCTGGTCGCCGGCGAGGATTCGGCCGCCGCCTTGCTGACTCATGCTTCCCGCTTCGCCGGGCAGGTGGTGGGCAGCGATGCTTTCGTGGTGCAGATCCGCTCGAGCGACGACCGGGTGCTGGTGAATTTCGATCCGTCCGGGCTGGGCGTGGTTGCGGTTCCGGCGCTTCCTGATGGCCGGCCGGCGCGGGACTCCGACGTGCGGCAATGGACGGGAGTTTCAGGCGGGGAGATCCGCGGCGTCTCGGTGCAGGCGCGCTTCCACGACGGCGACGTCGTCACCATCATCGTAGGCCGCTCCATCGACGACCTGCTCAGCCTGCTGCAGCGCTATCGCAACACCATCGTCCGCACCGTCACCTTCGGCGCGCTCGTCGCCATGGCGCTCAGCTACGCGCTGGTGCGCCGGGCGCTGCGGCCGCTGCACCGGATCACCGAGCAGGCCGGCCGCATCACCATGGAGGGCCTGAATGTCCGGCTCGACGAGACCCATCTGTCGCCGGAGCTGCGCGAGCTGAGTGCGTCCATGAACGGCATGCTGGGCCGGCTGGAGCAGGGCGTGCGGCTGTTGTCCGACTACACCGAAAACCTGGCCCACGATCTGCGCACGCCGGTCAACAATCTGCGCGGCCAGACCGAAGTCCTGTTGTCGCGCCAGCGCAGCGCGGAGGATTATCAGGCCCTGCTCGCCTCCAATCTCGAGGAATACGAGCGGCTGGGCCGCATGATCGAGAACATCCTGTTCCTGGCGCGCGCCGGCAATGCACAGATTGCGCTGCGCCGGGCGGATCTGGATCTGGGCGAGCAGCTGCGCCATGTCGCGGAATATTTCGAGGGGCTGGCCGAGGAGAGCGGCGTGTCGCTGCGGGTGCAGGCCGCCGGCAGCATCAGGGCCGATGCGGTGTTGTTCCGGCGCGCCATCAGCAATCTGCTGTCGAACGGGCTGCGCTATACGCCAGCCGGCGGCCTGATCGAGCTGAGCGCGGCGCCGGCTCCCGGCGGCACCACGGTCTGCGTCAGCAACTCGGGCGCGGGTGTCGCCCCCGAGCACCTCGACCGGATTTTCGAACGCTTCTACCGGGTGGATGAGGCGCGCAGCAATTCATCGGAATCCACCGGGCTGGGGCTGGCCATCGTCCGCTCCATCATGGATCTGCACCAGGGCAGCGTCACGGCGGAAAGCCTCGATGGCGTCACGCGCTTCAGCCTGTTCTTTCCCGACGAGCCCGTTCAGCCGGCCGCGGCCTGAGAATTCCAGCGCCTGAAGTGAGGTTTGCCTCTCGTTATGGCGTCGTCGGCGCGACCGCATTGTCCGCGGCGGCCGGACCGGTGGCCGGTGCGTCGCCGGGTTTTTCTGCCGGTGCGTCGGCCGGCAGGGTCAGCGTCGCCGGGTCCCAGCCGCCGCCGAGTGCCTGATACAGGGCCACCATGCTGTCGAGCCGATCGCGATAGCTGCGCGCGGCGGCGAGCTCCACGTCCAATGCCTGCTGCTGTGCCGCGATCAGCTCTAAGCGGCTCAAACGGCCGGCCGTCAGCGACTGATTCAGGCGCTGCAGCTGTGCGCCTTGCAAGTCGCGCGCGCCGGCCCAGCGTGCTTCATCGGCGCTCGCCGACTGGTAGCTCAGGAGTGATTTCTCGACATCGGCGAAGCCTGCGTAAATGCTCTTGCGGTACTCGGCCAGCAGCAGGTCGTATCGGCGCTTGCTGGCATCGGATTGGGCGCTGAGGCGGCCGCCATCGAACATGCTGTAGCTGACGATCGGACCGGCGCCGACGATCGAGCTGCTTTTGAACACCAGGGCGTGTACCGATTCGGCGACAAAGCCGTACTTCGCGGTGAGGCTGACCTGCGGAAACATCTCCGCCCGTGCCACCTCGATTTCCGCATGCGCCGCGATCAGATGCGCTTCCGCGGCACGGATGTCCGGGCGGCGCTCGAGCATCGCGGAGGGCAGGCCCTGCGGCGGCATCGGCGCGGTCACGGTCGTGCGCAGCGGCGCGGGGGCGATGTCGAGGGATTCGGGATTGACGCCGATCAGCACCGCCAGCGCATTGACGGTTTCGCTGCGCAAGGTTTGCAGCGCCGCAGCCTGGGCCTGCGCGTCGCGCTCGGCCAGTTCGGCTTCCAACACCGGCGCCGCGCCGATGCGCCCGGCCGCCTGGCGCAGCCGCGCCAGGCGCAGGCGCTCTCCCACCAGCGCGTTGCGCTGTGCCGACAGGGCGATTTCCTCGTCCAGCTCGCGCACGTCGAAATACGCGCGGGCGATCTCGCTGCGCAGGCCGATGGCGGCCGTGCCGGCGTCGAACACGCTCGCCTGGTAGTCGGACTTCGCCGCCTTGACGGAATTGCTGACACGGCCCCAGAAATCGAGTTCGTAACTGGCGTCGAGCGACACCGCATACAGGTTGGTGTCCAGGTCCAGCTGCCGGCCGTTGTTGATGGCCAGGGCCTGGGTGTAGACCGGGTCCGGCGGCAGGGCGTTGATCGACAGCGAGGGATACTCATGCGAACGCGCGCCCTTGAGCGCGTCGCGCGCGAGCAGCACGCGGTCGGCGGCGATCTGCAGGTCCGGACTGCTGGCCGTTGCCTGATCCAGCAGTTGCAGCAGGCGTGGATCCTTGAATTCCTGCCACCAGTTGTTCGCCGCCGGCGCGCCGGCGGGCTGGCCGGCGCTCCAGTTCTGCGGCACGGGCAAGGCTGGTCGCTCATACGCCGGATGATAGAGGCAGCCGCTCAGCAGGGTGCCGGCGCAAGCCGCGGCAAACGGGATACGGCTGCGGATCAAGGCTTGCTCCGCACGCGCACCAGCACGCGCTGGCCGATGAGCAGATCCGTGGTGTTGAGCTCCAGCACGCATTCGACCACGCGATCGTCCTTGGCGGCAGGGCGCACTTCCGGCAACTCGTGCACCGGGCCGACCGAGCGCGCCACGCGCAGCACGCGTGCGGTGTAGACCTTGCTGTCGTCGTATTCCGGCGCCACTTCGGCGCTCATGCCCGGCAGCACCTGGCCGAACAGCCGCTCGTCCAGTTCGGCGCGCACGATCAGGGGGCCGTCGCCGGCGAACCAGACCAGAGGGCTGCCGCTGCTGACGCCTTCGCCGGGGTGGACGAAGACGCGCAGCACCTGGCCGTGCGCCGGCGCCCGCAACTCCAGGCGCTTGAGCCGGTCCTGCGCCTGCTGCAATTGCAGTTCCGCGGCCTGCCCGGCCAGCAGGGCCAGCCCCGACTGTGCCTGCAGGTCGGCGATTTTCTGCCGCGCCTGGCGCAGCTCTTCCTCCGGTTCGGCCTGCTGCTCGACCAGCGGTCCGAGCCGGGCGGCTTCTTCCTGCGCCCGGCCGAGCTGGGCGCCGAGCGCGGCCTGCTCCTGGCGGCGGCGCTGCAATTCGACTTCAGCCAGATGGGTGTCGATCTGCGCCTGACTATCGTCCAGGCGCAGCAGCAGGTCGCCGGCGGCAACCGTGTCGCCGTCCTTGACGGCGATGCTTTGCACCACGCCGTCGCTGCGCGCGCCCAGGCGCTGCGTGCCGCCCTGCACGTCGACCCAGCCGGGCGCGGTGGCGACGATGTCGCTGGGGGCGGCGGCCGGCGGCGCGCCGGCACCGCCGTCGCCGCGCGAGCAGCCGCTGGCTGCCATGACTGCCGCCGCCATGACGGCGGCGAGCGCAAGGTTTCGGTCGAAGCGATTCAAGGATGGTTACCTGTGGAATGCTGGGTACCTGTTGCAGCAGTGCCAGCGGCAAGGGATAGCGCGGCGCCGTCGGTCCCGTTCGGCCGGCTGTCCTCGATCACCATGCCGTCCTGCAGGCGGATGATGCGCTCGGCGTGGCCGGTCAGGCGAGGGTCGTGGGTGACGGTGATGACGGTGGCGCCGTGGGTTTTTGCGATCTTCTGCAGCAGCGCGATGACGATTTCGCTGTTGGCGCTGTCCAGCGCGCTGGTCGGCTCGTCGGCGAACAGCACCTTGGGCGAGCCGATCAGGGCGCGGGCGATGGCCACGCGCTGCTTCTCGCCGCCGGAGAGCTGCGCCGGGCGCAAGCCCATGCGCCCGCTCAGCCCCACCTCGTCCAGGGCCGCCTCGGCGCGCTGGCGGGCCTGTGTTTCGCGTACCCCGGCGAAGTGCAGCGGCAGCGCCACCTGTTCCGTGGCGGTCAGCGCCGGGAACAGGTTGAAGTTCTGGAACACGTAGCCGCAATGCTGGAAGCGGAAGCGCTCCAGCTCGCGTTCGGTCAGGTTCCAGATCGGCGTGTCGAGCAGGTTGACGCTGCCCGACTCGGGGCGCAGCAGGCCGCTGAGGACGGCCAGCAGGGTCGATTTGCCGGAGCCGGAGGCGCCCATCATCAGGCTCAGCTCGCCGGGCCAGAATTGCAGGGACAGCTGATGCAGCACCGGCGTGCGCGCGGCGCCCTTGCCGTAACCGTGCACCAGGCCGCTGGCGCTGATGCTGGGAGCGATCGCGTCGCTGCGGTTCATCGCAGCAGCTCCGCTGGTTCGAGGCGGTACAGCTCACGCAGGGCGAGCAGCCCTGAAATCATCGCGGTGAACAGGCCGATCAGCACCGCCGTCAGCACTGCCCACCAGGTCAGCACCAGCGGCACGTACAACGCCTGCGCCAGCGCGTTGGCCAGGATCGACACGATCACCGTCAGCACCGCGCCGAGCACGCCGATCCACAGCGACTGCTCCAGCACCACCGCGCTGAGCTTGGCCGCCGGCACGCCGATGGCGCGGAAGGTGGCGTACTCGCGCAGCGTCGACAGGATTACGCCGCGCAGGGTCTGGCTGGTGATCACGGTGCCGATGATCAGGCCCAACAGGGAAGAGAACAGGAAGCCGGCGCCCACGCCCGATTCCGTCAGCCACCACTGCTGCGAGTTCATGGAAAACTCGCGGGCGGTCCAGACGCGGTAGGCCGGGCGGCGCAGCAGAGACTGCAGATCGTCGCGTGCGCCTTCCGGCGTGCCGTCCCGGGTCTTGGCCAGCACGAAGGTAGTCAGGTCCTCGCCCGTAGCGGAAGGCTCGGACAGTTCGCGGGCGGTTTGGGCGGAAGCGAAAACATAGGTGTTGCCGATGCTGCGCAAGCCCTTGCTCAGGCCGACCACGCGCACGCGATGCCCATTCACCTCGGCCAGGCGGCCAATGACGGCGTGCAGCTTGTCGGCTTCGCCGCGATCGACCACCACCGTCGAGGGCTCCGCCAGCCGGGCACAGAGCGCGTCGCGCATCGGCTGCGGACAGGCCAGCGCATCGGCCGCCGGCTGCAGGCCGACCAGGCTCACCGCCACGCGCGTGCCGTCGCCGGAGCGCCAGTCCGCATCGTGGACCAGCATGGTTTCGCTGCGCGTCACCTCCGGATGCAGCCGCAGCAAGGCGCCCAGGTTTGCCGGGATGTCGCGCGACTGGTCGAAGCTTTCGGTTTCCGGCGAAGTGACCCAGAGATTGGCGCCGGAGCGGTCGACCAGCACCGTCACCGTGCCGAACATGCCCAGCAGCAGGCCCAGCTGTACCAGCATCAGCACGCCGGCGAAAGCGACCGACAGCAATCCGGGCAGGAAACGCCGCCATTCGTACAACAAGGTGGCGCGGGCTAGGGACATTAAGGGCAGGGAAGGAAAGAGCAATTATGAATTGTTATGGATCGGGCAGGCCAGAGCGGCCCTGCTGCCGCAGCATGCAAACCGGCCTATTTGCCAGACTGGCAAAAGCTACAGAATTTGTAGCAATCCCCTTATTGCAGTGTAAAGAAACGTTGAGATGCAGCCGAAATTTGCCGCGTAAATTTCATAACTTATTGTTTTAAAACAATGTTTCGGATTGGCATTATCTTTGCGCTTCTTTACCCCCTTCAGGCATTTAACCCGCTCAAAACTGGCCCGCTATTTGGCCAGCCAAAATCCAAAAGCGAACCCAATGGCAGACTCCAAGATGTCGTTTGCGCGCTCAGCGCCGGCCAATGATTGGCTGGTGATCTGCGACTTCGACGGCACCATCGCCCATGTGGACGTGACCGATGGCGTGCTGAGCCGCTTCGCCCTGCCGCAGTGGGAGGCGATCGAGGCTGACTGGAAAGCCGGCCGCATCGGCTCGCGCGAATGCATGGCGCGACAGGTGGACCTGGTGCGCGCGCCGCGCGAAGCGCTGGACGCTTATCTCGACACGGTCGAGATCGATCCCGATTTTCCCGCCTTCGTCTTCGACTGCCGCGCACGCGGGCTCGAAGTGGTGGTGATCAGCGACGGCATCGATTATTCGATCCGGCGCATCCTGCAGCGCCACGGCCTCGACGAGCTGCCACTGGCCAGCAACCGCCTGCAGATGCTCGGCGGCGATCGCTATGCCCTGGAGTTTCCCGAAGCCAATCCGAAGTGCAGCGCCGGCAGCGGCACCTGCAAGTGCCGGGTCAGCAGCCGCCAGGCCAGCGGCCGCTCGCGCCTGCTGATCGGCGACGGCAGCTCGGATTTCTGCCTGGCCGCGGAAGCCGATCTGGTGTTCGCCAAGGACAAGCTGCTGACGCGCTGCATCGATCAGCGCCTGCCGCATCGCGCCTGTCCCGATTTCGCCAGCGCGCGGCGCCTGTTGCCGCAGCTGGATCGCCTGTCGTCGCGCGGCGTCGATCGCGCCGCCAATCGCAATATCAACCCTGTCATTTCCTTAGAGACTCTTGTCAATGGATAACGCTGTTCCGATGCGCACGATGGCCCCTTCCGATGTGCCTGCCTATGAAGCGGCGCTGCTGCGCGACGAAGCGCAATACTGTTCCTTCGGCGATACCGTTCATTACCTGAACCCGCCGCCGATTTTCGAGCGTTGCGAAGGCAGTTATATTTACAACGCCGCCGGCACGCCGTTCCTCGATCTGCAGATGTGGTATTCCGCGGTCAATTTCGGCTACGCCAACGAGCGCCTCAATAACGTCGTCAAGAAGCAGCTCGACACCCTGCCGCAGGTGGCCAGTCAGTACCTGCACCCGACCAAGATCCAGCTGGCGACGATGGTCGCCCAGGACGCCGAGAAGAAGTTCGGCCACAAGGGCCGCGTCCACTTCAACGTCGGCGGCTCGCAGTCGGTGGAGGATTCGCTCAAGCTGGTGCGCAACGCCAGCAACGGCAAGAGCCTGATGTTCGCCTTCGAGGGCGGCTACCACGGCCGCACCCTCGGCGCCTCGGCCATCACTTCCAGCTACCGCTACCGCCGCCGCCACGGCCATTTCGGCGACCGCGCGCAGTTCGTGCCGTTCCCCTACCACTTCCGCGGCCCCAAGGGCATGAGCAAGGAAGAGTACGGCAGCCAGTGCGTCAAGCAGTTCGAGCGCCTGTTCGAGACCGAGTACAACGGCGTGTGGGATCCCAAGGCCGGCCAGGCCGAATACGCCGCCTTCTACGTCGAGCCGATCCAGGGCACCGGCGGCTATGTCATCCCGCCGATGAATTTCTTCATCGAGCTGAAGAAGGTGCTGGACAAGTACGGCATCCTGATGGTGGTGGACGAAATCCAGATGGGTTTCTTCCGCACCGGCAAGCTGTGGTCGATCGAGCACTTCGGCGTCAAGCCGGACGTGATCGTGTTCGGCAAGGCGCTGACCAACGGCCTCAACCCGCTGGCCGGCATCTGGGCGCGCGAAGAGCTGATCAACCCGACCGTGTTCCCGCCCGGCTCGACCCACTCCACCTTCGCCTCCAACCCGATCGGCACCGCCGTCGGCCTGGAAACGATGAAGATGCTGGCCGAGACCGACTATGAAACCATGGTCATGGACAAGGGCGCTTACTTCCTCGAGGGCCTGAAGCAGCTGCAGAAGCGCTTCCCCATCATCGGCGACGTCGACGGCCTGGGCCTGGCGCTGCGCGCGGAAATCTGCGGCAAGGACGGCTTCACGCCGGACAAGGCCATGGTCGACCGCCTCTGCGACGAGTGCATGAAGGGCGACCTGGTAGTGAAGGGCAAGAAGTACGGCCTGGTGCTGGACATCGGCGGCTACTACAAGAACGTCATCACCTTCGCCCCGTCCCTGCATATCAGCAAGGAAGAGATCGATCTCGGCCTCGAGCTGCTCGGCCAGGCCCTGCACCGTGTCACCACCAGCCGCTGAACCAAGCCATGAACCAGACCCCGGCCGAAGGCATCAAGGATCACAGCTTCTTCTACGAAGGCGGCGACGTCGGCGTGCTGCTGATCCACGGCCTCACCGGCACGCCGGTGGAGATGCGCTTCATCGGCAAAGGGCTGCACAAGGCCGGCTTCACCGTCTACGGCGTGCAGCTGCCGGGGCACTGCGGCGATGAAGCCGACCTGCTGGCGACCAGCTGGCAGGACTGGGTCGCCGGCGTCGAGCAGGCGCTGGATGCCTTGCGCGGCAAAGTCAGGACGGTGTTCGTCGGCGGCCTGTCGATGGGCGCGATCCTGTCGCTGCATCTGGCGGCGAAGCATCCGGACAAGGTCGACGGCCTGCTGCTGTACGGTCCGACGCTGCGCTATGACGGCTGGACCATTCCCTGGTACAGCTTCCTGCTGAAGCTGCTGATCAACACGCCGATCGGCCACAACTACCGCTTCATGGAGAAGCACCCCTACGGCATCAAGGACGAGCGCCTGCGCCGCCGCGTGGTGCAGAACATGCTCTCCGGCAACAGCGCCGACGCCGGCCTGGCCGGCACCCCGGCGCGCGCCCTGCGGGAAATGTGGCGGCTGGTGGCCCAGGTCAAGAAGGAGCTGCCGTCGATCCAGACCCCGGCCCTGGTGCTGCATGCGCGCGAGGACGACGTCAGCAGCATCGGCAATGCCTATTACATCGCCCGGCACCTGGCCGGACCGGTGGACGTCAGCCTGCTCGACGACAGCTACCACATGATCACCGTGGACCGGCAGCGCGACCAGGTGCTGGCGCGCAGCATCGAGCACCTGCAGCGCTGGTGCGCCCAGGCCGAGCCCCGCTCCGGCAATCTGCGGATCGCCGCTGTATCCTGAAGCCACGCTCAACCCTCGCGAATCGCGCGGGGGCAACCGGGGCAGGGATTTCGCGAGGGTAACCCGTGGTGGCTGCAAACGAAGCTGCGCAACGGCACAGGCCTGGTATCGCCACGCGGCGTCGCGGCTCCCTGCAGGTGCGGCTGCTGCTGGCCTTCCTGATCGTCGGCCTGGTACCGATGTTCTTTGCCGCCGAGCTGGCCAGCCAGGTGGTGACGCGCGCCTTCGAGGCCAATCTCAAGACCTGGCTCAACGACACTTCGATCTACTTCCTCAGCAGCATCGCCGATTCGCAGCAGGAAGCCGCCGAAATCGCGCGGGCGCTGGCGCGGCAGCCCGAGCTGCTGCAGGGCCTGGTCGAACGGCAGGGCGAGGTGCCGCCGCTGATCCGCGACATCATCGCCGGCGAAGGTTTCCACGTCCTGGCGATCATCGACGACCGCGGCGGCTTTGTGTACAGCTCGATCCCCATGCGCAGCAGCCAGCGCATCCGCCTGGGCAGCGTCATCACGCTATACCGGACGGAGACAGACAAGGGCAGCAGCACCATGGTCGCCGCGGTCGAGCCGTTCCAGAGCGGCGGCCGGCAATACCAGCTGCTGCTCGGTTCCTGGCTCGACGACGATTTCTTCGGTCGTCTCGGCTCGCTGACGTCCTTCGATTTCCGCCTCTACAGCGACGAGGCCGACGGCTTCCATGAGCTGTATCGTTCGCAGGGCGCCAGCGACCGCAGCACCATGCTGGAGCCGCGCATCGTGGCGGAACTGCGCCGGCCGGATGCCGAAGTATTCGACCGCCAGGCCGCCGGCGGGGCCTTCACCGGCATCTACCGCCCCCTGAGCAGCGACGTCGGCCAGCTCCAGGGGGTGGTGTTCTGCGGACTCAAGACCCACGATTGGGCCACCAACTGGGTTTCGCGCGGCAATGTCTTCATCATCATTTTCCTCACCGGCACGGCGCTGTCGCTGCTGGTCGGCTACGCCGTGTCGCGCCGGCTGGCGCATCCGCTGCGCTCCCTGGCTTCCGGCGTGCAGGCCATCACCGCAGGCGACTATCACAGCCGCGTCGCGGTCGAGGGCAACGACGAGGTGGCGGAGCTGGCGGAAGCGTTCAACGGCATGTCGCAGCGCCTGGAGCAGCTGCACGAGCTGGAGTCCCAATTGCGGCGCCGCGACCGCCTGTCGGCGCTGGGCCAGGTGGCGGCGGGCATCGCCCACGAAGTGCGCAATCCGCTGGGCATCATCCGCACCTCGGCGGAGCTGATCCGCAAGCGCCAGCGCATTGCCGAGGCCGACCAGCAGCTGCTGGAGAACGTCATCGGCGAGGTGCGCCGCATCGATCAGCTGATCACCGACTTCCTGGCCTTCGTCAAGCCGGTGTCGCTGATGCAGCTGCCGCTGCGCACCAGCGACCTCATCAGCCGCGTCACGCGCTTCTGCGAGCCCGAGCTGGGCGTGCGGGGCATCGCCCTGGAAGTGCGCGACGAGGCTCCCGACGCCTGGGTCGACGGCGACGCCGACTCCCTCTACCAGGCCGCGCTCAACGTCGTGCTCAATGCCATCGACGCCATGCCCGGCGGCGGCAAGCTGCTCATCGGCCAGCGCATCGACGGAAAATTCCTGTGCCTGCGCTTCACCGATTCGGGTCCGGGCCTGCCCGAGGCGGTGCGCGAGCGGGTGTTCGACCCGTTCTTCACCACCAAGCCGCAGGGTACCGGCCTGGGGCTGGCCAAGGTGCTGAGCGTGATGGAAGGCCACCGCGGCAGCGTCGAGTGCCGCAACGAAACTGGCGGCGGCGCAACCTTTGAATTTATCCTGCCGCTGTCGAAAAAAGATTGATGGACCGGATTATTCGATGAGCCACACCATCCTGGTGGTCGATGACGAGCCGAAGCTGCGAGAGGTGCTGGCCGCCACCTTGCAGGAACTCGGCTACCAGACGCGCATGGCCGCGTCCGGCGCGGCCGCGCTGGAGCAGATCGAAAACGACCCCGTCGACCTGGTGCTGAGCGACCTGCGCATGCCCGGCATGAGCGGGCAGGAGCTGCTGGCCGAGCTGCGCCGCCGCTCGCCCAATGTGCCGGTGGTGCTGATGACCGCCTACGGCACGGTCAAGGACGCGGTGCAGGCGATCAAGGACGGCGCTTTCGACTACATCAGCAAGCCGTTCGAGATCGACGAACTGGAAGCGACCATCGCCAAGGCGCTGCGCATGTATGCCGCGCTGCGCGACAACCTGCGTCTGCGCGAGGAGCTGGAGGGCCGTTACCGCTTCGAGAACCTGGTCGGCGCCAGTCCGGCCTTCCACAAAGTGATCGAGGCCATCGCCGAGGTCTGCGAGAGCCGCGCCAGCGTGCTGATCAGCGGCGAGAGCGGCACCGGCAAGGAAATGGTGGCGCGGGCCATTCACTTCAACAGCAGCCGCCGTGGCGGGCCCTTCGTCGCCATCAACTGCGCCGCCATTCCCGAGGGCCTGCTGGAGAGCGAGCTGTTCGGCCACGTCAAGGGCGCCTTCACCGGCGCGATCGGCGCACGCCAGGGCCGCTTCGCCCAGGCCGACGGTGGCACCCTGTTCCTCGACGAGATCGGCGACATGCCGAGCGCCCTGCAGGCCAAGATCCTGCGCGTGCTGCAGGAGCGCAGCTTCGAGCCGGTGGGCAGCGCCAACTCGCGCACCACCGACGTGCGCATCCTCGCCGCCACCAACAAGGACCTGCGCGAGGCGGTACGCAACGGCAGCTTCCGCAGCGATCTGTACTACCGCCTCAATGTCTTCCCCATCGACGTGCCGCCGCTGCGGGCGCGGCGCGAGGATATCCCGCTGCTGGTAGAGCACAGCGTGCGCGAACTGGCGCGGCACATGGGCCGGCCGCAGCCGGTGTTCACCCAGGCGGCGCTGCGCGCGATGCAGGACTACGCCTGGCCGGGCAATGTGCGCGAACTGCAGAACTGCATCGAGCGCGCCATCATCGTCGCCAAGGGCAACAGCGTCGACGTCGGCGATCTGCCGCAGGACCTGTTCACCCCCTTGTCCGCTAGCCACGAGTCGGTGCGCATCCCCTCCAATCTCGATGCCGAGCTGGAGCGCCTGGAGCGCGGCTTCATCCTGGAGGCCCTGCGTCGCACCGCCGGTGTGCAGGTCAAGGCGGCGGAGCTGCTCGGCGTCAGCGAGCGCAGCCTGTGGCACCGCGTCAAGAAGCTGGGCATCAGCATCGCCAAGCGGGCGACGAGCTGAGGCCGTAACAAATCCTTCCACACCCCCTGTCAGCCTGAGCGTAGCGAAGGATCTGGCCGCCCATGGATGGGTCTTAACGGGCCAACCAGCACAACCATCCATCCGCAAGCAGATCTCAAGGCGCCCATGCTCGGTAAATTTCTCGATCGTCTGCTGAAGAAAGCCCTGTCTGATCTCGTTCGCAGCGGCCATCTGACGGTGGTCACGGCGAGCGGAGCGGCGCTGACCTTCGGTGACGGCAGCGGCGCGCTGTCGCAGGTGCGCTTCGCCGACGCGATGGCGCAGTGGGGCTTCATGACCGATCCCGAGCTGCGCCTGGGCGAGCTGTTCAGCGACGGCCGGCTGCTGGTCGAGGCAGGCACCATCTACGATTTCCTGGCCCTGGTGCTGGGCAATGTACGGGCCGCGCCGCAGGCGCGGCCGAATGCGCTGGTGCGCACGGCCAACCGGCTGCGCTTCGCCACGCGGCGCTTGCGCCAGCGCAACACGGCGCGGCGCGCCAAGAGCAACGTGGCGCATCACTACGATCTGGGCGACGAGCTGTACCGTCTGTTTCTCGACGACGACTGGCAATATTCCTGCGCCTACTTCGAAACTCCTGGGCAGAGCCTGGAACAGGCGCAGCTGGCGAAAAAGCGCCACATCGCCGCCAAGCTGCTGCTGCAGCCCGGGCAGCGCGTACTGGACATCGGCTGCGGCTGGGGCGGCCTGGCGCTGTACCTGGCGCGGACCGCGGCGGCCGGCAGCGTGCTGGGCATCACCCTGTCGGAGGAGCAGCTCGCCACGGCGCGCCGCCGCGCCGCGGCAGGCGGCCTGGATGGAACTGTGGAGTTCCAGCTCACCGACTATCGCGAGCTGCAGGACGGCTTCGACCGCATCGTCTCCGTCGGCATGTTCGAACACGTTGGTCTGGCCTATTACGACACCTACTTCCAGCACTGCCGGCGCCTGCTGCGGCCCGACGGCGTCATGCTGCTGCATACCATCGGCTGCACCGGCGTGCCCAGCCACGCCAACCCCTGGCTGGACAAGTACATTTTCCCCGGCGGTTACCTGCCCACCCTGTCCGAGCTGACGCCGGCCATCGAGCGCTCCGGCCTGATGGTGACCGACATCGAGGTACTGCGGCTGCATTACGCCGAGACGCTGCTGCACTGGCGCCAGCGTTTCATGCGGCGCCGCGACGAAGCGCTGCGGCTCTACGACGAGAGATTCTGCCGCTTGTGGGAGTTCTACCTGGCGTTCTGCGAAGCGGCGTTCCGCTACGAGGACGTGGTGGTGTTCCAGGTGCAGCTCGCCGTAAAAACCGAGACGGTGCCGCCGACCCGGAGCTACGTCGAGGAACGCGAAGCGGTGCTGCGCTCGCGGGAATGAGCGCATCGGGCTTAAACTGACGGCCGTTATGAACCGTGCAGGGCAGGAAAAAATGAGCAAGCCGATACGCATCGATTTCGTTTCCGACGTGTCCTGCCCCTGGTGCGTCATCGGCCTGCAATCGCTGGAAACGGCGCTGGCCCGGGCGGGCGATCAGGTCAAGGCCGAGCTGCATTTCCAGCCGTTCGAGCTGAATCCGGGGATGCCGCCGGCGGGGCAGGACATCGTCGAGCACCTGGCGCAGAAATACGGCTCGACCCCGGCCCAGATCGAAGGCAATCGCGAAGCGATCCGCGCCCGCGGCGCCGACGTCGGATTCACCTTCCGCATGGACCGGCGCGGCCGCATCTACAACACCTTCGATGCGCACCGGCTGCTGCACTGGGCCGAGCTGGAAGGGCATCAGGTCGCGCTCAAGCATGCCCTGTTCCAGGCGTATTTCACCGATGGAAAGAATCCCGCCGATCACGAGGTGCTGATCGATCTGGCGGCCCAGGTGGGTCTGGACGCGGCGCGCGCGCGGACCATCCTGTCTTCCGACGCCTACGCCGAGGAAGTGCGCGAGCAGGAGCGCTTTTACCAGGACCGGGGCATCCATTCGGTCCCCGCCATCATCATCAATCAGCGCCATCTGATCTCCGGCGGCCAGCCGCCCGAGGTGTTCGAGCAGGCGCTGCGGCAGATTGCCACCGCGTCCGAGCAGGACTGAGCGGAATGAAGCGGCCGCGCTATCTGCTGGCGGCCTGCGCTCTGGTTTGGGCAGCAGCCGGCAGCGCCTGCCACCAGGGTGATCCCGACGCGCTGTGGAAGATCGTGCATCAGCGCTGTGTGCCGGATCAGCAGCAGCATGGCAATCCTGCTCCCTGCGCGCTGGTCGATCTGGCGCACGGCGAAGAGCAGGGCTATGCGGTGCTGAAGGATCGCAATGGTCCCACGCAGTTCCTGCTGATCCCGACCGCTCCGCTCAGCGGCATCGAGAGTCCCGCGCTGCTGGCGGCTGATGCGCCGCCCTATTTTGCGGAGGCATGGGGGGCGCGCAGTTTCGTCGAGCGCGCGGCGCAACGCTCACTGCCGCGCGAGGCCATAGGTCTTGCCATCAATTCCAGGTACGGGCGCTCGCAGAATCAGTTGCATATCCACATCGATTGCCTCAAGCCCGAGGTCCGCGAAGCCCTGCACGCGCATCTGGGCGAAGTCGGCGAGCACTGGGCACTGCTGGATGTGCCGCTGGCCGGGCGCAGGTATCGCGCCATGCGCATCAGCGAGGCCGCGTTCGATCGGGCCAATCCGTTCGCACTGCTGGCCGATGCGCCGGCAGGCATGGCGCGGCATACCCTGGTGGTGGCGGGCGCCATCTTCGAGGACCAGACGCCGGGCTTCATCCTGCTGGACGATAGCGCGGACCTGTGGCGCCTGGATCGCGGCCATGGCGAGGACTTGCAGAGCCATAGCTGCTCCTGATCGCGTCGGGCCTTTGCGCCCGAGCGCGGCCACGCGCGAGTCTTACGGACGCGGCCCCAGGGGATGCGTCTGCTTCAGCGCCTCGTCCAGCAGCCACTCGCGGAAGGCCACCACTTCCGGCCGCTGCATGGCCGCATCCGGCACCACCGAGTAGTAAGCATTGTCCAGCGGCAGCGTCATCGGGAAGGCCACCGCCACCTTGCCTTCGGCCAGCTCCGCCGCGGCCAGCAGGGGCATGGCCAGGGTCACGCCGAGGCCGTCGGCGGCCGCTTCCAGCGCAAGGGTGGAGTGATCCAGCTGCAGGCCGCGCCGCGGATCGACATCGCTGACCCCGGCGCGCTTCAGCCAGCGCGCCCAGGACGAGCGGGTGCGGTCGGCCACGCGGGCATCGCCGTGCAGCAGGGTCTGGTGGCTAAGGTCCTCGGGTGTGCGCAGTGGCGGCGGACCCTTCAGCAGGCGCGGATGGCACATCGGCACCACTTCCACGGTAAACAGCAGATCGACGTTTTGCCCTTCGGGCCGGCCGTTGCTGAAGCGGATCTCGATGTCCGCGTCGACATCCGACTCCGCCGCGTCCTCCGAGCGGATCTCGCGCGCCGAGGCATTGATCAGCTGGCCGCTGGCGACCAGCCGCACGTCGATCTCCGGATGTTGCGTCAGGAAGCTTTGCAGGCGCGGCATCAGCCAGCGCGAGACGAAAGTCGGGGTAGCGCCCACCGTCAGACGCGGCGCCTGGCCGTGGTTGCGCAGTTCCGCCACCGCCTGCGCCAGGGCCTCGAAACCCTGCTGGAAGCGCGGCAGCGCTGCCTGCGCCGGCGGCGTCAGCTCGATCCGGCGGGCCAGCCGCTCGAACAGGGGAAAGCCCAGCAATTCCTCCAGAGCCTTGATCTGGTGAGTCAAGGCCGCAGGCGTGACGAACAACTCCTCCGCAGCCTTGCGGAAGCTCTTGTGGCGCGCCACGGCCTCGAAGGCGCGCAGCGCGTTTAGCGGGGGAAGTCGGGAGAAGGACACGTCATAGTTTAGTTTTTATCAATTAGCCCAGTCTATCGCTCGCCAGGGATTTCGTCTGCTTCGATTGAGACCTCGGTCTCACTGCCGTGCTTCAGGCGACCTGCCCGGCGGCGTGCCCCGAGGCCCAGGCCCACTGGAAATTGAAGCCGCCCAGATGACCGGTCACGTCCACCACCTCGCCGATGAAGTACAGGCCCGGCACCTTGCGCGATTCCATGGTGGTCGAGGAGAGTTCGTCGGTGTCGACGCCGCCGAGCGTGACCTCGGCGGTGCGATAACCCTCGGTACCGCTGGCGGTCACTGGCCAGGCGTGCAGCTGCGCGGCGATGTCGCGCAGCTCGGCCGGGCGATGCTGCCGCATCGGCCGGTTGCCGAAGCGCAGCTCGCACAGGCGCTGCGCCAGGCGTTTGGGCAGGGCTTCGGACAGCACGGTCTTCAGTTCGGCCGCCGGCCGGTCCCGCTGCTGGGTGTTCAGATAGTCGAGCGCGTCGCTATCCGGCAGCAGGTTCAGGCGCAGCGGCTCGCCGGGTTGCCAATAGGAAGAAATCTGCAGGATGGCCGGGCCGCTGAGGCCGCGATGGGTGATGAGGAAGCCGGCGCGGAAACTGCGCCCGGCCGCTTCGGCGATCACCGGCAGTGCCACGCCGCTGAGGTCGGCGTAGTCGTCCAGGTGCTTGCCGCTGAGCGTCAGCGGCACCAGGCCGGCGCGCGTCGTCAGCACGCGGTGGCCGAACTGCCGCGCCAGCTCGTAGCCGAAACCGGTGGCGCCCATCTTCGGTATCGACAGGCCGCCGCTGGCCACCACCAGCGAGGCGCAGTGCATGGTGCCGCGCGTGGTGGCCAGCGCGAAGCCTGTGCTGTCACCCCGCACCTGGTCGATGCTGCAATCGGTCTCGATCTGCACCGCGGCGGCGGCACATTCGTCCAGCAGCATCTTCACGATCAGCTTGGATGACTCGTCGCAGAAGAGCTGGCCCAGTTCCTTCTCGTGCCAGGCGATGCCGTGGCGCTCCACCATGGCGATGAAATCCCACTGCGTGTAGCGGGCGAGGGCCGATTTGCAGAAGTGCGGATTGGCGGAGAGGTAATCCTCCGGTCCGGCGTGCAGGTTGGTGAAATTGCAGCGCCCGCCGCCGGACATCAGGATCTTCTTGCCGACTCGGTTGGCGTGCTCGATCACCAGCACGCGGCGGCCGCGCTTGCCGGCCTCGATCGCGCACATCAGGCCGGCGGCGCCGCCGCCGACGATGATCAGGTCGTGTTCCACGGAAATCGCCGCGGCGGTGGCTTGCGCTTCAGTTCGCCGACACCACCGGCAGCTCGATCGAGCTGGCCTGCGCCCCGGCGTGATAGATCCGCTGCGTCGCCTTGCGGTAATCCTCCGGTTTGGCGAAGAAGATGTTCGGCACGTAGGTCTGCGGGTTGCGGTCGTACAGCGGGAACCAGCTCGACTGCACCTGCACCATCAGGCGATGGCCTGGCAGGAACACATGGTTGGCGTTGGGCAGGGCGAAACGATAGTGCTGCACCTTCCCGGCGGGGATGGCGGCGGGATGCTCCAGGCTGTCGCGATAACGGCCGCGGAAGATATCCATGCCGATGTTGAGCTGGTAGCCGCCCAGTTCCGGCTGCGACGGCACTTCGTCCGGGTAGACGTCGATCAGCTTCACCACCCAGTCGCTGTCCGTGCCGCTGGTCGAGGCGTAGAGATTGACCGCCGGCGCGCCGCCGATCTGCAGGGGCGCGGTCAGCGGCGCCGACTCGTAGGTCAGCACATCCGGGCGGCCATCGACGAAGCGCTGGTCCGTCACCAGCCAGCGCTTCCAGGCGTCGCCGTCGGCGAAGCGCACCGGGCGCGGCAGGTAGGGCACCGGCTTGGCCGGATCGGAAACGTACTCGTCATAACCCACGTCGGCCTTGGCCGGCGCGGCGAAGCCCAGGGCGAAGCCGGGCTGCAGATACAGCGCCTGCGGCTTGCCGGCGCAGCCTTTGTCGCAGGACAGCGGCCAGGCCTTGAGCCGGCGCCAGGTGTTGCTGCCGGTCTCATAGGCGAACACCGGCGGCGTGTTGGCCTTGGGCGCGCCGTCCTTCAGATGCTCGTCGAGGAAGGGCTGCATCACATCGCGGCGGAATTGCAGGGCGGTATCGCCGTCGAACTTGAGCGGTCCCAGGCCGCGGCCCTCGTAGTTCACGCCGCTGTGGCGCCAGGGGCCGAGCACCAGGAAATTGGTGTCGTTGTTCACGTCTTTCGGCTCCACCGCCTCATAGGTATTGATGGCGCCGTACATGTCCTCCTGGTCCCAGATGCTGGCCACGTACATGGTCGGCACCTTCAGCGGCTGCGCCGCCAGCGCCGCATCCAGCGCCTGCCCCTGCCAGTAGGCGTCGTAGGCCGGATGTTCGGAAAGCTTCTTCCAGAAGGGCAGCTGGTCGATGCCGCTGCTGCGGGCGTAGTCGCCGGCCGAACCGGCTTCGAGAAAAGCTGTGTAGTCGTCGTAGTAGCCGCGCGGCACCGGATCGCCTTTGCCCTTCTGCTTCGTCTGCATGTAGATGTAGTCGAAGTTGGTTTGGCGGAAGGCGCCGTTGTGGAACCAGTCGTCGCCTTTCCAGCCGTCCACCATCGGGCTCATCGGCACCGCCGCCTTCAGCGCCGGGTGCGGATTGATCAGGGCCATCAGCACGGTGAAGCCCTCGTAGGAGGAGCCGATCATGCCGACCTTGCCGTTGCTTTCCGGCAGGTTCTTCACCAGCCAGTCGATGGTGTCCCAGGCGTCGGTGGAGTGATCCACCGCGCTGGCATTGAGCGGCCCGCGCAGCGGCCGCGTCATCACGTAATCGCCTTCCGAGCCGTACTTGCCGCGCACGTCCTGGAACACCCGGATATAGCCTTCCTCGACGAACACCTCGTCGCCCTGCGGCAGCGTCGCCAGCATGTGCGGGCTGTCGTAGCGATCGGTGCGCTTGGAGGCTTCGTAGGGCGTGCGGCTGAGGATGATCGGCGCGCCATGCGCGCCCTTGGGAATCACGATCACGGTATGCAACTTGACCCCGTCGCGCATCGGGATCATCACCTCGCGCTTGACGTAGTCGGCCTCCTGCGTCGGCGCCTCGAACTGGGGCAGGATGTCCGGAGCCAGTGGGGCGGTCAGGGGATCGGTCCGGGATTCGGTCTGGGCGTGGACGGCCGCAAGCGGCAGCAGGGCCAATGCGGCGAACGCCGCCAGCGGGCGGCGCGGGCGTTGCAGGGACATGGGTGGAATTCCTGAATAGATCGGCCATCCTAGGCGATCCGGCCCTCCGCGCGGAAGGGATGCTACGCCCGATCCCGCACGGAGACGTTCTAAGATAGGCCATGGAAGACTGGGTAAAGCGCTCGCTTGCACGCTGGCCGAATGTACCGGCCCTGTTCGGCTGGCTCAAGCTGGACCGGCGCGGACGCTGGCTGATCCGCGGCGAGCCGATCAGCCGGCCGCAGATCATCGACACCATCAACCGCAATTACGCCGCCGATGCGCAGGGCCGCTGGTATTTCCAAAACGGCCCGCAGCGCGGCTACATGGAGCTGGAATATGCACCCCTGGTGCTGCGGGCCGACGCCGCGGGTGAAACTCTGACTGCGCATACCGAAGCCCACGTCGGCAGCGTCTCGGCGGCCTACCTGGACGAGGAGGGCGCGCTACTGCTCGATACCGATCTGGGTCCCGGCGTGCTGGATGCGGCCGACCTCGCCTGGGCCTTGCAGCGGCTGGAAGCCGATGCTGGGGAAGTGGCCGAGGAGCGGCTTGCCGAAGCCCTGGCATTGCCTTCCGGCAGCGTCACGCCGCTGTACCTACGCCTCGGCCCGGCGCGCTTGCCCCTGCTGCGGCTGGATGCGGCGGAAGCCCCGCGGCAGCTCGGTTTTGTGCGCAAGCCGCAAGCTTAGATCACTTTGGGACGGGCGTGGCTGACTTTTGGCGGCGGCGGCGATACGCTGCCACATTGCCCTAATCCTCGCCTGAACCCTCTTCCGCCATGCCCTCTCACATCGCGAAACACGCCGCGAGCCTGTTGTGCACGCTGCTCGCCGCCACTGCAGCCCATGCCGCTGACGCTACGCCGCCGACCGCCGCCGCGGAAAACCCGGACACCGTGCTGCAAACGGTGGCGGAGCAATCCGGCAACCTGAAGACGGGCCGCTACGACGAGGTCGAGCGGCTGTGCCCGGCTTATCAGCGCATCTGGCCGCAGCAGGTGCGCTGCTTCGAGTTCGGCCACTCGCCGGAAGGCCGGCCGATGCTCGCCATGGCCGTCAGCCGCAGCGGCGCCCTTACCGGCGAGGAGGCGGCGCGGCGCGGCATTCCGGTGCTGCTGCTGCAGGCCGGCATCCATTCCGGCGAGATCGACGGCAAGGACGCCGGCTTCCTGGCCCTGCGCGAGCTGCTGGAAAAGCGCGTGCTGCCCGAGGCGCTGGACCATAGCGTGGTGCTGTTCGTGCCGGTGTTCAACCTCGATGGCCACGAGCGCTTCGGCCACTGGAACCGTCCCAACCAGGTCGGTCCGGAGGAAATGGGCTGGCGCACCACGGCGCAGAACCTCAACCTCAACCGCGACTACGTGAAGGCCGACGCGCCGGAAATGCAGGCCATGCTGCGCCTGCTCGACGCTTGGGATCCGATCATCTACACCGACCTGCACGTCACCGACGGCGCCAATTTCCAGCATGACATCTCCATCACGGTGGAGCCGCTTTACGCCGGTGACAGCACGCTGCGCGAAGACGCCCGCGCCTTGCAGAAAGGCGTGACGGACCGCCTGGCCGCTACCGGCTCGCTGCCGGTTTCGTTCTATCCCAGCTTCGAGCGCGACGACGATCCGTCTTCCGGTTTCGAGGTCGCCGTGGTGCCGCCGCGTTTTTCCACCGGCTATTGGGGACTGCGCAACCGCCTCTCCATGCTGGTGGAAACGCACTCCTGGAAGGACTATCCGACGCGCGTGCGCATCACCCACAACACCATCCTGGCCCTGGTCGAGTTGACCGCCACCAAGGGCGCGGCCTGGCTCAAGCAGGAACACCAGGCCGACCGCCGTGCGGCGGAGCTGGGCGGCACTGAAGTCCCACTGAATTTCGCCGCCGGCGACCATGTGCAGATGATCGATTTCAAGGGCTACGCCTATACGCGCGAGCCCTCCGCCGTCTCCGGCGGACTGGTGACGCGCTACGACACCACCAAGCCCGAGATCTGGCACATCCCGCTGAAGGACACGGTCAAGGCCACGCTGACCGTGAAAGCGCCGCAGGCCGGCTACATCGTGCCCGCCGCCTACGCCGAGGAGATCGGCCAGAAGCTGGCGCTGCACGACATCTCCTTCCGTAAGCTTGATGCGGCCTTGCCCAAGGCTTCCGTCGAAACCTTCCGCGCCACCGAGGCGGAATTCAAGAAGCCGCCGTTCGAAGGCCGCACCTCGCCCGAGCTGAAGGGCGAATGGAAGCCGGAGACGCGCGACGTGCCGGCCGGCTCGCTGTTCGTGCCCATCGCCCAGCCCGAAGCACGGCTGCTGCTGGCGCTGCTCGAGCCGCTGGCCCCGGATTCGCTCGCCGCCTGGGGGTTCTTCAACGGCGCCTTCGAGCAGAAGGAGTACATGGAGCCCTACGTCGCCGAGCAGGTGGCGCAGCAGATCCTGGCCAGCGATCCGCAGGCAGCGGCGGAGTTCCGCCACAGGCTGGATACCGACGAGGCCTTCGCCCACGACCCGCAGGCGCGGCTGGATTTCTTCTACCGCCGCTCGCCGTCCTGGGACGAGCGCCTCGACCTGTATCCGGTCTACCGCGTGGAGCAGGCGCCGCCGACATGAGGCGCGCCGCGCCATGACGCAGCGGAAGATCCCCGCCCTGTACATGCGCGGCGGCACCAGCAAGGGCGTGTTCTTCCGCGCCGAGGACCTGCCCGCCGATGCCGCGCGGCGCGACGCCATCCTGCTGCGTGTGATTGGCAGCCCAGATCCCTACGGCAAGCAGATCGACGGCATGGGCGGCGCCACTTCGAGCACCAGCAAGGTGGTGATCCTCAGCCGCTCGCGGCAGCCTGGCTGCGATATCGATTACCTGTTTGGCGCGGGTTCCATAGGCAGCCCGGTGATCGACTGGTCGGGCAGCTGCGGCAACCTCGCCGCTGCGGTGGGTCCGGCAGCGATTCACTGGGGCCTGCTGCCAGCTCCGCGCGCGGGCCTGGCCACCGTGCGCATCTGGCAGGTCAATACGCGCTCGCACATCATCGCGCAGGTGCCGATGCGGGATGGCGAAGTGGTGGAGGAAGGCGGGTTCCGGCTCGACGGGGTGAGCTTTCCCGGCGCGGAAATTGCCTTGCAGTTTCCCGATCCCGGCAGCGACGGCGAAGACGCGGCCACCGGCCTGTTCCCGACCGGCAGGCCGCTGGATCGGCTCGACATTCCCGGCATCGGCAAGCTCGAGTTGACCCTGATCAACGCTGGCAACCCGGCGGTGTTCGTCGACGCGGCAGCCCTCGGTCTGCGCGGCGATGAGTCGCAGGAGCAGGTCAACGGCGATGCCGATTTGCTGGCGCGCTGCGAAGCGGTGCGCGCCCATGCCGCCGTCGCCATGGGCCTTGCTGCGAGCGCGCAGGAAGCCACCGATCAACGCCCCGCTACACCCAAGCTGGCTTTCGTCGCGTCACCGCGAGACTACCGCGCCGCCGATGGCCGGGCAGTCAGCGCCAGGGACATCGATCTCAACGTCCGCATCCTCTCCATGGGCAAGCTGCACCACGCCATGACCGGCACCGGCGCGGTGGCGCTTGCCGCGGCAGCGGCGATTCCGGGCACCGTGGTGCGGCGCCGCGCACAGCCCGATGCCCAGGGCCGGTTGCGCTTCGGCCATCCCTCGGGAACCATGACGGTCAGCGCCGAAGCGGAGCAGCGCGATGGGCACTGGCGGGTGTTGTATGCCGGCATGAGCCGCAGCGCGCGCCGCTTGATGGAAGGCGTGGTGCTGGTTCCCGAGCGGGACCTGCAGCCTTAGCCTAGCGAGACACTGGATCCGCCGTGGCCTGGCGGCTGCCGTTGAAGGTCTGCCGCCAGCTCATCGGCGACACGCCGAAGGCCGCGCGGAAATGATGGCGCAGCGAGGCCGGTGAACCGAATCCGGCCAGGGCGCCGATGTTCTCGATCGACTGGTCGGTGGTCTCGAGCAGGCGCTGCGACAGCGCCAGGCGCTCGCTCAGCAGCCAGTGGCCGACCGTACTTCCCGTCAGCTGGCGGAAGTGGCGGGTGAAAGTGCGCCGGCTCATCAGGGCCTGTGCGGCAAGGCTGTCGAGATCGTGCGGCAGCCGCAGGTTGGCGCGCACCTGCTCGATCAGCTCGGCCAGCCGCGAGTCGCGCGGCGTTGCCGGCAGCGGCTGCTCGATGTACTGCGCCTGGCCGCCGTGCCGGTGCGGCGGCACCACCAGCCGGCGCGCGACGCAGTTCGCCGCTTCCGCGCCGTAACCCTGCCGCAGCAGGTGCAGGCAGCAGTCGATGCCGGCGGCGGTGCCGGCGGAAGTCACGATATTGCCCTCGGCGATGTAGAGCAGATCGGCATCGAGGCGCACCGCGGGATAGCGCCGCGCAAAGTCGCGGGCGAACTCCCAGTGCGTGGTGGCGCGGCGTCCGTCGAGCAAGCCGGCTTCGGCCAGCACATAGGCGCCCAGGCATAGGCCCACCACCTGCGCGCCGCGCCGGTGCGCGGCGACCAGCGCGGCGAGCAGGGCTCGCGGCGGCCGTTCTTCCGGATCGCGCCAGCTCGGCACGATGATGGTGCTGGCCTTTTTCAAGGCTTCCAGTCCATGCAGCAAGGTCAGCGTGAACCCGGCAGTCGTGGTCAGCGGGCCTTTCTCGGCGGCGCAGACCAGCAGCTTGAACTGCGGCGCGCCGGGATGGGACTCGCCGAACACCGCACAGGGCACGGACAGGTGAAACGGGCTGATCTGGTCGAACGCGACCACGGCGACGACAGCGCTGCTCATGCGGGGTACTCAGGGGCAGGATCGGCCGAGTTGGCCTGATCCTGGCGTATTTTGTCAATCGGGCCACTCGCTGCACGCGCCCATCCGGCGGACACTGAGTCCCGTCCGGCGATCCCGGCAGACCATCTTCACGCGGGAGCGGAAAACCTCATGGCCATCGAAGCATCCATTCCCCTGCTGGAGGACATCCTCGGCAAGTGGAAGAAGGAACTGGGCGACGACTATGCGGCCTACCGCAATCACGTCTATCGCATGCTGCACTTCTGCTTCGCCCTGCGCGAATGCGGCGAAGAGGAGCGGCGCAAGCTGGTCATCGCCGGCTGCTTCCACGATCTGGGCATCTGGTCGGACGGCACTGTCGACTACCTGCCACCCTCGGTCCTGCGCGCGGGAGAGTATCTCAAGGCCAACGGCCTGGAAGCCTGGAGCGAGGAAGTCGGGTTGATGATCGACATGCACCACAAGCTGAGACAGTACCGCGATGCCCGCTACCCGCTGGTCGAGGTATTCCGCAAGGCCGACCTGGTGGATGTCTCTCTGGGGCTGGTGAAGTTCGGCGTGCCGGCCGCCTACGTCAAGGAGGTCAAGGCGCAGTTCCCGAACGCGGGATTCCACCAGCGGCTGAAGCAGCTGGCGAGTCAGTGGTTCGCCAAACATCCTCTGAGTCCGCCGCCCTTCCTGAAATGGTAAGGCGCGGCGAGTCCGTTTAATGCTCCATACCTTCCACGCTTTGCTGTGGCTTCTGGATCAGCGGTACCAGCAGCACCGACCGAATTCAGTGACGTGTCACCACGTCGGTGATCAGCAGCTCGGCTTCCATGCCATTCTCGAACCGGATGCGGTGCCCATAGGCATAGCCGTCCGCATTCTTCAACAGTTCGACCACCCGGCCAGGGCCAAACAAGCCGCTGAATATCTGATCGTGTGGATGGACCTTGTCCGCGTCGGCCGCCAGGGCCTGCGATCCGGCCAACTCAAGGTTGGACAGCGGCATTTCCAGCTTGGGCATGCTTTTCCCCTAAACGAACAACTCCCCCGCCTGCGCCCCGCCGGAATGACGGGCCGATGGCCACGTCTTCAGCATATGCAAAATCGGGGCCGTCCACCATCGCCCCAGCCTGTCCGGTTTCGGTCCAGCTTAAGTATTATCAGCTTCCCCGCTTACACCCGATCCAACGCCGCCAAGCAGAAAGTCACTTGACGGCGCAAAACAGCTAAAAAGCAATCAGGCTCCAGTTTTGTATTGGTTGCGCAGATCGCGGATGTGGTCGTGGTTGCGAACCGCACCGTCATGCTGCTTCTGTACCAGCGCCTTGGCCAGTGTAGGCAGGTCTGCCTTGATCGCCTTGCTGTAGGCGGCCTTGGCGTGATCCTGGCCGCGCTCCACTTCTTCCAGGACGGCAATATTGCTGTCCTCGACGGTCGATTTGACCTTGGTCCAGCCGCGATGTGCCGCACCGGCAACGCTGCCACCGACCTCCGGCTTGCCGCCGAGCGACGAAACCTGGGCTTGCAGTTCCACTGCGGCGGTCTGGCATTCCTTGGCGTATTCCCGGAACAGCAACTGCAGCTTCGGATCTTTGGCGATTTCAGCCGCTTCGTTAAAGCCCTTATGCCCATCCTCCGAGGTCTGGATCAGGTCATTCAGGACTTTCACGGCATCGTTGTTTTGCATATCGGTCTCTCCATGTAATCGATTATAGAAATGCAGCGGTTTAATACCGCTCCCAATTTGGAGACCTGTTGCCATGACAAGTTCAGATAAATATTCCTGGGCAGCTTCGGAAGACAGCCCGCATCGCGGCCAGAGCGGCCTGCGTCGCGGCCTACACCCGAATCACGGATTGCTGAAAATAAAAAAAAGGCCGCGGCGCCTTGGATTTTGCGCCGCGACCTGATCGGGCACTTCTGCGCTGCCCAGACTACAGACAGCTCCATGCCCGAGGCAGGGATATTCCATCGCCTGCATTGGTTTGAACCCGGGGGTACTCAGGAGTTCAAGCGAATCATCGCCGCAAATTCGAAACGTCGTTGCACAAAGCGAGCGGGCCAGCTCTGAGGAGTCTCTGAACAATTGAATCATCGTCATTCCCGCGAAGGCGGGGGTGACGAATTGATCGGGGTTTCCCTAATGCCCCATTCCTTCCACGCTCCGCTGCGGCTTCTGGATCAACGGCACCAGCAGCACCGACAGTGCGGTGGAGATCGACAGCAGGAAGTACATGTCGCCGTAGGTCATGGTCGATGCCTGCTGGTAGGCCTGCTGCGCCAGCATGCTGATGGCGCCGGCATGGCTGCCCGCGCCGAGTTGCGGCGCCAGCATGGCGCTCATGCTGCTCAGTCCCTCCCGCACCGCCGGACGCGACAGCCGCGTGCTTTCGGCCAGCGCCTGCCAGTGGGTCCAGTTGCGCTGGTTGATCAGCGTGGCGACCACCGCCAGGCCGACGGCGCCGCCGAGGTTGCGGGTGACGGTGTAGAGCGCACTGGCGTTGTTGAGTTCGTGGCGGGGCAGGGTGCCCAGGGCCAGGTTGGTCATGGGGATGAAGGCGAAGATCAGCCCGGAGCCGCGCAAGCTTTGCGACAGCGCGAACTGGGTGAAGCCCCAGTCCGCGGTGAGCAGGGAGTTGGTCCAGGAGCCGGCGGCCACCAGCAGCAGCCCGATGCCGATGGTCACGCGCGGGTCGAGCACGCTGGCCAGGCGCATCACCAGCGGCGCGGCAATCACCATCGCCAGGCCCTGCACCATCATCACCTCGCCGATCTGCTGCGGGTTGTAGCCGCGCACCTGGCCGAGAAACACCGGCGTGATGTAGACCAGGGTGAAGATGCTGACGCCGAGCATCGCCGAGACCAGCGAGGTGACGGCGAAGTTGCGGTTGCGGAAGGCGCGCAGGTCGATGATCGGATGGTCGGAGTGGAAGCCGCGCCAGAAGAACAGGCTGCCGCCGATCAGCGCGGCGATGGCGCAAAGCAGCACGCTGCGCTCGTCGAACCAGTCGTGGCGCGGGCCGTCGTCCAGGGTGTATTCGAGGCCGCCGAGAAACACCGCCAGGAACAGCACGCTCCACAGGTCCAGCTTCTTCAGCATTTCCGGCTTGGGCCGGTCGACGTCGAGCGTGGCCCACACGATCAGGGCGCAGGCGATGCCGGGAATGAAGTTGATCAGGAACAGCCAGCGCCAGGACAGCGCGTCGGTAATGTAGCCGCCAAACGTGGGGCCGATGGCCGGCGCCAGCATGGTGGTCATGCCGCCGAGCAGCTGCGGCAGGTTGCGTTTCTTCTCGTTGGGGAAGAGCAGGAACATGGTGGCGAACGAAGCCGGGATCAGGCCGCCGCCGAGGAAGCCCTGCAGCACGCGGAACACCACCATCGAGCCGAGGCTCCAGGAAAAGCCGCAGGCCACGCTGGACAGGGTGAAGCCGATCGCCGCGAAGGTGTAGAACACGCGTGTCGACAGCATCGGCGCCAGGTAGCCGGACAGCGGGATGGCGATGATCTCGGCGATCAGGTACGAGGTCTGCACCCACTGGATCTCGTCGGTGCTGGCCGACAGGCCGGCGCGGATCTCGTTGAGCGAGCTGGCGACGATCTGGATGTCGAGGATCGCCACGAAGCTGCCTAGGGTGATGGCCAGGAAGGCCGCCCAGTCGCGCCACTCGTGCGCGCTCTCGTTGGTGGTGGTGCCGGGAGCCTGCGATAGGGATGCGCCGTGGCTCATGCGCGCGGGCTCGTGCGGTGTGTGGGAAGGTCATCCCATTTCACACTGCCCGGCAGCCGCGGGCCTACCCAGTTTGAAGTAGGGCAGGATCGGTAGCGCAGGGTGTCCGTCCAGGAACCGGTCGCTCCTGGACGGACTGTTCAAGCGGGAGAGCCGCGGCACACTTTCGCATGCCGCGGCTCTCCACCCAAACGACTTTCAAGCGATGGCGCTTACAGGCCCAGCTTGCACAGCGTCGACAGCAGGGGCACGTTGGCGAATACGCAGGTGCCGCTGGTGCCGCCGCCGAGGATGCTGCCCAGAACGGTGGTCAGCGGGCCAAGCAGCGCGTCCAGCGGTGTGCCGGTGACGCCGCCGCCGGATGAGGAGCTGCTGCCGCCCACGCCGGCCAGCGCCTGCGTGATCGGACCGAGGATCGCCGGCAGCAGATCGTTCAGCACCGGGTTCACCACCGGCGCCAGCTGGCTGCTGCCGAGCGCGGCTTCCAGCGCGGACTCGCCCTGGGTCAGCGCGGCTGCAACGGCAGCACTGAAGGTTGCCGCGGCCGTGTCGATCGGGCCGGTGATGCTGCCGGGCTTGCCCGCCTGGGTCTCGATGAAGCTGGTCGGAATCACCTGGGTCAGTATGTTGACCAGCAGATTGTCGAGCAGGGTTTGCGTGGCGCTCTGGAACGAGGTGCTGTTGCCGGAGGCAACGGCGTCCATCAGCGTATCCAGGTTGCCGACGGTGGTTTGCAGCGTGGTCAGCACGCCGCCGACGATGGGCTGCGAGAAGGCCGAGGCCGGTACCTGGGCCAGGCCGGTTTGCAGCGCCGTATTCAGCTCGTCGACCAGGGTGGCCAGGTCGGCGAGGCCGCTGGCGCTGCTACCGCTGCCGCTGGAGCCGATCTGTCCCTGGATCTGTTGCAGCACCGGCAGCAACGCCGCGCCCAGCGGCGCCAGTGCGGTGCCGGCGAGCGGATTGGTGGTGGGCAGGGTGCCGCTGCTGCTGCCGCAACTGGCGCCGCTGCTGGAGCTGCTGCTGCTGGCAAGGGAAGTGAGCAGGCTGCCGAGATTGTCAGTCATTTCCAGCAACAGAGACTGGATCTGCGCCGGGGCGCCGGAGGCGGAGCTGGGGTTTTGCAGCGCGTTCAGCACGGTGTTCAACACATCGAGCGCGTTGTGATCTACCACGTCGTCGGTGCAGACCAGCACACCCTGCAGCGGTGTGCCTGCCGTCGCCTGTTCCAGCGGGCCCAGCAGACTGTTCGACAAGGTGGTCTGCAAGGTGTTGAGCGGTCCGTTGACCGAAACGCTGGTGCCCGTGGGGCCGCTGCTGCTGCTGCCGCTGCTGCTGCCCGAAGCAGCCGAGCCGCCGCTACTGCTGCTGCTACTGTCGCTGCCGCCGCCGCCACAACCCGCCGCGATGACGCATGCGGCGATGGCGCCCGATAAAAGAAATCTCTTGATCATGTTGCGTTCCTCCGTGACAAGGCTTGTAGATGCAGCATCCCCAAGCATTCGAACGCTTGTGTAGACGCCTGCCCGGACGCTAGGCGGTATGACGCATGGTTCGGGAACTGGAGCGACCGGCGGTAGCACTTGCCGGTATGGCGTGACCGGCGGTAGAGCGGAGCGTCCTGAGCGGTGGTCGTAAACGCTGTTAAATCAAGCGCGCTGGCGTTAGCGCGCCGAAAAATGGCGGAAAGCGGCCGGCGTAGTGGGGGCCAATACAGCGGGCTACGGGCCCCGCTTGCTCAGGTTTTGCCGCGCCTGCCCCTGGCTGGCCGCAGCTCCAGCTCATCCAGCCGGATGCTGCGCAGCTCCAGCACCTTCATCAGCGCCAGGAACAGCTGCGCGCTCATGTCGCCGCGTCCCAGCTTGGTGCGCAGATTGGTCGGCGTCTGCGTGATGCCGTACTGCCGCAGGCGCTGCGAGATGTCCTCGAAGGTGAGCTTGCGGCGCGCCTTTTCGGCGCGGATCAGGCCCTGGATATAGAGCCCCAGTTTGGCGTGCTTGGCCATTGCTTTCTCGCCACGAAATGATGTGATTTTATAGTGACATACGTCACTTATTGTTGACAAGATCATGCCGCGGGTGCAGCATTTCCCTGTCACTTATTGGTGACATCACGGGCGCCGGCGAGGCGTCCGGAAGCCCCTGCGAGGTGGCTTCGCATGAGTCCGCAACGCATCGCTTGCGCGTGGTTGTTGTCCCCGGCCGCCCCGCGGCTTTCCCCCAGCCATACAGCTCTTTCGCCGGCCCCGCCGTAGCGGCCGCGCGCTAATCCATGGTGGAACACGGGCACCCCTCAAGTGCCCGCGGGAGTCCTGCGTCCCCTGCCGGCCGGTATGGCGGCGCCCTGCCTGCAAATCATAAACAACAAGGAGTATTCAAATGGAACTTGGGTTGATTCTTCACTGGTCGCTGCTCACCGCCCTGGCGGTGGTGGCGCTATATCTGCTCTACGCCTCGCGCATCATCGTCTTCATCGGCAATGATTCGATGGGCATAGTCGAGAAAATCTGGAGCCTGCGCGGTTCGGTCAGCGAGGGCTTCATCGCGCTCAACGGCGCCGCCGGCTTCCAGCCCGAGGTGCTGCGCGGCGGCCTGCATTTCTTTCCGCCGTTCCAGTACCGCATCCACATCAAGTCGCTGCCCACCGTGCCGCAGGGCACCATCGCCTACGTCTTCGCGCGCAGCGGCCAGCCGCTCTACCCCGGCCAGGCCCTGGCCTCGCTGCCGGAGAACGTCTCGTTCGAGGATGC
>JAMFRN010000200.1 GCA_026224805.1 Nevskia soli
CCGGCACTACCTGCACCGATGACTGGGAGTACGCCGGGAACTGCCACCACAGGAAAGCGAAACCGGCAACGCCCAACGCGCCAAGCCACTTGTTCATGGATCTACTCCTCAGCCGAAGGTGAACGCAAACACCTCGACACCCGGATCGAGGAATTCGATTTCAACAGTGCGATCGCGGATCTCCCCACTCTGCCGCACCAGTTGGTAAAGCCGCTGCGTGGTGACGCTACCCAGGCCCTGGGCGTCGGTATCGACGCCATGGCTGTCACCCGGAGCCTGGCTGTCCAGCCGCACCTTGAAGCGCGCCGGCTTGCCGTCGGCGCCCGGCCCCAGCACCAGGTGCAGGTCGCGCGCGTGGAAGCGGTAGACGATGCGGCCGGGCGCGCCAGCCAGCACGGCCTTCTCGTCCCGCACCGTCCAGCGGCCGGCCAGGGCCCACTGATTCAGCTCGAACGAAGCCGGGGCGGCATAGGCCTGGGGCTGGTCATGGACCTCCCCGCCCGGCGAGGCGAAATTCTCGGCGCGGCTGTAGCCGACATAGGTTTCCGGCGACTGTGAATCGGCATCGTCCGCCGCCATGCCGACACCGGCGGCATCGGCATGGACGAAATCGCCGGCAACGGTGGACTTGCCCGCTTCGGCCAGCAATTGACGGATGACGCTTTCGGATTGCTCGTACTCGCCCTCGCCGAAATGGTGATAGCGCACCCGGCCCTGCGCATCGACGAAATAATGCGCCGGCCAGTACTGGTTGCCGAAGGCGCGCCAGATCGCATAGTTGTTGTCGATGGCCACCGGGTAGGTGACGTTCAAGTCCTTCACCGCGCGGCGCACATTGTCGATGTTCTTCTCGAAGGCGAACTCCGGCGCATGCACCCCGATCACCACCAGGCCCTGATCGCGGTACTTGTCCGCCCAGGCGCGCACGTACGGCAGGCTGCGCAGGCAGTTGATGCAGGAGTAGGTCCAGAAATCGATCAGCACCACCTTGCCGCGCAAACCTTCGGTGGTCAGCGGCGGCGAGTTGAGCCACTCCACCGCGCCGGCCAGCGAGGGCAGCTCGCCCTCCACCGGCAGCGCAGCGGCCGCTATCGCGGGCTTTGCCGCCATCATCATGCCGCCGTTGGCGCCGTGCGGATCGGCGGCCATCATCATGCCCGGCCCCGCGCTCATCACCACATCGGCATCCGGCGCCGCCGGGTTTTGCAGCCGCGGATGGAAGCGATCCAGGAAGCCCTGTTCCAGGCTTGCCGTGCGCGCCACGGACAGCCGCGTCAGCAGGCCGGTATCCAGCCCCAGCGCGATCGCGGCAACGCCGGCGAGCACGGCGACGCCGAGCCCGCGCCGGATCCATTCGCCCACGCCGAGCGAGCGTTTCAGCGCCGCGAACACCTTGCCGCCGATGAGCAGGGCCGCGGCCAGCGAAGTCGCGGCCCCCAGGCCGTAAGCAAGCAGCAGCAAGGAAGTGTGACTGCTGGCGCCTTCAAGCGCGGCGCCGGTCAGCAGCAAGCCGAGGATCGGGCCGGCGCAGGGCGACCACAGCAAGCCGGTCGCCACGCCGAGCAGGAAGGAAGGCGCCACCGATGAAGATTTGCCATTGGCGCTGTCGGCGGACTGCGACAGCCGCGCACCCAGGGCCACCAGCGGCCGCGTCAGCCGGTCCGACAGGCCGGGAAATACCAGGGTCAGGCCGAAGAGTCCGAGCAGCGCGATGGCGGCATAGCGGCCGTACTCGTTGGCCTGCACCGCCCAGCCGCCGCCGACCGCCGCCAGCGTCGCCACCCCGGCGAAAGTGATGGCCATGCCGAGCAGTAGCGGCAGACCGCTGCGCACGAAAGGCTGGCCGGCGCGGGCGAAGACGAAGGGCAGCACCGGCAGGATGCAGGGGCTGAGGATGGTCAGCACACCGCCGCAATAGGACAACAGAAGAAGAAGCATGGGAACTCAGTGGAAACAGCGGGAGGGTGGAAACGATAGGAAAAATCAGGCGGCGACGGGCTTGAACGTCATGGCCACGCCGTTCATGCAGTAGCGCAGCCCGGTCGGCGCCGGACCGTCATTGAAGACGTGGCCCAGGTGGCCGCCGCAGCGGCTGCAACGCACCTCGGTGCGCGTCATGCCGAAGGAACTGTCGGTACGCTCCAGCACCGCCTTGTCCAGCGGACGCCAGAAGCTGGGCCAGCCGGTGCCGCTGTCGAACTTTGTTTTCGAGGAGAACAGGTCCTGCGTACAACCGGCGCAGGCAAAAACGCCGTCGCGGTGCTCGTCGTTGAGCGGACTGGTGAATGCCCGCTCGGTGCCTTCCTGCCGCAGCACCGCATATTGATTGGGGGTGAGGAGCTTGCGCCACTCCGCATCGGTATGAGTCACTGTGAAGGTCTCCGTGGCTGCTGCTTCGGCACGCGATCCACCCAGCCCCCGGCTGCCGATGAAGGCCAGCGCGAAGCCTGCAGCGCCACCGGCCAGCAGCAGGCGTCTTCTGTTTGAATCCATGGGGTTTCTCCTGGAAAACGATGAAGTGGAAAAATCGTGAGTTCCACGACGAGGACAGCTTAGCGCCAAGGCGGCGCGGCAACAGCGCCGAGCGTCCGCAGATTATGTTCGGAAGTCCCCGGCCGCGGTGAACACTACGCGATTGGCCGAGTCCCGGATGCCGAACGCTACAGACAGCAAAGCCCCCGGGATTCCCCGGGGGCCTGAAACCCCTGCGCTTGATTCGGCGAATGCCGCCGCCAACCGCGCCCTACGGCTTGGCCACGCTGTAGGAATGCGCGCCGGCGCCGGCCAGCTTGCCGCCGTCGACGATCAGGTACTCCTCGCGGATCGGGCGCTTGTCGAACCAGCATTCGAGGATTTCCCGGGTGCCGGCGGCATACCGTGCCTGCGCCGACAGCGAACTGCCGGAGATGTGCGGCGTCATGCCGTGATGCGGCATGGAGCGCCAGGGGTGATCGGCGGGCGCCGGCTGCGGGAACCATACATCGCCGGCGTAGCCGGCCAGCTGGCCGCTTTCCAGCGCGCGGACGATGGCGTCGCGGTCGCAGATCCTGCCGCGCGCGGTGTTCACCAGATAGGCGCCGCGCTTCATCTTGGCGATCAGCGCATCGTTGAACAGGTGCTCGGTCTCCGGATGCAGCAGCGCATTGATGGTGACCACGTCGCAAACCTTGATCATCGACTCGACCGTGGGATGCCAGGTGAGGCCCAGCTCATGCTCCTGCGCTTCCGGCAGGCGGTGGCGGTCGGTGTAATGCAGCTTCACGTCGAACGGCTTGAGCCGGCGCAGCACGGCCAGGCCGATGCGGCCAGCGGCCACGGTGCCGACGTTCATCGCTTCCAGGTCGTAGGAGCGGGCCACGCAGTCGGCGATGTTCCAACCGCCCTTCACCACCCACTGGTATGAGGGGATGTAGTTGCGCACCAGGCCAAGAATCATCATCACCACATGCTCGGAGACGCTGATACTGTTGCTGTAGGTCACTTCGGCGACGGTGACGCCATGCTTGATCGCGGCCTGCAGGTCGACATGATCGGAGCCGATGCCGGCGGTGATGGCCAGCTTCAGATTCTTGGCTTTGGCGATGCGCTCGGGCGTCAGATAGGCTGGCCAGAACGGCTGCGAGATGACGATGTCCGCATCGGGCAGTTCGCGCTCGAACACCGAATCGGCGCCTTCCTTGTCGGAAGTCACTACTAGACGATGGCCGCCTTCCTCCAGGAATTTGCGCAGGCCCAGTTCGCCGCTGACGCTGCCGAGCAGCTCACCCGGTTTGAAGTCGATGCGCTTGGGCGTCGGCGCCGTCTGCCCGCCCGGATAGCGCTCGACCTTGGGCACGTCGTCGCGGGCATAGGACTTGGGGTAGCCGGTGACGGGATCGTCGTACAACACACACAGAATCTTTGCCATTGTTGTTCCTCCATGAATGCCGGTGAATGATCGACGGACCGGGGCTGTTCGATGTCAGGCCGGCGTGCCGATCCGTTCATCGAGTGTCGAGGAGGAACAACAGCCCATCAAATCAAACTTATGCATCGGCTGATCGAAATCTTCGATCAGCCATGCGGCTCAGCGCTACGCCAGGGCGGAGAGCGTCTTGCGGTTGATCACGGCCTGCAGATCGAGCGTTCGCGCCACATCGAGCAGCGCATGGGCGACCGGCGGCAAGGGGTCGCGGTCCGAGGCAACCAGCCCGATCAGGTGCGTTGCATCAGGCCCGGTCAGGGGAATCGCCACCAGGCCGTCGAGCGTGCCGAGCAACAGCAGGAAGCTCTCCGGCACCACGGTTGAAAGACCGCCGAGGCAAAGCTGCGACCACAGCGTGATCAGCGAGTTGGTCTCGACCACCGCATGCACCTCGGCGCCGGCCTGGTGGAAATGCAGATCGAGGATGCGCCGGTTCTGCATGTCGGGCGTCAGCAGGCACAGCGGCAGCGTGGCGGCTTCCGCCCAGCTCGCGGTCTTGCGCCCGGCGAGCGCCGCCTCGCGGGTCAGCAGCACGTAGCGCTCCTGGTACAGCGGCAAGGTCCGCACTCGCGCCAGCGGCTCGTTGTCGAGATAGGTCAGGCCAATATCGAGGCTGAAGTCGTCGAGTCCGCGCTGGATGTCGATGGAAGTCTGCGAGCTGACCACCATGCCGACGCGCGGGTGCCGCTGCGCGAACGGCTTGGTCAGCAGCGCGATGATCGGCAGGGTCACCGGAATGGCGCCGATGCGCAGGCGGCCCAACAGGCCCTCGCCCATTTCGCTCAGTTCCTGCCTGAGGCCGCCGTAGTCGGCGAGCACGCGCTGCGCCCAGGCCAATGCCCGCTCGCCTTCGGCGGTGAGGCCGACATAGCGCTGGCCGCGCTCGACCAGCAGGACGCCCAGGCTCTCTTCCAGCTGCCTGATGCCGGCGGACAGCGTCGGCTGGGTGACATTGCAGACGGCCGCCGCCCGAGCGAAATGCCGCTCTTTCGCCAGGGCGGTGAGATATTGCAGGTGGCGGATGATCATCATCGCCGGCACCGCCCGCTGCGGCGCGCGGCGCAACGGCGGGACTGACTAGGCGACGGCACGGGACATGATGAAGTCGTCATGCAGATCGCTGCCGACCGGAAAGGTCTGCTCGCCCACCACGCGGAACCCCAGCTTGCGGTAAAACGCGATGCCGCGGGCATTGTGCTTGGACACGCCCAGCCACAGCGCATCGTGTCCCCCGGCCCTGGCCTCCTCCAGCGCGACCCCGAGCAGGGTCTGGGCAATGCCGGCGCCATGGAACTGGCGCAGCACGTACAGCCGGCGCAGTTCCAGCGGTCGCCGCGCCGAGACTTCAGGCGGAAACTCCTCACGGCACAGCATCAGATAGCCGACGACGCGCTCGTCCACCTCCGCCGCGACCAGCGAGTTTTGCGGACTCGCCAGATGCGCCAGGAATTTCTCCGGACTCAGCTCCGCGCGGATATAGGCCTCCAGCTCGGATGCTGGCGTGGACGGCGGGCAGGCCAGCGCGAAAGTGGCTGCGCCGATCGCCGCAAGGGACTCGGCGTCCTCCGGCTGGGCGGGACGTGTGCGTAGACGCATGGGGCCAATGACACGGGTTGGTTGAATGAGAGGTGCCGCTGCATTCCGCGGAAGCAGCGGAATTTGCAGCAGCCGTCCATGTGCCAGGAACGACTGCGGAAAGCGTATCGTATCGGCACCGTTATATTCCTGAAAATATAACGTATTTTCCATCGTCGCCGGCCTGTGCGGGTGAAACAGGCGCTACGGGACATCTGGGCAGCACCATTGCCGGATAAACAACTATTGTTGTTGATAACATTAACAACAATAGTTGTAATTATTTCATCAGCAGCGGCGATGAGAGCCCCCGATGAGTCAGCAGGCCCGCAGTTCCGAACCTTGCCAGGGGCCTGCCGCCATCGCAGCGGCCGACCGGCATCACGGGGGAGCCGAGGCCGCCGAGCAAATCCGCAACGATGTGCTCGGCGGCCTGGCCGGTTTCACCGACAGCTTCATGAATGCGCTGGGCGGCGATTTCCTGGCGGAAGCCGACGAACGCCGCCTGCGCGACAAGTACTGCAACCGGCCGGCAGCGCTGGCGGCCCGGCTGAGCGCCAATCGCCGCACCCTCGGCGCCCAGCGCGCGCTGCATGTGCTCTACAACAAGCTGCTGGCCGGCGCCGCCATGACCATCGAGGAGCAGGCGCTGGCGGAGCACGCCCGCGACCTCGCCGAGGGCTATGCCGGGCGCGAGGTCGAGCAGCGCTGCCTGAGGGTGAGGCAATGATCCGCTGCTTGCGTGCCCTGCTCCGCTCCACGCAGCGGCACGCCCCGGCGGTACCGCTGGAGCCCGAGCCCCGTCTGCGCCTTGTTCCCGGGCACTACAGCCGCGAGCGCGTCGCGGCCGGCCTGTGGCACGCCCGCCGCCGGGCGGTGGCGGAACGCAGCAGTGGCACGGTATGAGCGTGCGGCACATCCACTCCGCCGCGAGGATCGCCTGATGCTGAAGTACCTCGCACGCAGCGCCAAGGGTGCGCATTCGCCATTGCCATGATGTTGGCCAAAGGCACGCCTCCCGAGACGCTGCTGGCCTTCATGATCGGCGTGTCATTCAGGCCCGATACCTTCTGGTGGTTTTTGTGACGGACGGGCGCATCCCTTTGCGACGCTGAAGCGCTGGCCGGCATTCCCCACCGCTCACTTCAGCACGAACACGCTCACGTACCAGTCTTCCACCTGCTTGCGCGCCCATGGCGTGCGCCGCAGGAAAGTCAGGCTGGAATTGATGCTGGGGTCCTTGCTGAAGCAGCGGATCGGCACCTCGCGCGCCATCCCTTCCCAGCCGAAGCGCGCCTGCAGCTCTGTGAGGATCTGCTTTAGCGTGATGCCGTGCAGCGGATCCTGGGAACGTGGATAGATGGTGTTGCTTGACATGGCATACGGCGGCGGCGGGAAGCGGGGAAGTCCAGTGGCTGAGAATAGCCGATCACGGCAGCACGCTGCGGAACACGCCTCGCGCCACTCCATTCAATTGGCCTGCGCTGGCGCGGCACCGCCATCCGGCGGCGGGCCGCCGCCGCGCATGCCGGAAGGCGGCTGCATCCCGGCGGCCAGGCGATCGCCCACCCATTCACAGGTGCCCTGCACCACCTTGCCGTCGCGCAGGGTGATCGAGGCGCTGCTCCCAGCGCTTTTACCGTTGCAGGCGGTATAAGCCTCGGGCGGCGGCCCCGATGGATGGTGCGTGGAGCTGCCATGCGCGGAACCTTCTTCCGGCGGTGGTCCAGCATCGCCATCCTGCTGCGCCATTACGCCCGGACTGAGCAGCGCCAGCGCAAGAACCATGTGCAATTTCATCGTCGGCATCGGCGGAACCTTCATACAGATGACGGGGGAGTGCCGAGCTTAGGCTCGATGGCGGACCATCGCCGCAAGGATTTACCGAAGATTTACGCCCGGCGCGGCGCCCGGACGGACTCTCAAGCAGCTGCTAGCGCACCGCTGAAACCGGCGCGTTCAAGAAACTCACGGATCTGCTTCGAGTACATCCCTGGATGCGAGAAGCGGAACATGTGGCCGGTTCTGGGAAGGATGATCTCCTTCGATCCGGCAATGCCTTTGAGCATGATCTCCGCGGCCTGCCGTCCGATCAGGCGATCCTGCTCGGGCGTAATGATCAGGGCAGGAACATTGATGCGGGCCAGCTTATCAGTGTAGTCGGCCTTTTCGATCGACCGCAGGCGATTGACATAGGCCCTGTGCGAGGTTTCCCTGACGAAGAACTCGCGGGTTTGTCTGGCCGACCAGGGAATCTCGCCTTCGCCGTCGAGCATCGAGCGCAAATTGGCTGCATGTGCGCGCAAAGTCAGCACTCGATAGAACGATCCCCGGAAAAACGGTGCCAGCGCAGCCAGCGTTTTCAGGATTGGCGAGGTAATCGGATTTTTCGCAAATCCCCCGGACAAAACCAGGCCGGAGAGCCCGGGCGGCCGCCGTATCGCGGCGGCAATCGAGATGACCGCACCAAAGGAGTCGCCGACCAGCACATAGCTGCTCAAGTCCCTGGCGTGCTCAAGCACGAAATCCGCCAGTTTTTCCAGGTCGTCGAGATGATCAGGCAACCTCAGCGTTCGCATCGGCCAATCCTGAAGATGCCTCAACTGCCTTAGATCCCATGGCGCTCCGGCAAAACAGGGGATCATGACCAGTGTGGGCAGGGTGTTCACGGCGGGCTCCATCAATGACGGTTGCGAGGTCGACGTGAACTATCCCAGCACGCGCCAGATCAATCCAATGGCATTTGTGCACCAACTCCATGCACGAAATCGATCAATCCAGAGCCAGCCTGTTGCAAGCCGGCCAGGAGATGCTTATGACCGCGCGGCTGCAGCGATGACGTTCGTCAGCCATGCAATCTCGGGTTCAGCGGCCCGTCCCCTGGCTCTGCCGATGTATACGGACCATTTGGGAATTTGGATCGGTAGTTCGAACAGGCTGAGGCCGGCGGCATCCGCCAGACGAATCGCGGCGCGTTCGGCGATTACCGCAATGACATCGCTTGATCCGACCAGGAACGGCACAGCGAGAAAATTGGGGCAGGTGACAACCACTTTGCGCATCCGCCCGATTTTCTGCAACGCGACATCGATGGCGCCACGGGTGTCGCCTTTTGGAGAAACGAGCGCATGCGGCAGCTCGACAAATTCACCCAGGTTCATTGAGACCCTTTTACCCCGCTTGCGCAGGCAAGGATGATCCCGTCGGGCTATTCCCACAAATCGCTCTTCGAACAACGGGACAATATCGAACCTCTGCGGCACCGCAGTGAACGAGCCGGAGCCAATCGCAAGATCCATCTCCCCAGTATCAAGGCGATGTGCCACTGATTCGCGATCGGTGGGGACGATCTGCAATACCACGCCAGGAGCAGCAGCCTGCACCATGGAGATCGCGGGGGTTAGAACCGTCATCACGGCATAGTCTGTGGCGCCGATGGTGAATTTCCGGGTGAGGGCGCCTGGCTCAAACGGGCCGCGTGGGCTCGTTATCCCTCTGATTTGCTCCAGCAAGGCAGTGATCTTTGGTCCAAGCACCATAGCCAATGGAGTCGGCTCTATCCCTTTGGGGTTGCGGATAAACAAGGGATCGTCAAGCGCAGTACGCAATCTGGATAGCGCATGACTGGTTGCAGACTGTGACAAGTGCAGCCGCACGGCAGCCCGGCCCACATGACGCTCGGCCAAAAGCGCATCCATCACAACTAGAAGATTGAGGTCGAAACGGGTCAGATCGACTGATTTCATAGAGGGCTTCACGGCAAGCTCAACAGGGATGGCGCCGTATCGATACTTTTAGGGTACACCCCTGCTGTACTTCATGGCCCGGATGCCGGCATCCATAAACCCGACGGCCAGGCCCGTGGCCACCCCCAAGACGCCCGATCTTTATGGATTCTTTATGCCCGGCCGCCGCACCGGCGGCCGGCGGGGGATAAACTGTGCATACCGCAATCGCCCGCGACAACCGATGCCGGAAACGCTGCAAAACGAAAACCGCCCCTCCCCCGAAGCGCTTCTTGCCGAAGCGCGCAAGGAGAAGCGCGGCAAGCTGAAAATCTTTCTCGGCGCGGCGCCCGGCGTGGGCAAGACCTACGAGATGCTGCTGGCCGCGCGCAAGAAGAAGAAGGACGGCGTGGATGTCTGCGTCGGCGTGGTGGAAACGCATGGCCGCAAGGAAACCGAGGCGCTGATCGAGGGCCTGGAAATCCTGCCGCGCAAGGCTGTCGAGTACAAGGGCCGCGTGCTGCAGGAGATGGACATCGACGCCATCCTCAAGCGCCGGCCGCAGCTGGTGCTGGTGGATGAGCTGGCCCACACCAACGCCGAGGGCAGCCGCCACCCCAAGCGCTACCAGGACGTGGAGGAGCTGCTCAACGCCGGCATTCACGTCTACTCCACCCTCAACATCCAGCACCTGGAAAGCCTCAACGACGTGGTGGCGCGCATCACCCGCGTGCGCATCCGCGAAACGGTGCCGGACAGCATCTTCGACACCGCCGACGACGTCGAGGTGATCGACCTGACGCCGGACGAGCTGATCCAACGCCTGCGCGAGGGCAAGGTCTACGCCGAACAGCAGGCGCAGCGAGCGCTGGACCACTACTTCAAGCCCGGCAACCTCACCGCCCTGCGCGAGCTGGCGCTGCGCCGCACCGCCGAGCGCGTCGATGACCAGATGCGCCAGTACATGCGCACGCACGCCATCAGCGGGCCCTGGGCGGCGGCGGAACGGGTGCTAGTCTGCGTCAACGAGTCGGTCGCGGCGGCGGGCCTGGTGCGCGCCGCCAAGCGCGCCGCCGACCGCCTCGATGCCGACTGGTTCGCGGTCTACTTCGAAACGCCGCGCACCCTGCACCTCAGCGCGGCGCAGCACGAGCGCGTGGCGCAGACCATGTTCCTGGCCAAGCAGCTCGGCGCCGAAACCGTCACCCTGCCCGGCGGGCGTCATATCGCCGAGGACGTGCTGCGCTTCTCTCACGACAACAACATCACCCAGATCGTGGTCGGCAAGTCGGCGCGGCCCTGGTGGTTCGAGTGGCTGCACGGCTCGGTGGTGCACGACCTGGTCAAGCACGCCACCGGCATCAACGTGCATGTGCTGACCGACGAGCTGGGCGACAAGGTCAAGGACAGCGCGCGCAAGACCGAAGCCGAGGAGCAGGACGACGGCAGCGCCCGCACCGCACCCGCGCCGGGCTGGCTGCATGCCGATCCCAAGGCCTATATCTACACCGTGGTGGCGGTGGCCATCGCCACCCTGTTCGGCCGCGCCGTGGTGTCGATGGTGGACCTGCCCAACGTCTCGCTGGTGTTCCTGGCGGCGGTGCTGTGGAGCGCCGCGCGCTACGGCCTCGGCCCCTCGCTGTTCGCCTCGGTGCTGTCCACGCTGTGCTACAACTTCTTCTTCATCGAGCCGATCTACACCTTCACCGTGGCCGACCCAAGCCAGCTGCTGGCGCTGGCCTTCTTCTGCCTGGCCGCCGGACTGACCAGTACGCTCACCGTGCGCGAGCGGCAGTTCGCCGAAACCGCGCGCGAGCAGGCACGCACCACCGCCGAGCTGTTCGGCTTCGCCCGCAAGCTGTCCGGCGTGCGCAAGCTCGACACCCTGCTCGCCACCACCGCGGGCCAGGTAGCGACCATGCTCAAGGCCGAGGTCAGCCTGTTGACGCCGGACCTGAACAGTGGCGCCCTGAAACAGATGGCGGCGGTGCCGGTGGACGCCAAGCTGGAGGCCGCCGACCTCGCCGCCGCCGCCTGGTGCTGGGACCATGCACAGCCCACCGGCCGCGGCACCGACACCCTGCCCGGCAGCCGCCGCCTGTTCCTGCCGCTGCGCACCGGCCAGGGCAAGGTCGGCGTGATCGGCGTGAGCCGCCCGGCCAAAAACTTCCTGCTCAATCCGGCCGAGCGGCGCCTGCTCGATGCGCTGGGCGATCTGGCCGCCATCGCCATCGAGCGCATCCGCCTGGCCAAGGACGTGGACCAGGCGCGCATGCTGGCCGAGACCGAGAAGCTGCGCTCGGCCCTGCTCACCTCGATCTCGCACGACCTGCGCACGCCGCTGGCGCTGATCATCGGCTCGCTCTCCAGCCTCAAGTCCTACGGTGCGCTCTACGACGAGAAAACCCGCGAGGAAATGCTCAGCACCGCCATCGACGAGTCGGAGCGCCTCAACCGCTACGTCGCCAACCTGCTCGACATGACCCAGCTCGACGCCGGCGCTCTCAAGCCCAAGCGCGAGCCCTGCGATCTGCACGACCTAGTCGGCGCCGCCCTGCGCCGCTGCGCCAAGCAGCTGGCGCAACACAAGGTCAAGCTGTCGATCCCCGCCAGTCTGCCGATGCTGATGCTCGACGACGTGCTGATGGAACAGGTGCTGGCCAACCTGCTCGACAATGCCTCCAAATACACCCCCGCCGGCTCCACCATCGAGATCGTCGCGGCGCAGTACAAGTTCAGCCTGCTGATATCGGTGCGCGACGAAGGCCCCGGCATACCGGAGGGCGATCTGCAGCGCGTCTTCGACAAGTTCTTCCGCGCCCGCGAAGGCGGCGACCGCGGCCGCGGCGGCACCGGGCTTGGCCTGGCCATCTGCCGCGGCTTCGTCGAGGCCATGGGCGGGCGCATCTACGCCCGCAACCGCAACGATCCGCAGGCCGCAACCAAGGGCGCCGAGTTCGTCATCGAATTCTCGCCGGAAGTGATCGCCGAACGCCCGCGCACGGAGGTGGCATGAGTCTCGACGCCGGTAGAATCCTGGTGGTGGACGACGAGCCGGCCATCCGCCGCCTGCTGCGCAGCACCCTCGGCGTGCAGGACTATGTGGTGCTCGAAGCCGCCAGCGTGGCGCAGGCGCTGGAAGTGCTGGCGCGCGAGAAAGTCGATCTGATCATCCTCGACCTGGGCCTGCCCGACGGCGACGGTTTCGAAGTCATCAACAAGCTGCGCCCGGATTCGCAGGTGCCGATTGTGGTGCTGTCGAGCCGCGACGACGAGCGCGGCAAGGTGCAGGCGCTCGACGCCGGCGCCGACGACTACGTCACCAAACCCTTCGGCGTGGAGGAACTGGTGGCGCGCATCCGCGCCGCGCTGCGCCATCGGGTGCAGGCGCAGGGCGGCAAACCGGTGTTCCAGTCCGAGGGGCTGACGGTCGACCTGGTGCACCGGCGCATTACGCTGAACGGCGCGGAAGTGAAGCTCTCGCCCAAGG
>JAMFRN010000201.1 GCA_026224805.1 Nevskia soli
ACGCCTGCCCCAGCCTGGTGATGGCCTGGTTGGTGAGGTACTTGTTGTAGACATCCACGCCGTTGTCGGAGAGCTGGGACTTGTAGCCGCCGGTGGTGGACTGGGTGTGGATGATGCGGCTCATGCGGTTGGCCTGGATGTCGTGGCTATGGACATAAGTCCAGGACCAGTCGGAGTTGCCCTTGGCGTCCTTGACCGCCGCGCCGCCGTCTTCATAGCGCGACCAGCCCGGTTCGAAGGATTTCCACATCTCGCCCCTTCTATCGAAAGTGATGTAGGCGACGAATTGCTGGTTGCGCACGTCGATCCAGACGCGCTTCTTGCCGACCGGGGCACGCGGGTAGCCGGTGGGTTCGGCTTCCAGGACGATGCACTCCGGGCACATGGAGAATTTGCTGTCGAGGAAGGTTTCGCCCTTGGGGCCGCCGTGGACGCCCATTTCCCAGTTGGGCTTGGAGCCGTGCCAGTTCTGGCTGACGGCGCCGAGCATGGGCTGTCTGCCGACGATCTTGTAGTTGCCCCAGGTGAGCATGGGGTCGCCGGCGGCCCAGGCATCCGTCAGGAACCAGGTGATGCCGGGCAGCAGGGGTTCGAAGCGCTGGTTGGTGGGGAACTGGCGCACGCGCTTGAAGGCGGGCAGGTAGCCGTACAGGTCGGGGAATTTGCGCTGGTCGTAGTACCAGGTGCTCAAGAAAGAGCTGCCGGCGATGTCCTGGGGGGCGGTGAACCAGACGGACTGGAGGCGCAGGAGGTCTTTTTTGTTCTGGAAGGTGGTGCCGTCGACTCTGGCCTGGGCTTGCAGTTCGGCCCAGACGAAGTCGTATTGGTAGGCCTGGCTGCCATCCGGGGCGATGTCCCACTGGCGGATGGCGTACTGGCAGTAGTCGTGCCGTCCCCAGGACAGGGTGAGGTTGGCGATGGCTTCTTCGGGGGTCTTGGGTTCGGCAAAGGCCAGGCCGCCGATCCAGGGGTTGCCGCTGGAGGCTTCGACGATGTTGCCGTCGGCGGCCAGTTTGGCTTTGCCCTTGTTCTTGAGGGTGGTCTCCAGGAAGGCCATGGGGTAGAGCATGGTGGGATCTTTGACCGTGGGCACGATCTCGATCTTGCGGCCCATCTCCTTGACCTGTTTGTAGGTGATGGGGTCGAGCAGGTCCTTGACGGCGTCGACGTTGGCGGCAGTGAGCATGTCGCCGGTCTTGACCTTGCCTTTGCTGTACATCTCCACCGAGGTCAGTTCGTCCGGGTAGGCTTTGCTCATGTCGCCGCTGGCGATCATCGGCCACAACGGCGCCAGTACCCCGGCGCCAGCGCCCAGAGCCGCCTTCTGCAGCAGGGCGCGACGACCGTAGTCCACATCGTATTTGCGTATGCGCATCATTAGTTCTCCTCTGAGCATCCCGATCGATCGGGGGTCCTTATAAGTGCCTTGGTAACACTGGTTCTACGCTCATGCCACGGGCACAGATGCGACCGCCTGACAAACGGCAAAACAATGCTTCGATGGAGTTCTTTGAGTCTGATTTTCCTACCCGCAGGGGTAGGCAAAAGATGCTTTCACGCTACCCGCGGGGACATCGGCGGAGCACGCTGAACCCAGCAGGCTACCCGGGTAGGCTCCCGGGCAGCCTGGAATCTTCAGTTGCCCAGGTCGGGCACGATGCCCACGCCCTGGCTGCTCTTGCAGGCGGCGAACACCGCCGCCGCCCCGGAAGCGAGATTGCTGGAGAACACGCTGCTGGAACAGTAGGCAGTATCGGGATAGTAGTCGCCCATGGTCAGCTTGGGGCCGAGTAGGATGCTGCTGTTGTCGATCGACTGGCTGAACGAGGGCGCGGCCAGCAGCTGGCGGTAGATCGGCTGGCCGAAGGCATCGGCCCCAAACGGCAGGTAGTCGAACTGCGACTGGTATCCCGCCGGCGGCGTATCGGTGGAGATGATGATGTTGTAATAGCCGTCGGCGCCGATATGCGCATCCTGGTCCACCCGGCACTCCACCGCCGGATAGGGCTTGTGCGCGCCGTCACTGCATACCGACCAGTACCGTACCTGCGGCGTCTGGCCGCTGCCGGCAAAGGCCGGCGCCTTGCCGCGCACCAGCAGCAGGTCGCCCAGCGTGGCATTGGTCTTTTCACGCATGTAGCGCACGTCCAGGTTCTGGAAGCGTCCCGCGGTGGAGCGGTAGATGGACATCGAGGGCGGCTTGATCGCGGGCTCGGCCAGGGCGAGACCGCCGGAACTGGAACTCGACCCCGAACCGGAGCTGGAGCTGGAGCCGTCGGCGGACAACAGCTTGTCGATATTGTTGAGGATGGTGTTGCAAGAAGCCTGGTCCGGCGTCGCCGACAAGGGCGTGCGGGTGCCGTCCTGCGCCACGTAGGTCAGCACCGGCAGATTGCCGAAGTCGGCCGCGCCAGAGGTGGGCAGGTACAGGCGGTACAGAATGAATTTGTGGGCCGGGGCGCGTAGGCTGACATTGGCCGGGTTGGCCACCAGCGTAGTGCCGGAACTGGCGGCGGTGAGGCTGTAGATCACCGACAGCATGTAGCCCTGCCCCGCCGCTACCGCTTGCGCCGGGGTCGCGGTGCTGCCGAAAATCGCGGCGTCGTTGGCGCCCGACTCCGCCTTGCCATTCTCGGTATAGACCTCGAAGGAGAAATAGCGCGCGGTGGGAGACGTGCCAGCGATCTCGATCTGGTCGCCGGAAGGGATGGAGTCCGGCAGCGCCGCCACCCAGTACACCGCGCTGGTGTCCGGATAAAAGATGTTGGCGGTCTGCGCATCCGATTCGAACAGCCAGTTGCAGCCGTAGACCAGGGCGGCGGTACCGGTGCCGCCGCTGCTGCCTCCACTACCGCCACTGCTGCCGCCGCTGCTCGAAGCGCCGTCCACCGGCGTCGAAGTGCCGCCGCAGCCGGCCAGCGACGCAGCAACACCCAGCAGCGCCGCCATGGGCAGCGCCATTTCCAGCTTCTTCATAGGTGATTTCCCTGAATCTTCCGCACTGCACGGGGACGCCCGCCGCCCCGCGTTGGCCCATCGAACAGCGAACCAGTATAGGCAATCCACGGAGTGGCATGGTGACATGCGCGGACCATCCGCCCCCCGCAATGAGAACCATTCGTCAGGTCGGCGGCCTTATAACCAGCATGTAACCAGTATGAAGCGGCGACTTGCGCTTGCTTCGAGGCAACGCCATGAACCGGGCGGTACCTGCAACCGTATTATGAAAATCCCGCCAGGTACGCAGGCCGCGCCGTGGACGCGCGGCACCTCGGGGCGGACCGGCTTGATGCGAAGCCGATCCGCCCGCGCGGAAACTCAGCCGCCGCTGGCGCCCTTCAGTATCCGCTCCACCGCCTGCTGCGCGATGGGATTGTAACCGGCCTTGACCTTGGCGTAGGTCTGCTCGGCGAAAGCCTTGCCGTCCGGCGTCTTGATCAGCTCGCGGTACAGGGGCGTAATCAGGCGCATGCGGCCGACGCTGCCCAGATAGCGCTGCGCCGCCGGCCATACCGCCTTGTCGCCGTGGGCAATGGCGACATGGAACCAGGCGCAGGCGATGATGGCGTTGTGGGTCTGGCTCAGCTTGAAGCGCGCATCGAGGGCCTGCACCTGCTCGAGCGTGGCGGATGCCGGCATGTTGTCGAAGAACTGCTGCCACTCATGCACGCTCCACTGCGCCGCCGGCAGCGCCTCCAGGGTGGACTTGCCGGAGAGCCAGGCATCGCGCTCCTCGTCGACCTTGGTCAGCGCATCCGAATGCGGCAGCACGGCGAAGTCCGGAAGCTCCGGCTGGTGCAGCCAGGTATCGACCTGCGCCTGTGTGATCTTGCCCGGCTGCTGCGCCATCAGCTTGTCCTGCAGGTAGGCCACGAACTGCGCGGTGGTGGCGCTCTGGAAGGCGTGGTCGTCGAACCAGCCGCGCAGGAAGGCGTCGAACGCCGGCCGGCCGAATTGCGTTTCCAGCCAGGTCAGGAACAGGGTGCCGCGCTCGTAGGGCACCGAGCTGTAGACCGCATCCGGGTCCTTGGGCGGGCTGCTGCGCACCAGGGACCAGTCGATCTTGTCGAGGTGGCTCATCGAGTCCTTGAGATCGGTCAGGCCGAGCACGCGCTCGGTGTCACCGCGCGCGTGGCCGAACTGCATATCCACCAGGCGGTAGGTGAGGTATTCGGTGAAGCCTTCGTTGAGCCAGAAGTCGTTCCAGCTGGCATTGGTCACCAGATTGCCAGACCAGCTGTGCGCCAGCTCATGGCTGACCAGCGACACCAGCATGCGGTCGCCGGTGATGACCGTGGGCGTGGCGAAGGTCAGGCGCGGGTTCTCCATGCCGCCGAAGGGGAAGCTGGGCGGCAGCACCAGGATGTCGTAGCGGCCCCAGCGATAGGGGCCGAAGGCCTGCTCCATCAGCTGCAGGGTGCGCTCGGTTTCGCCGAACTCGTAGGCGGCCTTCTTCAGCATGGCCGGCTCGGCGTACACGCCGGTGCGCGGACCGGTGGCCTCGAAAGCGATGTCGCCCACCGCCAGCGCAATCAGGTAGCTGGGAATGGCCTGCGGCATGTTGAAGGTCCAGGCGCCGGAAGCATCTGGCTTGTCCTTCATGTCGGCGCTCATCACGGCGCGCAGGCCCTTCGGCGCATGGATGCGCGCTTCGTAGGTGGCGCGCACGAACGGCGTGTCCTGCAGCGGGATCCAGGAACGCGCATGAATCGCTTCCGACTGCGAGAACATGAAGGGATGCTTCTTGCCCAGGGTCTGCGCCGGCGGCAGCCATTGCAGGCCGGAAGCCTGCGGCTTGGTGGTATAGGTCACGCGCACCCGTGTCGCATCGGCAGGCAAGGTGATGGTCAGCGGCGCGCCGAGCACCTCGTCGCTGCTGCCGAGCGTGAACGGCGCCTTCAACCAGACCTCACCGTCGACGCTGGTCTCGGCCTTGCGGATGTCCAGGTCCTGCGTATCCAGCACCACCTGCGTCGCGGCCGGATCGACCCGCTCCAGCTCCAGCGTGGCGGTGCCGGACAGCTCGCTTGTCTTGAAGTCCACCGCCAGATCCAGCGCCACGTGCCGGGTGCGCACCTGCTGCACATTGGCGTAGGTGTTAGCGGTGACGTTGGCGAGGCTTGTCGCATCCAGCGGTGCGGCGTGAACGGTGGCAAGGGAGGCGGTGAGCATGGCTAGGGCGGCGATACAGTGGCGTGTGGTCATGTCGCGGACGGGAAAAAGATCAGCCGGCATCATACAAAGTAATGTGCGGCCGCGGGCGGCAGGGACTGTTTGGCGGCGCACGATGCCGCCGGCGGGGTCAAACCCACTTAAACCCCTGAAATCGACGGCACCTGCGGTTTGCGGCGATCCTGCGGCTGCTCGTCCTGCACCGGCGCCATCGGCTCGCCCAGCTCGCCGCCGAGCTGGCTGAAGAAGATCTGGTACAGCGCCACGCTGTCGATCAGCGCCGGCGCGGCACCGTCCACCGCGGCATACAGGCGCAGCCGCACGTTGGCGCCGGTGTCCTGGTTCGGCAGCGGCAGGATGTCGACCTGCGCCGTCACCGCCGCCGTGGCGTAGCCCTTCAGGCTCTTCTTGAACAGATCGTCGCGCTGCTTCTCATGCGTCGGCGCGGCAGCGATGTAGTCGCCGCTCACCCTGCCCTGCGCATCGTCGCGGTTCGACTCGAAATTCAGGTCGCCCAGGGCGCGGCTGGCGGCCGCCACCAGCCGGTCGGCGCTCATGGTGGGATAGCGCACCACCTGGAAATGCTCGCGCGCCGCGGCGCACTGCGCCGAAGCCTTGTCGATGCAATCCAGCACTTCGTCGCGGCGCACGCCGCGGTCCGGCGTGCAGGCGGCCAGCAGCAGCGCGCCGGTCAGCAAGGCCAGGCCGAGCTGGACGGCGCGGCGGGGGCGGCGGAACGGTTCAGGGCTGGGCAACGGCATCGCGCTCCTTGGGCAAGGGCCGCATCATACCCAAGGCCGGCCCGGCGCCGCGCGCGGCGGCGGAATCTTTACCCGGCCGGCAGCCCGGGCGAATGTCTACGGCAGCGCGGCCGAGGGCGGCGCTTCGGCGACACGCGGCATCTGCAGATCCGCGAACTTGCGGCGCTCCACGAAGAGCGCTGCCTGCACGTGCCGCTGAGCCATGGCGACATCGCCGTCCGGGAGGGTCCCGCGCGCCTGCGCTACGACGGCGTGGCGCCGCTCAAAACAGCCTGTCACCCCATTCCGGGCGAGAAGCGCCTCAATCCGACCTTCTGCAAGGCGCTGTGATGACAGTGTGTCATGTCGGGAATTCCGGGTTCCCGCTGCACTTTTGACCTTCCTCTTCTCCCGGCGAAACAGGTCTGGAACGCGATCGGAACGCCAGGCGCCGCCCCCGGGCGCACTGTCATATTCCTTGTCACATTCGCGATTTCAGCCCGCCACTCGCAACCTGTGTAAATTTTCCGTAACCTTTCCACAATATTCCTGCAATCTTTCGGGTCGCCGGTTTGAACGTTATTTGCGCAGCAGGGATTGAAATACAGCCGCAATGACCAAATTGGGGAGTCGCATGAATACAAATGGTGCAGAACCTGCGCGACCTTGGGACGCGCAACTGGCGCGGCGGCTGATCCTGCCGCTGGTGCATACACGAGTCACTCCGAACCACCTGACCACGGTGCGCCTGCTGGTGGGTCTCACCGGCATCATCGCCTTCATGCCGGGCACCTATCTGTGGAGCAATATCGGCGCGCTGCTGTTCGTGCTGTCGAACTTCCTCGACCACACCGATGGCGAACTGGCGCGCCTCAGCGGCAAGACCAGCCGCGCCGGTCATCTCTATGACCTGATTTCGGATGCGCTGATCCATATCCTGCTGTTCACGGCCATCGGCTTCGGCCTCAGCGACGGCCCGCTGGGCCAGTGGGCGGTGCTGCTCGGGGCGCTGACCGGTTGCGCCGTCAGCTTCATTTTCGCCATGCGCATGGTGATCGAGAATCGTCTGGGCAAGGCTGGCACCCGCCAGGCATCGTTTGGCGGCTTCGAAACAGAGGACGTGCTCTACCTGATGCCGCTGGTGACCCTTAGCGGCGCCTTGCAGCCGTTCCTGCTGGCGGCGTCGGTCGGCGCATCGTTGTATGCGCTGTGGGTGCTGGGAGAATTTACCCGTTCGGGCCACGCCGGGGTCGCTCACCAGGAGTACCGTCAGCGTTGAACACCCGCCATGCCCAAGCTGCCGCGCCGGCCTCGGCCGGCACCACCCGGCACGATCTAGCCGAGATCAGGCAAAGCCTGTCCGGGCGCCTGGCGGTGCTCGACAAGGCGGCACTGCGGCGGCGCTTCCTGGAGCAGGATGAATTCATTTTCATCGAAGACTTCCTGCCGCCGGAACTGGTGCAGGAGCTTCAGGACGCGGTGCGCGCCACACGCGGCGAAGTCAACCGCAACCTGATTCCCGGCCACAAGAAGGGGGGCAGCATCAGCCGCCATGTCATCGACCGGCTCGCTCTGGTCATCGCCGAGCTGTACCGCCTGCCGGAATTCACCGCCTGGCTGCGCGACCTCAGCGGCGAGCCGCTGCTGCCCTCGCCCGCCGATGACCCGCACGCCTACGCCCTCTACTTCTATACCGAGGCCGGGGATCATATCGGCTGGCACTACGACACTTCCTATTACAAGGGCAGCCGCTACACCGTGCTGCTCGGCGTAGTGGACGAGTCTTCCTGCAAGCTCGAATACCGCCTCTTCACCAAGGGGCAAGGCCAGTTCGCCGGGCGCGAGCCGGTGGCGGGCGCCATCTCCCTGCGGCCCGGCGCGCTGGTGTTCTTCAACGGCGACAAGCTGCACCACCGCATCACCCCGCTGGCCGCGGGCGAGGACCGGGTGGCGCTGACCTTCGAATATGTCACCAGCCAGGATATGAGTCCGTGGTGGCGCCTGATTTCCAACATGAAGGATTCGTTCGCCTATTTCGGCTTTCGCCAGGTCTTCAGCCGCCGCCGGCCGACGTGAAATCAACGGTCTTCCTTGCCCTGGCCCTGGGTCTGGGCGCATTTACGGCATTACTCGTCTACGAGGGCGCCGGCCAGGTGCTCGAAACCTTCTCGCTGGCCGGTTGGGGCGTGCTGCTGGTGGCGGCTTTCCACCTGGTGCCGCTGCTGCTCGATTCCGCCGCCATCAGCGTGGTGATGCAGAAGCCGCCGCCGCAGCGGCGGGTGGCGCGCGCGCGCTGGATCGGCGAAGCGGTGAACGGCCTGCTGCCGGTGGCACAGATGGGCGGCCCGATGGTGATGGCGCGGCTGCTGGCGCGCTTCGGCGCCAGCCGCGCCGACGCCGGCGCCGCAGTGGTGGTCAGCACTACCCAGCAGATGCTGTCGCAGGCCGCTTTCGCCCTGATCGGCATGGTGGCGCTGGCCGCGCATGCCAGCGACCGCAAGCTGCTCTATGCGCTGCTGCTCGGCATCGGCCTGTTCGGCGCCAACGCCATCTGGTTTTACAGCCTGCAGAAGCGCGGCCTGTTCGTGCGGCTGGCGCGGCTGCTCAACCGCTTCTCCAGCGGCCGCGAATGGCTCGATTTCAGCGGCGGCGCCGAAGCCTTGGACAGCGCGGTGCAAGGCGCCTACGCCCGCCGCGACGTCGGCATGACCAGCTTCCTGCTCAATATGGGCGGCTGGCTGATGGGTACCGGTGAGGTCTGGCTGGCGCTGCATTTCCTCGGCCACCCGGTGTCGCTGCTCGATGCCCTGATGCTGGAAAGCCTGGGCCAGGCGATTCGCGGCATTGCCTTCGCCATCCCCGGCGCGCTCGGCGTGCAGGAAGGCGGTTACGTGCTTCTGGGCGCGCTGATCGGCCTGCCGCCGCCGGCTGCACTGGCATTGTCGCTGGTGAAGCGCGCGCGCGAACTGCTGCTCGGCATCCCGGCGCTGGTCTACTGGCAGATCATCGAAGGACGCTGGCTGCGCCGTCGCACGGCGCGGCCGGTGGCACCAATCAAAAAAGGAACCTGATGCGCGCAATCATCCTCGCCGCCGGATACGGCCGGCGATTGAGCCAGACCGGCGACCAGCCGCCGCCCAAGTGCCTGCTGCGATTCGGCGGCCACAGTCTGCTCGAGCGTCACCTGCGCCTGCTGCGCCGCGCCGGCGTCGACGAAGTGGTGATCGCGGTGGGCTATGCCCCGCAGCAGATCGAGGCCGAGCTGGACCGGCTCAACTGGCAGCCGCGTCTGCAGCTGGTGCTGAACCCGGATTACGAGCTGGGCAGTGTGCTGACGGTGCATTGCATGGCGCCCGCTCTCACCGCCGGCGGCGATGTGCTGCTGATGGATGCAGATGTGCTCTACGACGGCCGCATGTTCGAGGCGCTGTGCGCCGGCGCCCATGCCGATCGCCTGTTGATGGACCGCGGCTTCCAGCCCGGCGAGGAGCCGGTGAAGATCTGCCTGCGCAACGGCTTGCCGGTGGAGCTGCGCAAGCGCGTGGCGCCGGACCTGGTTTACGACACCTGGGGCGAGTCGGTCGGCTTCTTCCGTTTCACCGCGGCCACCGCGCGGCATTTCGCGGCGATCGTCGCCGGCTACATCGACAGCGGTCGCGCCGATCAGCCGCACGAAGAAGCGGTGCGCGACCTGCTGCTGCTGCGCCCGCAGGACTTTGACACGGCCGACGTCACCGGCGCGCCGTGGCTGGAAATCGACTTCCCCGCGGACCTGACCCGCGCACGCGACGAGGTGCTGCCGCAGTTGCAGCCATTGCCATGAACCGTTCTGAAATCATCCCCTCGCTGTCCCGCGCCACCCGGCTGCGCCGCATGCTGACCGGCCCCGGCACCTCCTTCATCATGGAAGCCCACAACGGCCTCTCCGCCCGCATCGTCGAGGAAGCCGGCTTCTCCGGCATCTGGGCCTCCGGCCTGGCCATGTCCTCGCAGTTCGGCGTGCGCGACAACAACGAGGCGAGCTGGACCCAGGTGATCGATCTGCTCGATTTCATGAGCGACGCCAGCTCGCTGCCGATCCTGCTCGACGGCGACACCGGCTACGGCAACTTCAACAACCTGCGCCGCCTGGTGCGCAAGCTGGAGCAGCGCGGCATCGCCGGCGTGTGCATCGAGGACAAGCAGTTCCCCAAGACCAACAGTTTCATCGACAGCGAGCGCCAGCAACTGGCCGACGTCGACGAGTTCTGCGGCAAGATCAAGGCCGGCAAGGACACCCAGGCCGATCCCGACTTCAGCATCGTGGCGCGGGTCGAGGCGCTGATCGCCGGCTGGGGCATGAGCGAGGCGCTGAGCCGCGCCGAGGCCTATCGCCGCGCCGGCGCCGACGCCATCCTGATCCACTCCAAGCGCTCCAAGCCGGACGAGATCCTGGAGTTCGTCAGGGAATGGGCCGGGCGCGCACCGCTGGTGATCGTGCCGACCAAGTACTACAGCACGCCTACAGAAGTGTTCCGCCGCGCCGGCATCAACCTGGTGATCTGGGCCAACCACATGATCCGCTCGGCGGTGCCGGCGATGCAGGCCGCGGCGCGCGAGGTGTTCGAAACGCAGACCCTGGTCGGCATCGAGGAGCGCATCGCCAGCGTCAACGAGATTTTCCGTCTGCAGGGCGCCGACGAGTACAGCGAAGCGGAGCGCCTCTACGCCACGCCCAACTCGGCCCACGCAGTGGTGCTGGCGGCGAGCCGCGGCGACAACCTCGACGCGCTGACCGAGGACCGCCCCAAGGTGATGCTGCCGGTGGCCGGCGAGCCGCTGCTGCTGCGCATGGTCAAGGCCTTCCGCAAGCAGGGCATGAACGACATCACTGTGGTGGCCGGCTACAAGGCCGAGGCCATCGACGTGGCCGGCGTCAAGGTCGTGGTCAATCCCGACTACGACCGCAGCGGCGAGCTGGCCTCGCTCAGCTGCGCCGTCGATCGCTTTGGCGACGACACCGTGGTCCTTTACGGCGACCTGCTGTTCCGCCGCTACATCCTGCGCGACCTGCTCGATACCGACGCCGATCTCACCGTGGTGGTCGATTCCACCCAGACCGCGCCGGAATGCCCCTGCGACCTCGCCTACGCCGACCTGCCCGACGAGCGCGGCGTGTTCGGCCGCGACGTATCGCTGCGCCGCGTGGTCCATGGCATTGCATCCCAGCCCGGCGCCGCTGACCACTCCGCCGCGCCCAATGGCCGCTGGATCGGCATGCTGCGCGTGCGCGGCGAAGGCCGCGGCAAGCTGCTCGCCGCGCTGGAGCGGCTGCGCCAGCAGCCGGACTTCGCCAAACTCGGCATGCCGGACCTGCTCAATGCCCTGATCGAATCCGGTCAACGCATCAAGGTGCTGTACGTGCACGGCCACTGGCTCGACGTCAACGACCATCCCGGCCTGCAGCAGGCCAGCGACTTCGCCCACGCGGAGTCCTCTTTCGGAAGTCGCAAGTGATCGAAGCCGCAGCTTTTGTCGAAGCCGCGCGCGCGTGCGGCTTTTCCTTCTACGCCGGCGTGCCCTGCTCGTTTCTCACGCCCTTCATCAACTACGTCATCCAGGACAGCACGCTGAGCTACCTGTCCTGCGCCAACGAGGGTGACGCGGTGGCGGTGGTGACCGGCCAAGCCCTGGCCGGCAAGCGCGGCATCGCCATGATGCAGAACTCCGGACTGGGCAACGCGGTCAGCCCGCTGACTTCGCTGACCTGGACCTTCCACCTGCCGCAACTGCTGATCATCACCTGGCGCGGCGAGCCCGGCGTGCACGACGAGCCGCAGCACCAACTGATGGGCCCGATCACGCCGCAGCTGCTCGACACCATGGAAATCCCCTGGGAGATTTTTCCGCAGCAGCCGCAGGAGATCGAGGCGGCGCTGCAAAGGGCCGTTCAGTACATGGAGCGCGAGCGGCGCCCCTATGCCCTGCTGATGAAGAAAGGCACGGTGGCGGAGTATCCGCTGCGCGGTACCGGCGCGCCGCAGCCGCGCGCCGCCGGGCATGCGCTGAAGCGTGCGGCCGTCGCGCGGACGCGACCAAGCCGGGCCGAGGCGCTGCACAGCGTCATCGCCCGGACCCCGCTGCATGGCAGCGTGGTGCTCGCCACCACCGGCTTCAGCGGCCGCGAGTTGTATGCGCTGGACGACCGTCCCAACCAGCTCTACATGGTCGGCTCGATGGGCTGCGTCTCGGCCATGGCCCTGGGCCTGGCGCTGGCGCGGCCGGATCTGCGCGTGGTGGCGCTGGACGGCGACGGCGCGGCGCTGATGCGCATGGGCCTGTTCGCCACGCTCGGCGCTTACGGGCCCTCAAATCTTGTTCATCTGCTGCTCGACAACGGCGTGCACGATTCCACCGGCGGCCAGGCCACGGTGTCGGCCGGCGTGTCCTTCGCCGCCATCGCCGCCGCCTGCGGCTATCCGCTGGCGCTGGAATCCGAAGGCATCGAAGTGATCGACGAACTGTTCGCCGCGCCGCCCCTGCCCGGTCCGCGCTTCGCCCATCTGCGCACGCGCCCCGGCGCCTCGCCCAATCTGCCGCGCCCCTCGGTGACACCACAGCAGGTCGGCGCGCGGTTGGCCGCGCATATCGGCGCAAGCGGAGCGCGGGCATGAACCGGCCGCTGCTGCTCAATCCGGGGCCGGTGACGCTGAGCGAGCGGGTGCGCAACAGCCTGCTGCTGCCCGACCTGTGTCACCGTGAAAGCGAGTTCTTCGACCTGCAGGACGAGATCCGCCAGCGCCTGCTGGAAGTCTATGGCCTCGATCCCGCCATCTGGTCGGCCGTGCTGCTGACCGGCTCCGGCACCGCCGCCGTCGAGGCCATGCTGTCTAGTCTGGTGCCGGCCCCGGCCGACGGGGGCCGCCTGCTGGTGTTGGAAAACGGCGTCTACGGCGAGCGCATGACGCAGATCGCGCAGCGCCACGGCATCGCCTGCGAGGCGATCCGCCAGGAGTGGACCGCGCCGATGGACCTGGCCGCGGTGCGCCGCCGCCTGCAGGCCCAGCCGGCCATTACCCATGTGGCGGCGGTGCATCACGAAACCACCACCGGCCGCCTCAATACCCTGGATGCGCTGTCGGCGCTGTGTTCGGAATACGGCGTGGCGCTGCTGGCGTACACGGTATCGAGCTTCGGCGCCGAAGCCATCGACTTCAGCCAGCCCGGTCTGGCCGCCGCCGCGGCCACTGCCAACAAATGCCTGCACGGCATTCCCGGCGCCTGCTTCGTCATGGCGCGCCGCGCGGCGCTGCAACAGGCCAAGGCGCGCACCCTGTACCTGGACCTGGCCTCATGGAGCCGCGCGCAGGACCAGCGCGGCACGCCGTTCACGCCCTCGGTGCACGCTTATTACGGCTTGCGCGAAGCGCTGCGCGAATTCGCCGACCAGGGCGGCCGCGCGGCGCGCCATGCGCAGTACGCGGCCCTGGCCGGACAGGTGGCGGATGGCCTCGCCGCCCTGGGTGTGAAACCGCTGCTGGCCGCGGCGGAATCCTCGGTGGTGCTGCGCGCTTACCACTTGCCCGAGGGCACTTCCTATGCGCGGCTGCATGATGGCCTCAAGGCGCGGGACTTCGTGATTTACGCCGGTCAGGGTGCATTGGCCAGCAGCCTGTTCCGCATTTCCACCATGGGTGCGCTGGGCACGGCGGACATGGCGCGCCTGCTGGGTGAAGTCCAGCAACTGCTTGCGGCATCCGCTTAGGGGCATCCGCTTGGGGAATGTGTGCGGATGAATATAGTCTGAAACAAATCCGCGCTTAAAGTTTAAAACACGTCAACGCAGAGTAAGCGACTGATTCCAGTCCGAAGCAGCCAGTGGTGAATGTCAGCTCTCGGGCAGGCTAGGCGCCATGAAAAAATCTACCTTTCGAAGCGTCAGACCTTCTTGCCGAACCGTCACTGGGTGACCTCAGTTTTTTTCATGGGAATTGCTCTGCTAGTATCCGGCAGGGGAAATGCATTTCGTTCAGGGGAACAACGTGTCACGGAATATGCTTGCTTGCGCCCTTTCACTGGCGGTACTGGCCGGTTGCGCCGGGCAACAACTGGAAAAAATCCCGGATGTGCAGGCCAAGCCCGCCATCGCGGCCGCAGAGGGCGCGAGCCGTACGATCCAGATAGGCAAGATCATCGAGAATATCCCACGCGGCTCCTTGATCGGCCAGTCAAGAAGGGGCGCGTTCTGCACCGACCCCGTGGATCTCCATTGGGACCATGGCGCGGCTCAACTCAATAATGCGCGCTTCAACTCCGCCTTGCGGGACCGGCTAAAGGAGGCCAGCTATGCCGTGGCCGCCGACCCGGACGCGTCCCTGTTTGGCGATCAAAGTGCAAGCAGCTCCGATCTGATTCTCGGCGCCACACTCGACCGGCTCGACGAGGAGGTCTGCATCAATCCCGAGGGTATCAAGGGTGGGGTCTACCTCCACGTCACCTGGCAGATCTATGACGTGTTGCAGCGCAAAGTGGTATACCAGACCGCCACAGAAGGCGCCTTTCGCTCGCCCGACCCCGTCAGTGGCGGACGGGAAGGCATGATGAGTGGGGCCTTTGACGTCTCGGTGCAGAACCTGCTGGCTGACCAGGGATTTCACGATGTGGCTGTAGGTGCGGCGAGCAGCGCAATGGCCTCCCCCGGCGGTTCTGCCTCACCTGCGCCGGACGCCTCAGCGAATCCGCAGCAGGAAAGTGACCGGAAGAGCCGATCGGTGCAGCTCCGCAAAGTCATTGTGGACGTCCCACCCGGCACGAACATCGGCCATCAGAGCATCGGCGGACTGTGCCTGGGCTCACGACCCCTCACCTGGGAGAAAGGCGTCTACAACGTCAACGACAGCGAGTTCCTGACCGGCTTCCACAACGAATTCGTCCGGGAGCTATACAACGTCATCGGCGATCCCAACGCATTGTTTCCGGACACGGCTGATGCCGCCGGAGCCGAATTGCTGATCGGCGCATCCATCGACCAGATCGACGACCAGATCTGCCTCCCCGCCGCTGGTTTAGGCAATCGTTCCACCATCAAAGGCTCAGCCCACCTGCACGTAAGCTGGCAGGTTTATGACGCGGTCCAGCACAAGGTGGTGTACCAGACCGCCACCGATGGCAACTTCAGTGCTGACAAGGCAACCTCGGGCGGGCTGGAGTTGCTACTGACACAGGCGTTCAATTCCGCTGTCCACAACCTGGCGGTGGACCAGGGGCTGCATTCCCTGCTGACGCAGCAGGCGCCCTCGATCGTCCCGCCACCGGTGAATTACGACCTGCTTCGCATCAGCTCTGCCGCTAATGCCGGCGCTCCCAATATCGCAAGCGCACGAGCCGCCTCCGTTGTTGTGCTGGTCGGTGCCAGCGGACATGGCAGCGGCTTCATCATCAGCCCGGACGGTTATGTCATCACCAACCAGCACGTAGTTCAGGGAGCGAAACAGGTCAAGGTGCGGCTGGCTGATCAACGTGAAATGGTAGGCCGTGTGCTGCGCGTCGATTCCGCGCGCGACGTGGCCCTGATCAAGCTCGAAGCCACCGATCTCCCAACGGTGAAGTTGCGGTCAGGAAAACTACAGATCGGCGAGGAGGTGTTGGCCATCGGGGCCCCGCTGTCCGAGCAACTCGATCTCACCGTCACTCGCGGCATCGTCAGTTCCTATCGCCAAGTACGAGGCGTCAACTTCATCCAGAGTGACGTAACCGTCCACCCAGGCAATTCCGGCGGGCCGCTGGTTGACAGCACGGGCAGCGTCGTCGCCTTATGCGAAGGGGGTGTTCAGCGCGCCGGCAACGAAGAGAATCTCAACTTCTTCATCCCCATCGACGAGGCCTTAGCCCGGATCAACGTCCAAATCATGCCGCCGGGCTCGTACTACCCGGCGCCGGCC
>JAMFRN010000030.1 GCA_026224805.1 Nevskia soli
AGCCCAGCATCACCGAGTAGCCGCGCGTGCACAGTTCGCCTGACTCGCCACGAGGCACTGTCCGGCCTTCGTGGTCGACGATCTTGACTTCAAGATGAGGCTGGACTCGACCCACCGTCGCGACTCGCAGCTCGATCGGGTCGTCGCGGCTGCTCTGGAAGCTCACCGGCGAGGTCTCGGTCATGCCGTAGGCGATGGTCACCTCGCGCATGCCCAAGCGGTCGATGACTTTCTTCATCACCTCCACCGGGCAGGGGCTGCCGGCCATGATGCCGGTGCGCAGGCTGTGCAGGTCGAAGTCGCTGAAGGCCGGGTGATCGAGCACGGCGATGAACATGGTGGGCACGCCGTAGAGCGCGGTGCAGCGTTCCTCCGCTACAGTACTGAGGCAGGCCAGCGAATCGAAGCTCTCCGCCGGATAGATCATCGCGGCGCCGTGGGTGAGGCAGCCGAGGTTGCCCAGCACCATGCCGAAGCAGTGATACAGCGGCACCGGGATGCAGACCCGGTCTTCCGGCTGCAGCCGCATGCCCGCGCCGACGAAATAGCCGTTGTTGAGGATGTTGTGGTGCGACAGCGTGGCGCCCTTGGGGCTGCCGGTGGTGCCGGAGGTGAACTGGATGTTGATCGGATCGTCGAACTGCAGGCCCGCGCCGATCTCCTCCAGCCGCGCCAGTTCGTCCGCGTCGGGCCGCGCCAGCAGCGCCGGGAAGTTCAGCATGCCGGGCGTGTGCTCGGCGCCGAGGCGGATCACCATTTCCAGGCCCGGCAGCGCCGCCGCGCGCAGCTGCCCCGGCGCGGCATGGTCCAGTTCCGGCGCCAGCCCGCCCAGGATCTCCAGGCAGTTGCTGCTCTTGATCGCCGGCGCCAGCACCAGTGCGCGGCAGCCGACCTTGTTGAGCGCGTACTCCAGCTCGCTGCGCCGATAGGCGGGATTGATGGTGACCAACACCAGTCCCGCCTTGGCCGCAGCGAACTGGGTCAGCGTCCACTCGAGCGTGTTGGGCGCCCAGATGCCGATGCGATCGCCGCCGCGCAGACCCAGGCGCAGCAGGCCGCAGGCTACGGCGTCGACCTGCCGCCGCAGCTCGGCATAGCTCAGGCGCACGCCCTGGTGGCGCACCACCAGGGCCTCGCGCGTGGCGTGCTCGGCACAGGCGGCGTCGAAGTAGCGGCCGATGGTCTGGCCGATCAGGGGAATGGCGGAAATGCCGCTGACATAGCTGGGCTGTTGCATGGTCTCCTCCACAGGCCTGGTCTCGTTGCGATGAAGCTCGGCGCGGGGTTCAGTGCAGGCCGGCATAGTTGCCGATGCCGATGATGACGGTAGACCCGACCAGGCAGCCGACGCCGCTCCAGATCAGCGTGCGCGTGCGGCGGCTGGCGCCGGCCCATTCGCGCAGGGCGAAGCCCCAGATGGTCGAGAACAGGATGATGCTGGCCATGTGCAGGGTCCAGGAGGAGAACTTGTAGTCCCCCATCTGGCTCTCGCCCATGGTGTAGAAGAAGAACTGGAAGTACCACAGGGTACCGCCCAGCGCCGACCAAGCGTAGTTGCGCAGCAGCGGCGCGGCGCCCTCGGCGGGGTCGGATCCGGGCGTGGGCCGGCCGATGAACTGGCCGGCGCTGCGGTTGCGCAGGATCAGCAGCAGGCACCAGATGAAGTTGGTGGTGAAGCCGCCGGCCAGCACCACGCACAGCACCGGCAGGCCCTGCGCCAGCGGATCGGTGCCCGCGGCCAGGGTCAGCTGTTCGATCGGCTGCCCGGCGGCCAGGCCCCAGGCGAAGCAGCCGGACATCACGCCGGAGAACATGGCGATGGCCAGGCCCTTGCGCAGGCTGAACTCGGCCACGCCCTGCTGCGCCCCCTGGCCGGCGCCCAGCTCGCGCTCCTTGGAGCGGCCGGCCATGGCCACCAGCACCATGCCGAGCAGCGTGACGAGAATGCCGGCCAGGGTGATGCGGCCGGACGGCGTGGCCGCGATCGCGGCGAGCGTGCCGTTGAAGATCGGCGGCCCGAGGGTGCCGGTGACGGTGGTCAGCCCCAGCACCGCGGCCATGCCCAGGGACAGCCCGAGATAGCGCATGGTCAGGCCGAAGGTGAGGCCGCCGAAGCCCCAGGCCACGCCCCAGAACCAGCTCCAGAACAAGGCGTGCCCCGGCGCCGCGCCGAGCACGCCGGCCAGGTCGCGGGTGCGCAGGATGGCAAACAGCCAGGGCGCCACCACCCAGGAAAAGACGCCGCCGGTCAGCCAGAAGATTTCCCAGGACCAGAGCCGTACCCGCTTGTACGGTACGTAGAAACTCGCCGACGACAGGCCGCCGAGCCAGTGGAACACCACGCCCAGCGGTGGATTTGGACTCAACACGTACTCCCCCGGTTCTTTATTGTGTGCTGCGTTAGGTATTGTGCTTCAGGGCGGGCGGCCTTCGGCCAGGATGTCGCGGTCGATCGCCGCGATGCTGGTACAGCCGGTCAGCGCCATCGCCACCCGCATCTCCGCCGCGATCAGCTGCAACAGGTGCGCCACGCCGGCCTGCCCGGCGCCGGCCAGGGCGAAGGCCCAGGCGCGCCCCAGCAGCACGCCGCGTGCGCCCAGCGCCAGCATCCGCACCACGTCGAGGCCGGAACGCACGCCGCCGTCGACCAGCACGCTCAGCTGCCCGCCCACCGCATCGACGATCGGCGGCAGCGCGCGGACCGTGGACGGCGTGCCGTCGAGCTGGCGTCCGCCGTGGTTGGAAACGACGATGCCGTCGACGCCGACCGCCGCGGCGGCGCGCGCATCCTCGACATCGAGGATGCCCTTGACGATCAGCGGGCCGCGCCACTGCGCGCGCACCCACTCCAGATCCTTCCAGGTCACCGAGGGATCGAAGTTGCCGCGCATCCAGGCGAAGAAATCCTCCAGGCCGGTATTCGGCCCCAGCACCGGAGCGACATTGCCGAGAGCATGCGGCCGGCCGCGCACGCCGACATCCCAGGCCCAGGCGGGCCGCAGCAGGGCCTGGCCGAAGCGGCGCAGCGCGCCGCTGAATCCCGGCGCGCCGGCCAGTCCGGAGCGGTAGTCGCGATAGCGCGTTCCTGGCAGCGGCATGTCCACCGTGAACACCAGGGCCGAGCAGCCGGCTTGAACCGCCTGCGCCAGCAGATCCCGCATGAAAGCGCGGTCGCGGATCATGTAGAGCTGGAACCAGAACGGGCGCGTTACGCCCGCCGCCACCTCCCCCAGGGGGCAGGCCGATACGGTGGACAGGCAGAACGGCACGCCTGCCGCCTCCGCAGCGCGGGCCGCCTGCACTTCACCACGGCGGGCGTTGAGGCCGGCCAGGCCGATCGGCGCCAGGGCCAGCGGCAGCGCCAGCTTCTGGCCAAACAGTTCGGTCGACAGGTCCACGTTCGACACGTCGCGCAGCACGCGCTGGCGCAGGGCGATGGCCGCGAGATCTTCAAGATTGCGCCGCAGGGTCACCTCGGCGTAGGCGCCGCCGTCGATGTATTCGAACAGGAAATGCGGCAGGCGCCGGCGCGCCAGATCGCGGTAGTCGATCGGTGCCGCCGCTTTCATGAACCCTCCTCTTCGCCGATGTGGCGCAGCCATCCGGTACGGTAGCCGGCCAGATCGCCCGGCAGCGGCGCCGCACGGCGCAGCGTGCCGGGCGGCGACAGACCCGGATCGATCAGCCGTAGCGCGCCGCAGGGCACGCCTTCGTAAACCCCGCCCGTGTACACCGCGGTATCGGGCCGCAGCGCCGCCAGGGCCTGCACGAATAGCGCGGACTCGGCGAAGCGGCCTTCAATAAAAATGCGCTCGCGCGCACCGATCAGACCGAGGGCGACATCCGCCATCAGGGCCAGATAAAGGCACAGGGCCGCGCGCCGCTGCGCCGGATCGGTGGGCTCCGCGATCCAGCGACCGCGCGCGTGCGGAAACTGACCCACCCCGGGCGCCCAGCCGGGCAGCACCATGGCGCCGGCATCGAGCACGGCCGGCACCGTGCTCAGCGCTGCGGCCTCGTCGGCGGTGCCGAGTCCGCCGAGCGCCTCGATCTCGCGCCCGCCCATGAAGCGCGCCGAGGGGATCGGCATGCCGTGGACATCGACGTTGACCAGGCAGTCGCGCGCTTCCGGCAGGGCCGCCAGTTCAGGCTCGGCACCGAGCGCCGGCGAGCGCATGGCAACGAACCAGGTGCCGGTGGACAGCACCGTGGCCTCGTGGGCGCCGATCTCGGCGAAGCCGCGGGCCGCCAGCAGCGCCGCATTGGAGTCGTGCAGGCCGCAGTAGACGCGAACCTCCGCGGCCAGGCCGGTGCGCTCGATCCACTCGGCGCTGAGCCTGCCCAGCACCTCGTCGGCGCGGCGCCGCGGCGCCAGCCGCCCGGCCCAGCCGCGACTGCGTGCCAGCGTTGAGTATGCGTGCAGGGCCGGTTGCCACAGATCGCTGTGGCAGCCGAGGCTGGTGACTTCGCAGGCGGCCACGCCGCACAGGCGCCAGGCCCAGTATTGGGGCCAGGGCAAGAGCTGTGCGTCACCGCTCCACAAGTCGGGCCGCAGCGTTTCCAGGCGGTGCAGCTGCGCACCGAGATTCAGGCCGTTGGGCAGGGCCGGCGAGCCGGTCAGAGCGAAGGGGTCGCGGCTGGCGCGATACGCGGCCAATAGCGGCAGCGGGAGCGGCTCTTCGTAGTCCGGCACGGGACAAGCCAGGTGTCCCTGGCGGATCACTGCGCCCGCCGCGCCGTGCGCCACCGGGACGATGGCCGCCACCGGCCCCAGCCGGGCGAATTCCGCCAGGGTGAGGGCCAGCCAGTCCTCGATGGCAGCAGCGTCCAGCGCGCGGCCGGAGGGCGTCGCAAGCGGCCGGTTGGCGCAGACGCGCTGCTCCAGCATCCGTCCTTGCCTGTCCCACAGGCTCAGCTTGGCCAGTGTCTTGCCAATATCGAGAACGATCACCCTGCCCGGCAACATATGCTTGTTCCTGCTCTCCTCATGATCTAGCATTATCGATTATGATTGAAATATACAACAAATGACCGCAGGTGATTCAATGGAGATAGCAAGTCCCTCATCCTTATTCGCCACTCCGGCGAATCTGTTCGCCATTCCGGCGAACCGCTGGCAGGACGAAGTCGCCCGGGGGATGAATGCGGAGCAGCTGCTGCTGTACCGCTCGAACCTGCTCGGCTCGGACCTGACCATCACCAATTTCGGCGGCGGCAACACCTCGGCCAAGCTGCGCGGAACCGACCCGTTGAGCGGCAAGCCGGTCCAGGTGCTGTGGGTCAAGGGTTCCGGCGGCGACATCGGGTCCATGAAGCTCGACGGGTTCGCGACGCTTTATATGGAGAAGCTGCTGGGGCTGGAGCAACTGTACCGCGGAGTCGAGCATGAAGACGACATGGTCGGCTACCTGCCGCACTGCGCCTTCGGCCTGAACCCGCGCGCGGCCTCGATCGATACGCCGCTGCATGCCTTCCTGCCGTTCGAGCATGTCGACCATTTGCATCCGGATGCGGTCACCGCGCTGGCGGCCTGCGACCGCGGCGAGGCGCTGACCGCTGAAGTCTATGGCGGCAAGGTCGGCTGGCTCGCCTGGAAGCGCCCGGGCTTCGACCTGGGCTTGCGGCTGCGCGCCTACGTCGCCGAACGGCCCGGCCTGCGCGGCGTGGTGCTGGCCGGCCACGGCCTGATCTGCTGGGGCGACTCGGCCCGCAGCTGCTACGACAACTCGGTGGACCTGATCGCCGGCGCTGCCCAGTTCCTCAACCGCCGGCTGGCCAAGACCCCGGCCTTCGGCGGTACTATCCTCGCGGCGCAGCCGCCGCAGGAGCGGAGCCGCATCGCCGCGACTCTGATGCCGCGGCTGCGCGCCATCCTGAGCCAGGAACGGCCCAAGATCGGCCATTTCAGCGACGAAGCTTCGGCGCTGGAATTTTCCTGCAGCCGCGACTTCCTGCGCCTGGCGGCGATCGGCACTTCCTGTCCCGACCACTTCCTGCGCACCAAGATCTCGCCGCTGGCGCTGGATCCGGCGCGGATCGAAGACGAGGCCTATCTGCGCGAGGCCGTTGCCGCCTACCGCGAGGGCTACGCCGCCTATTACCAGCGCTGCGCCAAAGCCGGCGATCCGCCGATGCGCGACGCCAACCCGGTGGTGGTGATGCTGCCCGGCGTCGGCCGCTTCAGCTTCGCCGCCGACAAGGCCACCGCCCGCCTGGCCGGCGAGTTCTACGGCAACGCCATCAACGTCATGCGCGGCGCCTGCGCGCTCGGCGATTATGTCGGCCTGGACGAGCGCGAGGCCTTCGGCATCGAGTACTGGGCGCTGGAGGAGGCCAAGCTGCGCCGCCTGCCGCCGCCCAAATCCCTGGCCGGGTGCGTCGCGCTGATCACCGGCGCCGCTGGCGGCATCGGCGCCGCCGCCGCCGCCCGGCTGCTGGCGGAGGGGGCCTGCGTGATGCTCACCGACCGCGACGCCGCCGTGCTGGAACAGACCCGGCAGGGCTTCGCCGGACGCTTTGGCGCCGACGCGGTGCGCACCACGGTGTGTGACGTGACCAGCGAAGCACAGACCGCGGCGGCCTTCGCCGCCTGCGCGCAGGAGTTCGGCGGCCTCGACATCCTGGTGGCCAATGCCGGCATCGCCTCGGCCGCGCCGCTGGAGCAGACCACGGTGGCGATGTGGGACCAGAACCACGAAGTGCTGGCCAAGGGCTATTTCCTGACCGCCCGCGCGGCCTTTCCGCTGCTCAAGCAGCAGGGCGGCTCGATCGTCTTCATCGGCTCGAAAAACGCCCTGGCGGCGACCCCCGCCGGCTCGGCCTACGCCTCGGCCAAGGCCGCCTCCCTGCACCTGGCGCGCTGCCTGGCCCTGGAAGGCGCCCCCAGCGGCATCCGCGTCAACGTGGTCAACCCGGACGCGGTGATCCGCGGCTCGCGCATCTGGGACGGCAACTGGCGGCAGGAGCGGGCCCAGGCCCACGGCATCGACTCCGGCGCTGCACTGGAGCAGCATTACCGGGAGCGCAGCCTGCTGAAACGCGACGTGCTGCCGGAGGACGTCGCCGAAGCCGTGCTGTTCTTCGTTTCCTCCGCTTCGGCAAAATGCACCGGCAACATCATCAATGTGGACGCCGGCAATGCCCAGGCGTTCACCCGTTAGGAGCAGAGCATGAACGCGCGCCGCCCCCTCGACCCCGCTCTCATCGAGCAGCACAACCGGCAGCGCCTCACCGCCCTGCAGGACGAATACGACAGCCTGGGCCGGGCCCTGGGCCGGCGCGGCATCGCCATCGATGCGCTGCGGCAGAAAGCGGCGGCGCTGCAACTGGCGCTGCCATCCTGGGGCGTGGGCGTGGGCGGCACGCGCTTCGCGCGCTTCCCGATGGCGGGCGAGCCGGCCGGCGTGCAGGAGAAACTGGAGGACTGCGCGGTGGTGCAGCAGCTGTGCCGCATCACCCCGGGCGTGTCGCCGCACCTGCCCTGGGACAAGGTCGGCGATCCGCTGAGCCTGCGCCAGCAGGCGGCAGGCCTGGGCCTGCACTTCGATGCGGTCAATTCCAACACCTTCCAGGACGCGCCCGGCCAGGCCCTGAGCTATCGCCACGGCTCGCTGGCGCATACCGATCCGGCCGTGCGCCGGCAGGCGATCGAGCACAACATCGAGTGCATCCGCATCGGCCAGGCCCTGGGCTCGAAGGCCATCACCGTATGGATCGGCGATGGCAGCAACTTCCCCGGCCAGCAGTCGCTGGCGGCGGCGCTGGACCGTTACCTGGATTCGGCGGCGCAGATCTACGCCGCCCTGCCCGGCGACTGGCGCATGCTGCTGGAGCACAAGCTGTATGAACCGGCCTTCTATTCCACCGTCATTTCCGACTGGGGCAGCAGCATCCTGGCGGCGCAGCAGCTGGGCCCCCAGGCGCGCTGCCTGGTGGATCTGGGACACCACGCGCCGAGCGTCAACATCGAGCAGATCGTGGCGCGGCTGCACCGCTTCGGCAAGCTCGGCGGCTTCCACTTCAACGATTCGAAGTACGGCGACGACGACCTCGATTCCGGCTCGATCAATCCGCACCAGCTGTTCCTGGTATTCAACGAGCTGGTCGAAGCCGAGCAGCGCAGCCCGGCCGACTTCGACCCGGCCTACATGATCGACCAGTCGCACAACATCACCGACCCGGTGGAAAGCCTGCTGTCCAGTGCCGAGGCCATCGCCGGCGCCTACGTGCGCGCCCTGCTGGTGGACCGCGAGGCCCTGGCCGAATACCAGCGCGGCAATGACGTGATGATGGCGTTCCAGACCCTGCGCCTGGCCTACAACACCGACGTCGCCCCGATCCTAGCGATGGCCCGCCGCGACGCCGGCGGCGCCGTCGCCCCCATCGCCGCCTACCGCGAAACCGGCTGGCGGGCGCGCAAGGCGCGGGAGCGGCGCCCTACGGCGGCGGGCGCCGGCATCGTATGATGGTGGCACCATTCACCAGCCTTGAAGGGCAACCGCCGTGCATGCCGCCGAACGCGAACAGTTGATCCTGCAGCTGATCCAGCAACGCGGCTTCATCGCGTTCCAGGATCTGGACAGCCAGCTGGACGCCTCCCCCGCCACCCTGCGCCGCGACCTGGACAAGCTGGAAAGCACCGGGCGCATCGTGCGGGTGCGCGGCGGCGCGCGCCTGGCCGAATCCGAAACCGCCGAGAGCGGCGACGTGCAGCACCTGCGCGGCGTGCCGTTCCACCAGAACATCGCGCGCAACGACCAAGCCAAGCGCGCCATCGGCCGCGCCGCGGCGGCGCTATGCCGACGCCGGGAGTCAGTGATCATCGACGGCGGCTCCACCACCCTGCAGATGTGCGCCCACCTGGAGGCGCTGGAACTGCAGGTGCTGAGCAATTCCCTGCACATCATCAACGCCCTGCTGCCGCAGCCGGGCACGCGCATCGCCATACCCGCCGGCACTGTATTCCGCGAGCAGAACATCGTGCTGTCGCCGTTCGACAACGACGGCATGGAGCGCTACCGCGCCTCGCGCATGTTCATGGGCGCCGCCGCGGTCGGCCGCCACGGCGTGATGCAGGCGGACCTGATCCTGGCCCAGTCCGAGCAGCGCCTGCTGGCCCGCGCCGACGAGCTGATCCTGCTGGTGGACAGCAGCAAGTTCGAAGCCCCGGCCGGGCATGTGGCCTGCACGCTGCAGGAAGTGGATACCGTGGTCACCGATGACGGCATCCGCCAGGAGCACATCGCGCTGATCAAGGATTGCGGCGTGAAGCTGATCGTCGCCAAGACCTGACAGCAATCGTGACCCGCCGTTTTTTCCTGCTGGCCGCAACGGCCGCCGCCGGCCTGCTGCTCAACGCCTGCGGCGGGCAGAAGCTGAGCCCCGAGCAGGCCGCCCTGGTGGATGCCGCCAGACAGGCCGGCGCCAGCGCCCTCAGCGCCACGCCGCAGGATGACGGCGGCATGGTACTGGACGGCGAGCTGGACGGCCGGCGCTTCAACCTGGCCATCCCCTGGCGCTGGAACAAGCAGGCGATGCTGTTCGCCAACGGCTACCGCCCGCCCGGGTTCCCGACCGACATCCCCAACAGCCCCCTGGCCGGGGACAGCAACGGCTTCTACCGCACGCCTTACGCCCAGGGCTTCGCCGCCGGCCGCAGCGCCTACGCCAAGGCCGGCATGGGGGTGCAGACCGGAGTCGAGAGCACCTACCGGCTGAAACAGCTGGTCGACCAGCTTGGCAGCGCGCGCACCTACCTGATCGGCGCCTCGATGGGCGGCGACATCACCGTCGCCCTGATCGAGAAATATCCGCAGGACTTCGCCGGCGCCATCGCCGCCTGCGGCGCGGTGGGCGGCTGGCGCGCCGAGCTCGGCTGGACCATCGATCTGCGCGCGGCTTACAACTACTTCACGCGCGGCACCGCCTACGAGCTGCCGGGCAACAAAAGCATAGACCGCTCCGCCCTGTGGATGCCGCCGCAAGGGCTGATCAAACCGCTGTCGATTCCGCTGGTGCTGCTGCAGAGCAAGCGGGTGTTCGCCCCGGTGGTAAAGCTGTTCGCCGCCGCCGCGGCCAACCCCGGCGGCGCGGAGCAGCGGATCATCGACAACATTGCGGCGGCCAGCGGCACCCCGGCGGATCCCGCCGCTTTCGCCCTGCCGCTGACGCTGACGACACTGGGCATGGACGACCTCAACCAGACCTTCGGCGGCTCGATCTACGACAACAGCGCCAAGATCTATTCCAGCCCCCTGCTGTCGGCCGCGGAAAACGCCACGCTCAACCAGGGCATCGAACGCATCAAGGCCGATTCACGGGCGCTTGCCTATGCCGACTCCTGGTATCAGCCGACGGGCAAGTTCCAGACCCGCCTGCTGACCATCTCCAACGCCATCGACCCGATGGCGCCGAGTACCATCAACGAACCGTTGCTGCAGGCAGCGGTGGAGCGCGCCGGCAACCTGGATCATCTGGTGCAGCGCAGCCTGCCCGCGCAGCGCGCCCCCATTCCCACCACCAGTACCGATGGTTACGTCCATTGCGGCTTCACGCCGGATCAAGTGGCGTCCGCCTGGAACGATCTGCGCGCCTGGGTGGAGAGCGGACAGAAGCCGGCCGGCAATTGAAAAAAACGCCGCATCCGGCTACTCGACCCGAAGCCTTGGTGAGTCGAAGGAAAGATCCTTCTTCCCTCCGACTCACCTCCTGATTGCCGGCTGCGCCTACTGCGCCTGGCTGCGCCGCCCGTACGAGACGCCATAAGCGGCAGAGCGCAGGCTCGGCAGCGGATCGTCGGAAAGCTCAATACCGGCGGGGAGATTGGTGGGCAGGAACAGCAACTTCTTCTCCGCCTCCGGGCTGTTGGGTACGATCCTGGTGATCTTCAGAACGCCGAGATCGACGACCTTGCGGTCATCCGGCCAGGGCAGGCTCGCATCCTTGGTCTGGTCGCCGGGCGCTGCCAATTGCACCTTCAAGTGGAAAACCACCGGCTTTTTCGCGAGCCGCTTGCTCAGGTCATCGAACAGGTAATTCGGAGTCTGCTTCGCCGCTTCATCTGCCGTGATGTGCACCACCTTTTCCGGCTCGATCAGGTAGCGCACAGCCTGCCGCTGGCCGCTCTTGTTAACAAAGATGAATGCGTCGACACCGTGGTACTCCTCATCGGCGAAGCTGTCCGGCACTCCAAGGGTGCCGAGCGCCTTCGGCGCCTGTGGATGGCTACCCATGAACTGTTCAATCTTGTTCGGATGCGGCTGATCGGGCGTAGTCTCCGAGATGGCCGTCAGCAGATCACGGAAGTCCTCGCCGGTCCCGACCGGGAAGAACTTGAACGAGTTGGTCACCATGTCGGTGTCAGCACCACCGGGCAGGTGGTACTTGATGGCGATGCCGCGCGGCATGGCGGCGCCGCCGTCCGGCGTGGTCGGCACGCCATTGCCGTCGGAGAAGCGCGCGGTCACGGGAATCGTGCTGCCGCTGAACAGCGCCGCGCTGCTGAGCTGGGCCGCTTCGGCCGATGCCTTGAAAGTGCCTTCCACCACAACGCCTTTCGCATGAAAGGCGCGATACCCCGGATGCACGCCGTCCACCTTGTTCGCCAGATCGACGATTTGCGTCGGGAGAGCCGGGTTATCCGCGGTGGCTGCCGCCGAAGCCAGCAGTAGCGATGCGGACATCAAGGACGTCGCCAGGCCTTTCGTGCGTGGGCCGGGGGCAAACAACAGATGCTTGATCATGACTGATACTCCCTGCATTGGTGTTATTGAACGTTTATTGCGGATGGCCGTCCGCTTCAGACCAGCTTGATGGCAACATCGATGTTGCCGCGGGTGGCCTTGGAATAGATGCAGGTCTGGTGCGTGGCGTCGATCAGGGCCTGGGCGGTTCCGCGCTCGATGCCCGGCAGGCTGACGTCAAGGCGGGCTCTGATGAAATAAGCCTCGCCGGCATTGCACAGATCGATCTGCGCGTTGATGAACAGGTCGCGCGGCAGGGCGACCTTCATTTTCTTTGCCTCGATCCCCATCGCGCTGATGAAGCAGGCCGACCAGCCGGCTGCGAAAAGCTGCTCCGGATTGGTGCCGGGGCCGCCGGGACTGGACAGCTTGACCTCAAGATGCCCGTCGGAACTGCGGGAGGTACCATCGCGGCCGCCGGTGGTGTGGGTTTCGGCGGTGTACAGAACGGTGGCTTCGTCGGTTTTGCTCATGAATGGTTCTCTGCGAATTGGATTGGAGGCCGGAGCGGACAGGGGCTCCGTGCCGGTTTCAGCGGGGCAGCTTGGCGGCGAGCACGTCGATGCGCTCGATCGACGGCGCATGCGCCAGCAACTTGGGGGCGTTGGCGCCGAGCGCCTGGGCGATCGGTCCGTTGAGGTGGGCCTGGCGGCCCGCTTCGTCGGCGAAGGCGTCGAACACGCCGAAGGTGGACGGGCCGAGCTGCAGGGCAAACCACACCGGGGTGCCGCTTTCCTGCTGCGCCAGGCTGAAGCCGGCCTGCAGGAACTCGGCGACTTCCTTCTCTTTGCCGGGCTTGGCTTCGAGGCGGACAAACAATGCGTTCTTCACCATCGTCGACTCCAGATTGAGATGAAACGAGGTGCGTAGGGTAGGTTCGCGGTGGCATCGGCGATATTGGCAACGTTGCCAATTTTGATACCATAATTGCCATGCGCATCCATGTGCTTGCTCTCAACGGCGTGTTCGACACCGGCCTGTCGGCGGTGCTCGACGCCTTCGGCATGGCCAACTGGCTGGCGGAAATGACCGGCACTTCCTCGCTGCGCTTCCAGGTGCGGGTGGTCGGCTTGCGCAAAACCATCACCACCGCGCGGGGTCTGAGCGTGCCGGTGACCGCGGCGGTGCGCGCGCAGATGCCGGATGCGGTGGTAATGCCCGCCATCAGCCAGTTGACGCCGGAGCCGCTGCTGCGGGCGCTGGCCAGCAGCGAGGTGCGCGAAGCGGGCGCCTTGCTGCGCAAATGGTCGGGGCGCGGCGCGCTGAGCGCGGCGGCCTGTGTCGGCACCTTCGTACTGGCGGAATCGGCTCTGCTCGACGGCGAGGAGGCCACCACCACCTGGTGGCTCGCGCCACTGTTTCGGCAGCGCTATCCGCGGGTGCGGCTGGACGAGTCGCGCATCGTGGTGCAGTCCAACGCGTTTGTCACCGCGGGCGCGGCGCTCAGCCACATGGACCTGGCGCTGGCCCTGATCCGCCGCGCCAGCCCGGAGCTGGCCAGCCTCACCGCGAAGTATCTGGCGGTGGACACCCGCACTTCACAGGCGGTGTACACCATCTCCGACCACCTGGCCCATTCCGATCCCCTGGTGCGGCAATTCGAGCGCTGGGCGCGCGGACGCCTGGCCGAGGGCTTTTCGCTCGATCAGGCCGCAGCGGCGCTGGCCACCAGCAAGCGCACCTTGGCGCGCCGCATGCAAAGCGTGCTGGGCAAAACGCCTCTCGCCTACTTCCAGGATTTGCGGATCGAGCACGCGGTGCACCTGCTCAAGACCACCCACACCAGCGTCGATCAGATCGCCGCCGAAGTCGGCTATGCCGAAGGCGTGACACTGCGCACCTTGCTGCGCCGCCGGCTTGGCCGCGGCGTGCGCGAAATCCGTCAAAGCCTGTGAGTCGGGGTCGCGCGGCGGATCACGGACGGACTGCCAAGCGCAGATTGCGGTGCGGGACTACGACAGCAGCCGTAACGCGCGCGGAAGAGTCCAAGGCGCGATTTTAGGATACGGAAGAGTGCCGGATTTTAGCGGAAGCCCCCCGAACTCCACGGACGCCATTCTATGTTCTGCACCTGAATGTCGACAGCCTCCTCAACCGATTCAATATAAACAGTTTTTGCAGCGTACGGCCTATACGGATACAAGCCCGGCTACAAGACAAATGCTGGCGCAGCTAAACCGCGCGCCGCGACGCCTGCAACCCGCGATACAGCTGCTTGTAATCGACTGCCGATTGCAGCCATGAAAAATCGCGCGCCATCGCGGCCTGCCGCAGCTTGTCGTGCGTCGTGGCATCGGCGATCAACTCCAGGCCCCTGCGCACACCGTAGAGCAATCCGCCGACATCCGCATCGAGAAAATGCACCCCGGTGGCACGATTGGTGGCGAGCGATTCCGCATCCGCATCGACCACCGTATCGATCAGACCGCCGGTCCGCCTCACCACGGGCAGCGTGCCATAGCGCTGGGCGTACATCTGGGTCAGGCCACAGGGTTCGAAACGCGAAGGAATGAGCAGCAGATCGGCCGCGGCGAAAATTTTGTGGGCGAGCGTTTCATCATGAAGCAGGCGTACCGCCACCCGATCGGCTACGAGGGGACCGGCAAACCCGGCGAAAGCCTGTTCCAGGCCGTGATCGCCGCTAGCCAGCACTACGTATTGTGCATCCAGCCGCAGCAATTCCTCGCGGGCCGCCAGAATCAGATCGGCACCCTTCTGATCGGCCAGGCGACCGACGAAAGCCACCAGGGGCCTGGAGCTGATGGCCAACCCGAGCTCCCGCTGCAGGGCGGACTTGTTCGCGCCCTTGCCGATGTTCACATCGCCCGCAGTGTAGTGCGCGGGAATGAACGGGTCGGTCTGCGGATTCCATACCCCGGTATCGATGCCGTTGAGGATACCGCTCAGGTCGGTGGAACGAGCACGCAGGTTGGCGTCCAGGCCACAACCGTATTCCGCCATCTGGATTTCCCGCGCATAGCCAGGGCTGACGGTAGTAATGGCATCGGCGAACTGGATGCCTGCCTTCAGAAACGAGCACTTTCCCCAGAACTCCATCGCCTGCGGCGACCACCATTGCGGCGGCAAGCCGAGATGCTGAAATGTTTCGCGATCGAAAACGCCCTGATAAGCCAGATTGTGGATGGTGAGCAGCGTCGAAGGCCGCTGTGACTCGAGACTGAGCCACGCGGCGACCAGCGCCGCCTGCCAGTCATGCAGATGCACCAGTGCTGGCGAAAACCCATTGCTGCGATGGGAGACGAAGCGCGACACCGCCTCGGCGAACAAGCCGAAACGCAGCGCGTTGTCCGGGTGTTCCTTGCCCTGGGCATCCCGATAGGGGTCGCCCGGTCGGTCATACAATTCCGGACATTCGAACAGGTACACCGGCAGACGCTCCTCGGCGCTATCGACACTGTTCAACATCGCTTCGGTCACGTTGAACCTGAAACCCTGGAAATCTAACGCCGCCACGGTGTGGGCGAACTCAAGCCGGCCGCTCAGCCCCCGGTAACCTGGCAAGGCGACGCGGGCGTCGATGCCGATGCGCCTTTGCGCAAGCGGCAGGGAACCGACGACATCGGCCAACCCCCCGGTCTTGATCAAGGGAAAGCACTCGGCCGCAACGTGTAGGACCTTCATCGAAGTGCCGGTGAGACTCCGGGTTGAATCTTCCGTGAATTGCATGGTCTTAATGATATTGAGCCGCTTGCACCGCTGTTTTACGCCACGCCACGGATTTGGCATGGATATCGGCAACCGGCCCGACAAGGATCAAACCAAGGACGGTTCCGATGTCCGGTGCAAGAGACGCCCGTTTTGTCAGCCGGCTCACCCGCGACACGCTGGCGCTGGTGATGGCGGGGGGCCGCGGATCGCGTCTGATGCAGCTCACCGCCACCCGCGCCAAGCCTGCCGTGCCTTTCGGTGGAAAATTCCGCATCATCGATTTCACCCTTTCGAACTGCATCAATAGCGATATCCGGCGCATCGGCGTATTGATGCAGTACAAGAGCCATCCGCTGATCAGACATCTGCAAATGGGCTGGGGTTTCCTCCGCGGAGAATTTGGTGAATTCGTCGAACTGCTGCCGGCTGAGCAGCGCTCCGAAAGCACGTCCTGGTATGCCGGAACGGCGGATTCCGTGTTTCAGAACATCGACTTCATCAAACTGCATCAGCCGGCCCAGGTGCTGATTCTGGCCGGAGATCACATCTACAAGATGGATTATGGCCCGATGCTGGCCCATCACGCGCGATGCGGCGCAAAAATAACCGTCGGCTGCCTGGAGGTGCCCGTCGAGGAGGCTTCCAGCTTCGGAGTGATGGAAGTGGACCGGGACAGCCGCGTGGTGGGCTTCGACGAGAAGCCCGAAAAGCCCAAGGGCATGCCCGGAAAACCCCGTGCCGCGCTGGCCAGCATGGGAATCTACGTCTTCGACGCGCGTTTCCTGCTCGACTGGCTGTCCCGTGACGCCGGCGTGAATGAATCCAGCCACGATTTCGGCAAGGACATCATCCCCGCTGCCATTCGCGAAAACGTGGTTTACGCCTTCCCGTTCACCGATTTGTATGAACCCCAAAAGCAGGGTTACTGGCGCGATGTCGGTACCGTCGATTCCTACTGGAAAGGCAATCTTGAGCTGATCAGCGTGGTGCCGGAACTCAATCTTTACGACAAGGACTGGCCAATCTGGACGCATCAGGAGCAGTTGCCGCCGGCAAAGTTCGTGTTCAACGACCCCAAGCGCCGAGGAACAGCCTCCGACTCCCTCATCAGCGGCGGCTGCATCGTGTCCGGCGCCTCGGTGCAGCGCAGCGTCCTGTTCTCGGGCGCCCGCGTCAACGAGGGCAGCACCGTCAACGACTCCCTGCTGCTGCCAGGCGTCTCCGTCGGACGCAACTGCCATATCCGCAAGGCGATCATCGACGAAGGCTGCGTGATCCCGGACAACACGACCATCGGCGGTGACCTGGAACAGAATCGGCGGCGCTTTCACGTCAGTCCGGGCGGCGTCACGCTGGTAACGCCGGAGATGCTGCGGGATCAGCAAGACGCGGAATCGAACGGCAGACCGGATTTACTGTCCATTACTGGAGATGAACCGGTCACCGCCAAGATCTAGCGACGGTGTAACGAACGCAAAATTCGGTAAATACATGACGCCAAGGAATGGCAAGCCGCAAGGTGAAGCAGTCGCGGGCCAGCCCGTGCGCATCGAGCGCCCCACTTTGGGCGAAGCAACTGCGGCTTCCCGCATAGTCATTGCCGCAGCTTCACCGCTGATTGAGCATGGACGTTTTCCTTCCCGGGCGGTGATCGGCCAGCGTGTCGATATCGAAGCCGATATCTTCATGGATGGCCATGACCAGATCGCGGCCCGGGTACTGGTACTCCATGCCGGTGCGGAATTGCAGGCATTGTCGATGCGGCTGCTGGGCAATGATCGCTGGCGCACGCACTTCGAACCTGCACAGCCCGGGCGCTACCATTTGCGAATCGAGGCCTGGCTCGACCTGTGGGGCAGCTTTCGCGGGGCCCTGGAGAAGAAGCACAAGGCGGCCAAATCCATCACGCAGGAGCTTGCCGAAGGCCGCAAGCTGATCGGAGATGCACGCCGGCGTGCGGCAGGTGCGGAGCTGCAGGCTTTGCAGGCCCTTGAAACAGGCCTGGAAAATCAGGATGAATCGCTGCAGGTGGGTTTGCTGTTGAGCGAAACCGCCGCGGCGGTGATGGCCCGTGTCGATCCGCGCGCCTTCGAGACGCACTGCGAAGTCGATCTGCAAATTGAAGTGGAACGGGGAGCCGCAGCTTTCGGTGCCTGGTACGAGTTGTTCCCACGTTCGCAGGCCCAGGGCGGGCAGGCGCATGGAACATTCGACGACGCCATCGCCCGCCTGCCCTTCATCCAGGCGATGGGCTTCGACGTGCTGTATCTACCGCCGATCCATCCCATCGGCACGACGCATCGGAAAGGCCCCAACAACAGCCTGCAAGCCGAGCCCAGCGATCCCGGCAGCCCCTACGCCATCGGCGGCAGCGAAGGCGGCCACGAAGCGGTTCATCCCGAACTCGGCGGCATCGAAGGCTTTCGCCGTCTGCGTGCCGCCGCCGCCGAACACGGCTTGGAGCTGGCCCTGGATTTTGCGGTGCAGTGCTCGCCCGACCATCCCTGGCTCAAGCAGCATCCGGACTGGTTCTCCTGGCGGCCGGACGGATCGATCCGCTATGCCGAGAATCCGCCCAAGACCTACGAAGACATCGTCAACGTCGACTTCTATGCCGCCGGGTCTCTCCCTGGGCTGTGGTTGGCGCTGCGCGATGTGGTGCGCGGCTGGATCGGCGAAGGGGTCAGACTGTTCCGCGTCGATAATCCCCACACCAAGCCCCTGCCTTTCTGGGAATGGCTGATCGCGGATATCCGCGCGGATCATCCCGAGGTCATTTTCCTGGCGGAAGCATTTACGCGGCCGGCGATGATGTATCGCCTGGCCAAAATCGGCTTTGCGCAGAGCTACAGCTATTTCACCTGGCGTAACACCAAGGCGGAGCTGACCGAATACCTGACCGAGCTGACGCAGGACGAACCGCGTCACTTCTTCCGGCCGCACTTTTTCGTCAACACCCCGGACATCAACCCCTGGTTCCTGCAGGAATCCGGCCGCGGCGGCTTTCTGATCCGCGCCGCGCTGGCGGCCACGCTGTCCGGCCTGTGGGGCCTGTACAGCGGTTTCGAGCTGTGCGAGGCGGCGGCGCTGCCGGGAAAGGAGGAATACCTGGATTCGGAGAAGTACCAGATCCGGCGGCGCGACTGGCAGGCGCCGGGCAACATCATCCGCGAGATCTCCAGGCTCAATCGCATCCGCCACGACAATCCCGCCCTGCATACGCATCTGGGGTTGAAGTTCCACAAAGCCTCGAACGACCAGGTCCTGTTCTATGGCAAGGCCACACCGGACCTGGACAATTTCATCCTGGTGGCGATCAGCCTCGATCCCCATCACGCGCAGGAAGCGCAACTCGAAGTGCCGTTGTGGGAATTCGGCCTCGGTGACCATGACACCCTGGAGGTTGAAGAACTGATGACCGGCACTCCGTTACGTTGGCAGGGCAAGCTGCAGCACTGGTATTTCGATCCGGGCCGTCTGCCCTTCGCCATATGGCGCGTGCGCAAGCCGGGAGCCGCATCATGACCGGTCCGCGCGGCAAGGCATCGAAGGTCAAGTTCATCAATGACCCACTCTGGTACAAGGATGCGGTGGTCTACCAGTTGCATCTGAAGTCGTATTACGACGCCAATGGCGATGGCGTCGGCGACTTCGCCGGCCTGGGCGTGAACACCATCTGGCTGCTGCCGTTCTATCCCTCGCCGCGGCGCGACGACGGCTACGACATCGCCGAGTACCGCGACGTGCATCCGGACTACGGCAAGCTGTCCGATGCGCGCAAGTTCATCGCCGAGGCGCATGGCCGCGGGCTGCGCGTCATTACCGAACTGGTGATCAACCACACCTCCGACCAGCACCCCTGGTTCCAGCGCGCGCGCCAGGCCAAGCCTGGCTCCAATGCCCATAATTTCTATGTCTGGTCGGACCATGAGGGCAAGTACGCCGGCACCCGCATCATTTTTCTCGACACCGAGAAATCCAACTGGACCTGGGACCCGGTGGCGAACGCCTATTACTGGCATCGCTTCTATTCGCACCAGCCGGACCTGAACTTCGACAACCCGCAGGTGATGAAGGCGGTGCTGTCGGTGATGCGCTTCTGGCTGGACCTGGGCGTGGACGGGCTGCGGCTCGACGCCGTGCCCTACCTGGTGGAGCGCGAGGGCACCAACAACGAGAACCTGCCGGAAACGCATCTGATCCTGAAGCGCATCCGCGCCGAGATCGATGCGCACTATCCCGACCGCATGCTGCTGGCCGAGGCCAATCAATGGCCGGAGGACACGCAGGAGTATTTCGGCCAGGGCGACGAATGCCACATGGCCTTCCACTTTCCGCTGATGCCGCGCATGTACATGGCGATCGCACGCGAGGATCGTTTCCCGATCACCGACATCATGCGCCAGACGCCGCAAATTCCCGACAACTGCCAATGGGCGATTTTCCTGCGCAACCACGACGAGCTGACGCTGGAGATGGTGACCGACAAGGAGCGCGACTACCTGTGGGACCGCTATGCCGCGGACCGGCGGGCGCGCATCAACCTGGGCATCC
>JAMFRN010000202.1 GCA_026224805.1 Nevskia soli
GTCCAGGCCGAGCCGCAGCGGCGCGCGGCCCTGCACGCCAACATCCGCCGTTTCCGCAGCGGCGCGGCGCAGCTCGGGCTGGCTCTGGCGCCGTCCGAAACGCCGATCCAGCCGCTGGTGCTGGGCGCGGCGGAGCGCGCCCTGTCGCTGTCGCGGCATCTTTACGACAGCGGCTACTGGGTTGCCGCGATCCGTCCGCCCACCGTGCCGGCCGGCACCTCGCGCCTGCGCATCACCCTCTCCGCCGCACACAGCGCCGGCCAGATCGACGGCCTGCTGGAAGCCCTGGCGCAAGGCCTGCAGCGGCTGCCCGTCGCCGCGTGAGCCACACCATTTTCATCACCGGCACCGATACCGGCGTTGGCAAGACCCGCATCGCCCGCGCCATGCTGAACCGGCTCCTCGACCAGGGCTATAGCGCCGCCGGCTTCAAACCGCTTGCCTCCGGCGCCGAGCGCACTGCCGAGGGCCTGCGCAACGACGATGCCCTGGTGCTGCAGGCCGCCTCCAGCCCCGGCCTGGAATACGGCGAAGTGAATCCCTGGTGTTTCGAGCCGGCAATCGCGCCACACCTGGCGGCGCGCGAGGCCGGCGTCGAGATCGGCCTGGCCGCGCTCGACGCCGCGCATCGGCGCCTGGCGCTGCGCCACGAGCGGGTGGTGGTGGAAGGTGCCGGCGGCTGGCTGGTGCCGCTCAATGCGCAGCACAGCTTCGCGGACTGGGTCGGCAGCCAGGGCTGGCCGGTGATCCTGGTGGTGGCGATGCGCCTGGGCTGCATCAATCACGCCCTGCTCAGCGCCGAGGCGATCCAGCGCCGCACCCGCCTGCTCGGCTGGGTGGCCAACCTGCTGCCGCCGTTGCAGGAGCGCTGGCGCGACAATATCGACACCCTGCAGGCGCGCATGCCGGCGCCGCTGCTCGCCACCGTCCCGCCGGGCGCAACGGCCGCCGAAATTGCCGCTCTGCCGGGCTGGGCGGCAATTGATTTGCCGGACCCGGCAGAGCCGGAATCCCGCCGTTCCCATTGGTCCGCAGCCCCCGCCGGCCCCATTGCCGCCCCCGAAAAAGACGGAGGTCGCTTTACGCCTGCGGACACAGGCCCCTAAAATAAAGGAGTTAGGCGGCCCGGCGGATTCCGGACGGACGTCGAGCGACGCGAATATGCATCATTCCGTGAATACGCGACTGGTGATCGGACCGAACGCTTCGATGAGCGTGCGGCAGGCGATCTGGTTCATGGCCTGGATGTGCGGCGTGTCGCTGGCGATCGGCGGATTCTTTGCTGTGAAGGGCTTCTGGCCGATTCTTCCGTTTGCCGGACTGGAACTGGTCGCGCTGGGTGCGGCCCTGACGGTCAGCCTGCGCCGCAATCGCTACCGCGAGGTGGTGGACTTCGAGGACGAAGCGATTCGTATCGAGGTCGGCGAAGTCGGGCGCGGCGCCGGTCTGCAGGTGCGATTGCCGCGTTCGAGTACACGGGTGCTGTTGGAGTCCGGCCCGTACCGCAATAGCCCGACCCGGCTGTTGCTGAGCAGTCCGGGGCAGCAGCTCGAATTGGGGCGCTGCCTGACCGACGAGGAGCGGAACCACCTCGCGGTGCGTATGCGTGAACTGATACACCCCGGCTGGCGGCGCCAGGCGGACGGAAAAACGGAGTCCGCTCCGGGATAAGCTGCAACCATATTGACGATTAGGTGTGGTCTTAATTTGGAGAGGGGAATGCCGAACCTGAGCCCCAGAGTGAATCTGGTCCTCCGCAGCATCGTCGCCGCCCTGCTTGGTCTGGGCAGCAGTTTCGCCGCCAGCGCAGCGGACACGATGGACAATGCCTACTGGAACATGCCCAAGGGCGTGACCGAGATCAGCCACCGCGTCTGGTGGCTGCACATGTACGCATTCTGGATCTGCGTGGTCATCGGCGTGCTGGTGTTCGGCGTGATGTTCTACTCGCTGTTCGCGCATCGCCGCTCCAAGCATCCGGTGGCGGCCACCTTCCACGAAAGCACCACTGTGGAAATTGCCTGGACCATCGCCCCGTTCCTCATCCTGATCGCCATGGCCGTGCCGGCCGCCAGCACCCTGATCAAGATGTACGACACGCGTGACTCCGATCTGACCATCAAGATCACCGGTTACCAGTGGAAGTGGCAGTACGAATACGTCGACCAGGGCGTCAGCTTCTTCGCCACCCTGGAGCCCAAGGCCAATGCCGCGCGCCAGCTGCATTCCGGCATCGATCCCAGGACCGTGCCCAACTACCTGCACGACGCCGACAACTACCTGGTGCTGCCGGTCGGTAAGAAAGTGCGCTTCCTGCTCACCTCCGACGATGTCATCCACGGCTGGTGGGTGCCTGATCTCGCGGTGAAGAAGGACGCCATCCCGGGTTACATCAACGAGATGTGGGCCAAGATCGACGAGCCCGGCATCTACCGCGGCCAGTGCACCGTGCTCTGCGGCCGCGACCACTGCTTCATGCCGATCGTGGTCAAGGCCGTGTCCGAGCCGGAGTACGAGCAGTGGCTGGCGCAGCAGAAGTCTGGCAGCGGTGCCGCCGCCGCTGCTCCTGCCGCGACCGCCCCCGCCACAACTGAAGTCGCCGCTGCTCCGGCCGCTCCGGCTGCCGCTGCTCCGGCTGCTGCCGCCGCACCGGTCAAGCTGAGCCATGACGATCTGGTCAAGAACGGCGAGAAGATCTACTCCTCCACCTGCGCCGCCTGCCACCAGGCCACCGGCCAGGGCATGAAGCCGGCCTTCCCGGCACTGGTCGGCAGCAAGGTCGTCGCCGGCCCGGTCGAGGGCCACATCACCCAGATCCTGAAAGGCAAGAACGCGATGCCGCCGTTCGGTCCTTCGCTGTCCGACGCCGATGTCGCGGCCGTGGCCACCTACGAGCGCAACTCCTGGGGCAACCACTCCGGCGACGTGCAGCCCGCGCAGGTCGCGGCGCTGCGCGGCAAGTAAGTCAACAGAATTGAGGTAGGAGCTTAGTCATGGCAGAAGCACACGCTCACGACGACCACGGTCACGATCACAGTCACGACGGCCACGATCACGATCACGCGCACGGCCCCGACAAGGGCATCATGCGCTGGATCAAGACCACCAATCACAAGGACCTGGGGACTCTGTACCTCTGGTTCAGCGCCACCATGTTCATCATCGGCGGTCTGATGTCGCTGGCGATCCGCGCCGAGCTGTGGCAGCCGGGCATGCAGTACATGGACCCTGAGCTGTTCAACCAGTTCACCACCATGCACGCCCTGGTGATGATCTTCGGCGGCGTCATGCCGGGCTTCGTCGGCCTCGCCAACTGGATGGTGCCGATGACCATCGGCGCCTCCGACCTGGCGCTGCCGCGCGTCAACAACTGGGGCTTCTGGATCCTGCCGTTCGCCTTCACCCTGCTGCTCAGCACCTTCTTCCTGCCGGGCGGCGCGCCGGCCGGCGGCTGGACCATCTACCCGCCGCTGGTGCTGCAGACCGGCAACTCCTTCCCGCTGCTGGTGTTCGCCATCCACTTGATGGGTATCAGCTCCATCACCGGCGCCATCAACGTGGTGGTGACCATCCTGAACATGCGCGCGCCGGGCATGACCCTGCTGAAAATGCCGCTGTTCGCCTGGAGCTGGCTGATCACGGCCTACCTGCTGATCGCGGTGATGCCGGTGCTGGCGGGCGCGGTGACCATGCTGCTCACCGACAAGTACTTCGGCACCAGCTTCTTCAACGCCGCCGGCGGCGGCGACCCGGTGATGTTCGAGCACATCTTCTGGTTCTTCGGCCATCCCGAGGTGTACATCCTGATCCTGCCGTCCTTCGGCATCATCTCGACCATCATCCCGACCTTCGCCCGCAAGCCGCTGTTCGGCTACGCCTCGATGGTCTACGCCATGGGCTCGATCGCCTTCCTCTCGTTCATCGTCTGGGCGCATCACATGTTCACCGTCGGCATTCCGCTGGCGGGCGAGCTGTTCTTCATGTTCAGCACCATGCTGATCGCGGTGCCTACCGGCGTGAAGGTGTTCAACTGGGTCGCCACCATGTGGCGGGGCTCGATGACCTACGAGACGCCGATGCTGTTCGCGGTGGCCTTTGTCTTCCTGTTCAGCATTGGCGGCTTCTCCGGCCTGATGCTGGCCCTGGCCCCGGTCGACTTCCAGTACCACAACACCTACTTCGTGGTGGCGCACTTCCACTACGTACTGGTGCCAGGCGCGGTGTTCGGCATCATCGCCGGCGTCTACTACTGGATTCCGAAGTGGACCGGCGTGATGTACAACGAGAAGCTCGGCAAGCTGCACTTCTGGTGGTCAGTGATCTGGATCAACGTCACCTTCTTCCCGCAGCATTTCGTCGGTTTGGCCGGCATGCCGCGCCGCATCCCCGACTACGCCGTGCAGTTCACCGACTTCAACCAGATCTCGACGATCGGCGCCTTCCTGTTCTTCATCGGCCAGTTCGTCTTCTTCTACAACATCCTGCGCTGCGCGCTGTTCCGCAAGGGCATGAAGCCGGCTACTTCCCGCGTCTGGGAAGGCGCCTACGGACTGGAGTGGACCGTGCCGAGCCCGGCGCCGTACCACACCTTCGAGGATCCGCCGCACGTGACAGACGCCGAAAGCCCCTGGGCGGCGCATTGATATCGGTATTGAGGGGGATGGCAAGAGCGTGAACGCGCCGAAACGCGCCGATCAGGAACTGGCCCGGCGCAATGTGCGCACCGCGCTGTGGCTGGCCCTACTCGCCTTCGGTTTCGTCGCCGCTTTTTTCTGGTCGATGAGCCACCGCGGAGGTTGAGCGCTTGACCGATGAAGCTGGCAGGAAAGGCGCGCGCCGCGGCAGCTGGAAGCTGGCGGCGGTGGTGCTCTTCATGTTCGGCTTCGGGTTCGCCCTGGTGCCGCTGTATGGCGCCATCTGCCAGCTGACGGGGCTCAACGGCAAGAACAGCGGCATGCTGGTGGCGAGCGATGTGAAGGAGCGGGTGGACAGCAGCCGCACGGTGAAAGTGCAGTTCCTGACCACGGTCAACGGGGGGCGCGTGTGGAGTTTCAGCGCCGACCAGCCGCAGATCGAAGTGCATCCGGGCAAGCTGTACACGGTGTACTTCGATGCGACGAACCAGCAGGACAAGGATGTGGTGGGGCAGGCGGTGCCGAGCGTTGCACCGTGGAACGCGGCGAAGCATCTGCACAAGACCGAGTGCTTCTGCTTCAGCCAGCAGCCGTTCAAGGCCGGCGAGGCGAAGCATATGCCGGTCCGCTTCATGCTCGATCCGGAGTTGCCGGCGGATGTGGATACGGTA
>JAMFRN010000203.1 GCA_026224805.1 Nevskia soli
ACGTCGCGGCTGGATTTGGCGTCGATGTTGACGCCCTTGACCAGTTCCTCCAGTGCCGCGATCCGCTCGCTGCGCTCCCCGGAGCGCTCGCCGAAGCGCAGCACGTGCATCGGGCTGAGATGCTGGATCACACCTTTGTCGCCCAGGGTCACGGCGATGGAGCAGAGTCCGCCCAGCACCCGGTCGGCGCCAAATCTCGCGTCGAGCACGTCGAAGTGCTTGAGCCCGTTGAGCAGCGGCAGGATGGCGGTCTTGCGGCTCATGGCGGGGGTGATGGCTTCGATCGCGCTGTCCAGGTCGTAGGCCTTGCAGGCCAGGATCACCAGATCGAAGGTTTCGTTCAGCTCGCCGGGTGCGATGACCCGCGGCTTGAGCCGGACATTGCCCGAGGGGCTGCGGATCACCAGGCCGGTTTCCGCCAGTTCCACGGCGCGGCGGGTGCGCACCAGGAAGCTGACGTCGCGCCCCGCTTCCAGCAGGCGGCCGCCGTAATAACCGCCGGTAGCGCCAGCGCCGAGGATAAGGACTCGCATCGTTCGATCTCCTTGGCTCGCGCCTTTGAACGGATTGGTGTCCGCATTGTACGGGCCCCGGCTTACGCCATGATTCCCTGTGGCAGGCTTGCGGAGACGATTGCTGTGCCGCAATCCGCGTAAAATTCGCCGTCCAGCCGACGCTCGTGCCGGCAGGGAAGCTGATTTGTCATCCATTTTTGCCGATCTGCCCGGCTGCGCCGCACCGGACGGTCACTTGGCTTTTTGGGCCACGTATCGCGCAAGTGCCTGATCTGCCAAAATATGTCGCCCCCCGACTCGATGAAGAAATGGATTGACCGGAGCGCCAGTTCCCGCTAAAATTGCAAATTCGCTGGCTTCATTCACTTTCATCAACATTTTCTGTGCCCGGGTTCAGCGGGCGCATTCGGAGTCGAAGACGATGTACGCCGTTATCAAGACCGGTGGCAAGCAGTACCGGGTAGCCCCGGGCGAATCCCTCCAGGTGGAAAGCCTGGTCGCCGATGTGGGCTCGTCCATCAGCTTCGAGGAAGTGCTACTCGTGGCCAACGGCGAGACCATCAAGGTCGGCGCGCCGCTGGTTGCTGGCGCCACCGTCAAGGCGGAAGTGACCGCCCACGGCCGCGGCGACAAGATCCGCATCATCAAGCACCGCCGCCGCAAGCACTATCACAAAGAACAGGGCCACCGTCAGAATTTCACGGCGGTCAAGATCACCGAGATTGTCGGCGCCTAAGCGGCGTCGCAGCAGGAGCATTCAGAAATGGCACATAAGAAAGCAGGCGGCAGTACCCGTAACGGCCGCGATTCACAGTCCAAGCGCCTTGGACTCAAGCACTTCGGCGGCGAGCAGGTCATTGCCGGCAACATCATCGTGCGTCAGCGTGGCACCCGCGTGCACGCCGGCGTCAATGCCGGCCTGGGCAAGGATCACACGATCTACGCCAAGGTCGACGGCAAGGTCGAGTTCCGCGTGCGTGGTCCGAAGAGCCGTACCTTCGTCGACATCGTCACGGGCTAGGCGATCAGGTTTGAAACTAAAGGCCCCTCACGGGGCCTTTAGTTTTTGTTTTCGTTTTTTTCTGTTTTTGTTTGTCTGGGCAGTCGCGGCAGGAATGCCGGGTAGCCTGGACAGGGACGTTCCACTGTGAAATTCGTTGACGAAGCTACCATCCGGGTCGAAGCCGGCGACGGCGGCAACGGCTGCGTCAGCTTCCGCCGCGAGCGCGCCATTCCGTTCGGCGGCCCCGACGGCGGCGACGGCGGCGATGGCGGCAACATCTTCGCGGTGGCCGACGTCAACCTCAACACCCTGGCGGATTTCCGCTTCACCCGGGTGTTCCGCGCCAAGCGCGGTGAAAACGGCACGGGGGCCAACTGCCGCGGCGTCAGTGCCGATGACATGCTGGTGGCGATGCCGCTGGGTACCCTGATCTACGATATCGAGACCGAGGAGTTGATCGGCGAGCTGACCCATCCCGAGCATCGCATCAAGCTCGCCTCGGGCGGCTTCCATGGTCTCGGCAATGCCCGCTTCAAGAGCAGCATCAACCGCTCGCCGCGCAAGGCCACGGGCGGCTCGCTCGGCGAGCAGCGCGACCTGCGCCTGGAACTCAGCCTGATGGCCGATGTGGGCCTGCTCGGCATGCCCAATGCCGGGAAATCGACCCTGCTCAGCGCCGTTTCGGCGGCGCGGCCGAAGATCGCCGATTATCCCTTCACCACGCTGTATCCGCAGCCGGGCGTGGTGTCGGTGGGCCTGGCCAAGAGCTTCGTCATGGTCGACATCCCCGGTCTGATCGAGGGCGCCGCCAGCGGCGCCGGGCTGGGCATCCGCTTCCTCAAGCACCTGCAGCGCACGCGCCTGTTGCTGCACCTGGTCGATATCCTGCCGCCGGAAGGTGGGGATATCGTCGAGCGGGTGCGCACCATCAATGCCGAACTGGCCGAATTCAGCCCGGAAATGGCACATAAGGAACAGTGGTTGCTGTTCAACAAGACCGACGTAATGCCGGCGGACGAGGCCAAGGCCTTGTGCGATAAGGCGCTCAAGAAGCTGAAGTGGAAGGGGCGCAGTTATCGCATTTCGGCGGTGGCCCACACCGGCCTTGAGCAGCTGTGCCGGGATGCCATGGACTGGGTGGAGGCGCACGCGCCGCCACGCGAAGAAATCAGCAACGATGCACCTGAAATGCCGGACTCACCGAATAGCCATGCCACCGACACCGATGGATCGGCAGAAACTGAAGAATAGCCGCCGCTGGGTGGTGAAAGTGGGCAGCTCGCTGGTGACGGCGCGCGGCCAGGGCCTTGATCGCGCCGCGATCGCCGACTGGTGCTCGCAGATCGCCACGCTGCGCCAGCAGGGCTGGCAGATCGTGCTGGTGTCTTCCGGCGCGGTGGCGGAAGGCATGGCCCGCCTGGGCATGTCCAAGCGCCCGGCGACCCTGCATGGCCTCCAGGCCGCCGCCGCGGTCGGCCAGATGGGCCTGGTGCGCGCCTACGAGACCGCTTTCGAGGAACACGGCCTGCGCGCCGCGCAAATCCTGCTGACCCACGAGGATGTATCCGATCGCGGCCGCTACCTGAATGCGCGGGGCACCCTCAATACCTTGCTGGAGCTTGGCGTGGTGCCGGTGGTCAATGAAAACGACACCGTCGCCACCGACGAAATCCGCCTCGGCGACAACGATACGCTGGGGGCGCTGACGGTGAACCTGGTCGAGGCCGAGTTGCTGGTGCTGCTGACCGACCAGGAAGGCCTGTACGACGCCGATCCGCGCGCCAATCCGCAAGCCCAGCTGGTATCCGAGGCGCCGCTGTCCGACACGCGCCTGGCCGGCATGGCAGGGGACAGCAAGGGCGTGCTCGGCCGGGGCGGCATGCGCACCAAGCTCACCGCCGCACACTGGGCGGCGCGTTCCGGCGCCGCCACGGTCATTGCCCATGGACGTACTCCCGAGTGCCTGCTGAAAATCGCCCGCGGCGAGGACATCGGCAGCCTGCTCAAGCCGGCGCAATCGGTGATGGCGGCGCGCAAGCGCTGGATCGCCGGCCAGCTGCAGGCGCGCGGCCGCCTGAGCCTGGATGCCGGGGCGGTAAAAGTGCTGCGCGAACAAGGCCGTAGCCTGCTACCGGTAGGCGTGACCCGGGTCGAGGGGGATTTCGAGCGGGGTGACCTGGTGATCTGTCTGGACGCGGAGGGGCGGGAAGTGGCGCGGGGTCTGGCCAACTACAACACCGCCGAGGCCACTCGCATCCAGGGCGTGCCCAGTGCCGAAATCGGCAAGCGCCTGGGCTATCCGGGCGAGCCGGAGCTGATCCACCGCGATAACCTGGTCATCGCTGCCTAGTTTTCCGCGTTTAACAAATAGAATCGCCGGATCTAAACCCGGCCGCGACCGGCGCCGTCTAAGTGCCATACCGCCGGTTTTTTCGGCAGCGGGCGCAAATCCAGATCGATCGGTTGCCGCATCCAAGAGATAGTTGGCTGACTGGTTCGATTGGGCGAGCGGCCGCATGGCGCCGTTTGGCGTAGCATCTTAGGGGGCAAGGAAAGCGATGAGTGCGATGCAGAGCGGTCTGGAGCGGGCGGGACGTTTCAGGCTATCCGGCTGGCTGGCTGCCCTGGCGGCGCTGGTGCTGGTGGTGGGCCTGTGGATTGCGACTTCACATCGCGGCGACGCCAAGCCGGCCGCGCCGGCTGCGGCTACGCCACCGCCGGTGGAACTGGCCTCGGCCGATGTGGCCACGGTCAGCATGGCGGAATTGAGCCGCTCGCTGCCCATTTCCGGGTCGCTGTCGCCGCTGGTGCAGACCACGGTGAAATCCAAGGTGGCGGGTGAAGTGCTGGCGCTGAATGTGCGCGAAGGCCAGGAGGTCAAGCAGGGCGAAGTACTGGCCCGCATCGAAACACGCTATCTCAAGGCCACGCTCGACACCCAGCAGGCGACGTTGGACAAGGCGCGCGCCGACCTGGCGCTGGCCAAGCTGAACCGCGACAACAGCGAGGCGATGCTGAAGGAGCACTTCATCTCGCAGAACGCCTATGACTCCGCGGCCAGCACCTATGAAGCCGATCTGGCGACGATGAAGGCGGCCGAAGCCCAGGTAGTGCTGGCTCAACTCGCCTGGGACGATGCGGTGGTGCGTGCGCCGATCAGCGGCACGGTAGTCAGCCGCCTGGCGCAGCCGGGCGAGCGCGTCGACATTGACGGCAGCATCGTGGGTCTGGTCGATCTGTCGCAGATGGAATTCCAGGCGCTGGCTCCGGCTTCGGAGATTCCCGGCGTGAAAGTGGGGCAGATTGCGCACTTCAAGGTCAGCGGCTTCGGCGATCGCCTGTTCGACGGGCGCGTCGAGCGCATCAATCCGATGACCGAGCAGGGCTCGCGCTCGATCACGGTGTATCTGTCGGTGCCGAATCCCGACGGCGCGCTCAAGGGCGGCATGTTTGGCCAGGGCAATTTGCTGCTGGACAAGGGCGCGCCGACACCGGCGATTCCCGTCGCTGCTGTGCACAATGATACGGGCGTACCGTACGTATTGGTCCTCGCCGACGGCAAGATTTCCAGGCGCCCGGTAACGCTGGGCCTGAGCTCGGAGAACCTGGATTCGGTGGAAGTGCGCGATGGCCTCAAGCCCGGCGAGCAGGTGCTGCTGGCCAAACTCGATAATTTCAAGGAAGGCATGGCGGCGCTGCTGAAGAACCCGGCGGCTGCGCCGGTCGCGGCAAATCCGGCTGTCGTGAAGAACTGAGCCGGCACGGCGGGGAACAGACCATGTGGATCACCAAGATCAGCATCAGCCAGCCGGTATTCGCCACCATGGTGATGGTGGCCCTGCTGGTGCTCGGCGTGTTTTCCTACCAGCGCCTGCCGGTTGAGCAGATGCCGGATGTCTCCGCGCCCTACGTCAGCATGCAGGTGGACTATCCGGGCGCCTCGCCGGAAGCGCTGGAAAACGACGTCATCAAGCCGATCGAGAACCAGATCAACACGGTGGATGGCGTCAAGCGCATCTTCGCCACCATGCGCGAGGGCACCGCCTTCATGCAGATCGAGTTCCGCCTCGACGTCAACATCGACACGAAGACCCAGGAAGTGCGCGACAAGATCGCGCAGATCCGCCAGACCTTTCCGCGCGACGTGAAGGATCCGCAGGTCACGCGCGCCAACAACGACCAGAACCAGCAGCCGATCATCAATCTCGACGTCTACTCCGATACGCGCAGCCTGCGCGAGGTGTCGACGCTGACCGAACAGGTCATCCTCAAGCGGCTGCAGAACGCGCCGGGCGTCGGCAACATCGAGACCACCGGCGAGACGGTACGGCAGGTGCAGATCTATCTCAAGCCGGAGCAGCTCAACAGCTATCACATCAGCGTCAACCAGGTGACTCAGGCGATCGCCGACGCCAACCAGGACCTGCCGGCCGGCAGCATCATCCGCGGCCCCAAGGAAACGCTGGTGCGGGTCGATGGGCGCATGAAGAACCCGGCTGATTTCGGGCGCATCATCGTTGCCATGCAGGGTGGCGCGGTCTACCTGCAGCAAGCGGGCATTCCGATCTATCTGGACCAGGTTGCCGATGTGGTCGATGGCGATGCCGAGGAAACCTCGTTGGCCCGCGTCAACGGCAAGCGTGCCGTGTCCCTGTCCATCTTCAAGGTGCAGAATTCGAATATCGTGCAGGTCGGCGACGGCGTGCAGGCGGCGATCGAGGAGCTGCGCAAGCGTCTGCCGGACGATGTGCACATCGAGACGATGTATTCGAACGCCGACGACATCAAGGCGCAGTTGACGGGAGTCAAGGAGACCATCCTGGAGGGCGCGCTGCTGACGGTCATTATCGTCTTCCTGTTCCTGCATTCCTGGCGCTCCACCATCATCACCGGCCTGACCCTGCCGATCTCGGTGGTCGCCACCTTCATCGCGCTGCATGCCTTCGGCTTCACCTTGAACTTCATCACCCTGATGGCCTTGTCCCTATGCATCGGACTGCTCATCGACGATGCCATCGTGGTGCGCGAAAACATCGTGCGCCACCTGAATATGGGCAAGAGCCATCTGCAGGCGGCGCGCGAGGGCACGCAGGAGATCGGCCTGGCGGTGATGGCGACGACGTTCGCCATCCTGGCGGTGTTCGTCCCGGTGGCCTTCATGAGCGGCATCATCGGCCGCTATTTCTTCCAGTTCGGCATCACCGTGGCGGTGGCCGTGCTGGTGTCGCTGTTCGTCAGCTTCACGCTCGATCCGATGCTGTCCTCGGTCTGGCGCGATCCGATCGAGGGGCGCTTCAAGTGGGTGCCCTGGCTGGGGCGTCTGCTGGATCGCATCGAGCACGGCGTGGAAGGGCTGCACCGCGTCTACGGCAGGCTGCTGAGCTGGGCGCTGAGCGCACGGCGGCGGCGCGCCTATCTGCCGATTTTCGGTATCGTCCACGCCGTCCGCACCTGGAACTGGCGCCAGCTCGGCACCATCAGCAACCGCGGCATCGTGATGTGGATTGCGGCGGGAACCTTCTTCGGCAGCTTCTTCCTGGTCGGCATGGTCGGAACCGAGTTCACGCCGGCGACCGATGACAGCTATATCACGCTGCATCTGAGCACCGCCGTCGGCTCCAGCCTGGAGTACACCGACGCCAAGGCGCACCAGGTGGAGGACGCGCTCAAGGCGTTCCCGGAAATCAACGCGATCGAAACCACGGTTGGCATCGAGGGCAGCAAGAACGCCGCGGACGTCAACGTGCGCCTCACCGATCCGGTCAAGACGCACCGGCGTTCGCAGAAGGAACTGGAAAAGGCCATCCGCGCGCGCATCGCAACCATGGCCGGCATCAGCCTGTCGGTGGGCTTCGACAAGCCAATCTGGATCTCCATCCTCGGGCCGGATGAGGCCAAGCTCAACGAAATTTCGCAGAACCTGATGGCGCAGATGGCCAAGGTGCCGGGCATTGCCGACCTGGAGAGCAGCGAGAAAGGCGACAACCCGACAATCTCGGTGCGTATCAACCGCGAGCTGGCCAGCGACCTCGGGCTGAGCAATGCGCTGATCGGCAACGCCCTGCGGCCGCTGATTGCCGGCAGCCAGATCAGCCACTGGCTCGGCGCGGACGGGCAGGACTATGACGTGATCGTGCAGCTGCCCAAGGGCGACCGCCAGATCACTTCCGACCTGGGCGGTCTCTACCTCACCGGCAATCGCCTCAACACGGATGGCACCCAGATGCTGGTGCCGCTGCGCCAGGTGGCAACCTTCGTCGAAACCGCCACGCCGCAGCAGCTCAAACGCCAGAATCTGCAGCGCCGCGTATCGCTTTATGCCAACGCCGAAGGGCGTCCGTCCGGCGACGTCGGCAAGGACGTGCAGAAGCTGATGGACAAGATGGAGCTGCCGCCGGGCTACCGCTTCGACGTGGCCGGCCAGCAGCAGGACATGAACGAGTCGTTCCAGGCGGCGCTGGCCGCCCTGGGCCTGGCGGTGATCTTCATCTACCTGATCCTGGCGTCGCAGTTCGGCAGCTTCATGCAGCCGGTGGCGATCATGGCCTCGCTGCCGCTGTCCCTGGCCGGCGTGATCATCGCCTTGCTGGTCACCCGCACCACGCTGAACCTGTTCTCGGTGATCGGCTTCATCATGCTGATGGGCCTGGTGACCAAGAACGCCATCCTGCTGGTGGATTTCACCAACCAGGGGATACGCGCCGGCAAGCCGCTGCGCGAGGCCCTGCTGGATGCCGGGCAGGTGCGCCTGCGGCCGATCCTGATGACCACGCTGGCGATGATCTTCGGCATGCTGCCGATGGCCATCGGCGCGGGCAACGGCGGCGAACTGCTGGCGCCGATGGGAAGGGCGGTGATCGGCGGTATTGTCACCTCGACCCTGCTGACCCTGGTGGTGGTGCCGGTGCTCTACACCTTCATCTTCGCCATGGGCGAGAAGGCCAAGGCCTGGTTTGGCTCGCCGGTCGGCGTGGTGCACGGCCACGACCGCGATACGCTGGCCGCGAAGTAGCAGACCCAAGGCAGCTAGTTACATTAATAACATGGCGCAAAGCCATGTTATTAATAAATAAATACTGAAAATTCAGCAATAAAAAAGGGGCCATAGGCCCCTTTTTCAATACTGCGGGAAACTGATTAGGCGAGCGCCTTGATGTGCGAAGCCAGGCGGCTCTTGTGACGGGCGGCCTTGTTCTTGTGGATCATGCCGCGGTTGGCATAACGGTCCAGCACCGGCACCATTTCCTTGTAGGCGGATTCAGCGGCGGACTTGTCCTTGGACTCGACGGCCTTCACCACCTTCTTGATCGTGCTGCGCAGCATGGAACGCTGGCTGGCATTGCTCTCGCGGTGCTTATCGGATTGACGAGCGCGCTTGCGCGCCTGAAGGGTCTTGGCCAAAGGAAAACTCCGGAAAAATTCAGTTAACAGGGTGGATCAAAGTCGCGTAGTATCTGCGTAATATCGTTTTCTGTCAATCGCCGCGCCGCCCTCCCGGCACTCTAAACGCGAACAAAATCAAGGCGAATGTCCAAGGCTCTGTTCAAATCCACCAGCGTTGTCAGCGCGCTGACCCTGTTGTCCCGCATTCTTGGCCTGGTCCGCGACGTGACCCTCGCCGCCGCCTTCGGCGGCCCCATGCTTGACGCCTTCGTGGTGGCTCAACTGATTCCGAATCTGGGGCGCCGCATGTTCGCCGAGGGGGCATTCTCGCAGGCTTTCATCCCGGTATTTACCGAAACCAAGACGCACCAGCCGCACGAAGACGTGCGCGAGCTGACGGCAGTGGTAATGGGGACACTGGGTGGGGTGTTGTCAGTCATCACGGTGATCGGTTGTGTGGCGGCGCCGCTGATGGTCTGGCTGTTCGCACCGGGCTTCCACAGCGATCCGGCGAAGGCGGTTCTGGGCGCCGATCTTCTGCGCTGGACGTTCCCCTACCTGATGTTCATTTCGTTGACCTCGATGGTAGGCAGCGTACTAAACATGTATGGGCAATTTGCAGTTCCGGCCTTCACGCCGGTCATACTCAATCTGTGCATCATCGGTTCGGCCTTCATCGTTCCTGATTCGAACCCACGCGCGGTGTACATGCTGGCTTACGCGGTGTGCGCCGCCGGCATTCTGCAATTCCTTTTCCAGCTGCCATGGCTGGCGCGCTTGCGCCTGCTGGCGCGGCCGCGCTGGGGCTGGTCTGATCCGCGGGTGCGGCGTATCGCCGCACTGATGGGACCAGTCATGATCGGCTCCTCGGTCGCGCAGGTCAGCCTGCTGTTGAACAACAGTCTGGCAACCCTGGTCGGCAACGGGGCGGTGAGTTGGCTCTATTACGGCAGCCGCCTGATGGAATTTCCCACCGGGATTTTCAGCATTGCGCTGGGCACAGTGATTTTACCTTCGCTGTCGGCGCAGCACGTGCAGCGCTCGCCGCAGCAGTTTTCCGCAACCCTGGATTGGGGATTGCGCGCCATGCTGCTGCTCGGCATGCCCTCCGCCGTGGGGCTGATCATGCTGGGCGGGCCGCTGGTGGCGACAATCTTCGACCACGGCCATTTCAGCGTCGAGGATGTGCACATGACCACCGACGTGGTCTGGGCTTATGGCCTCGGCTTCCTCGGGTTTTCACTGGTTAAGGTGCTGGTGCCGGGTTTCTACGCGCGCCAGGAAACCCGTCTGCCGGTGCGCTACGCCATGATCGGCCTGTTCGTCGGCATGGCCGCCAGTCTGTCGATGTTCGGTTTGGCGCGCTGGCTGCATTTCGGTGCGGCGCATGTAGTGCTGGCCCTCTCCACCTCGCTGACGGCCTGGATCAACGCGATGTTGCTGCTGCGGCGCCTGCGCCGGGATGGTATTTATCAGCCCGCTGCCGGGTGGGGGCGCTTCTCGATACGCCTGTTGCTCGCCTGCATGGCGATGGCCGGCGTGCTGTTCTATATGGCCGGCGGCCTGGAAAGCTGGCTGGCCGCGGATAAATGGGCCCGGGCGCTGCGCCTCACGGAAGTCGTGCTGGCGGCGGCGGCGGCTTATTTCGCCGTTCTGGCACTCTGCGGCCTGCGGCCGCGGCATTTCCGCTCGGCGCGGGGTTGAATGCCGGGGAAGGCCAAAGGGCCGCCTGAGTGCGCGTAAAGCTTTATAATTTCTTTCTTTTTCAAACTCCGTCCCGCCCCAAATGGAGCTGATCCGCGGCCTGCACAATCTGGCGCCCCGCCACCGTGGATGCGTGGTTTCGATCGGCAATTTCGACGGCCTGCATCTGGGCCATCAGGCCTTGATCAGCCGTTTGCTGGCCTTATCTCAGCAATACGGCTTGCCCTCGACGGTGATGGTGTTCGAGCCGACGCCGCGCGAGTTTTTCACGCCCGACTCGGCACCGCCGCGCATCAGCGGCTTCCGCGGCAAGATGCGCCTGCTGCAGCGTGCCGGTGTGGACCGGGTGCTGCTGCTGCGTTTCGACCAGCGCCTCGCCAATCTGGACGCGGTCGATTTCGTACAGCGGATCGTGGTGGATGGCCTCGGCGCGCGCGCGGTGGTGGTGGGCGACGATTTCCGCTTCGGCCACAAGCGCGGCGGCGACGTGGCGCTGTTGCAGCGGATGGGGGCGCAAGCCGGGTTCAGTGTGGATGGGCCTGGCTGCGTCATGCTGGACGGGTTGCGCTGCAGTTCCACGGCGGTTCGTGAGGCTTTGGCATTGCCCGATCTGGCGCGCGCGGATCAGTTGCTGGGCCGGCGCTATCGGGTGTTTGGGCGGGTACGCCGCGGCCTGCAGCTGGGCCGCCAGCTCGGCATGCCAACCGCCAACCTGATGATGCGGCACAACCCGGCCCTGGCCCATGGCATCTATGCGGTGAAAGCCTACTGGCCGGAGCGGCCGCAGGGGGCGCCGGGCGTGGCTAGCCTGGGCGTGCGGCCGACCCTGGGCATCACCGCCTGCCTGCTGGAGACGCATATATTCGGCGGGCCGCTGGCCCTGTACGGTGTGGAGATGGAAATCGAACTGTGGCGCTATCAGCGCCCGCAACTGCGCTTCGACTCGCTCGACGCCCTCGCGGCGCAGATGCAGGCCGACGGCGAGCAGGCCAAGAGCTTTTTTGAGCAGTCCGGTCAAGGGTGACCGGTTTTTGGGACAGTGATGTCCACCATGACGGACCGTGACGTGAACGAAGAAGTAAAAGTGAAGGACCCGGTGCAGGACCAGGCGGTCGACTACAAGAAGACCCTCAACCTGCCGCAGACGGCGTTTCCGATGCAGGCCAACCTGGCCCAGCGCGAGCCGCAGATGCTGGCGCGCTGGGAGTCGGAGAAGCTATACGAGCAGGTGCAGGCGGCCAGCCGCGGGCGCAAGCCTTACTGGTTCGTCGACGGCCCGCCGTATGCCAACGGCGACATCCATCTCGGCCATGCGGTCAACAAGACCCTGAAGGACATGGTGGTCAAGGCCGCGCGCCTGGACGGACACGATGCGGCGTTTGTGCCGGGCTGGGATTGCCACGGCCTGCCGATCGAGCTGCAGGTGGAAAAGAAGTACGGCAAGGTGGGGCAGAAGCTCGATGCCGCCGCGTTCCGCGCCAAGTGCCGCGAGTACGCGCTGGAGCAGATCGACCGCCAGCGCAAGGACTTCAAGCGCCTCGGCGTGCTGGCCGACTGGGACAAGCCCTATCTGACCATGCAGCCGGCCTATGAGGCGGAGCAGTTGCGGGTGCTGGCGCGCATCGTGGAGAACGGGCATGTGGTGCGCGGCTTCAAGCCGGTGCACTGGTGTCTGGATTGCGGCTCCTCGCTGGCCGAGGCCGAGGTGGAGTATCAGGACAAGCAGTCGCTGGCGATCGATGTGCGCTTCCTGGCGGCCGATCCTGCTGAACTGTCGCGGCGCTTCGGCTTGAGCGACGCGGTGCCCGCGGGCCTGGTGATCTGGACCACCACGCCGTGGACGCTGCCGGCGAACCAGGCGATCAGCGCGCATCCCGAACTGGACTATGTGCTGGCGGAAATGGGTGAGTTCGGCCGCCTGGTGTTGGCCGAAGGCCTGCTGGAGACGGTGGCGCAGCGCTACGGCGTGAGCCCGAAGATCCTCGGCCGGGTCAAGGGCGCGGCGCTGGAAGGCCTCAGGGCCCAGCACCCGTTCGCCGACCGCCAGGTGCCGGTGATCCTGGGCGATCATGTGACGCTCGATGCCGGCACCGGCCTGGTCCACACCGCGCCGGCGCACGGCGTGGAAGATTATGTGGTGGGCAAGAAGTATGGCCTGCCGGTGGACAACCCCGTCGGCTCCGACGGCAAATTCATCGACGGCACGCCGCTGGTGGCGGGACTGCATGTGCGCAAGGCGGAGGAGCCGATCATCGAGGCGTTGCGCGGCAGCGGGGCGCTGGTGCATCTGGCGAAGATCACCCACAGCTATCCGCACTGCTGGCGCCACAAGACGCCGCTGATCTTCCGCGCCACGCCGCAGTGGTTCGTGTCGATGGACGAAAAAGGCTTGCGCGCGCGCACCGTGGAAGAGATCGGCCGCACCCGCTGGATCCCCGGCTGGGGCGAGGAGCGTATCCGCGAGATGGTGGCCGGGCGTCCCGACTGGTGCATCTCGCGCCAGCGGTTCTGGGGCGTGCCGCTGGCGGTGTTCGTGCACCGGCAGAAGCAGACGTTGCATCCGCAGACGCCGGAGCTGCTCAAGCGCGTGGCCGAACGGGTCGAGCAGGAGGGCCTGGAAGCCTGGTTCGGTTCCAGCGTCACCGACTGGCTCGGCGCCGAAGCCGCCGAGTACGACAAGTGCCCGGATACGCTGGACGTGTGGTTCGACTCCGGTTCCGCGCACCAGTGCGCCTTCGTTTCGACCAATCCGCAGGCGCTGGACGCGAATGGCCTGGCGCCGCAGGCGGACATGTACCTGGAAGGCTCGGACCAGCATCGCGGCTGGTTCCAGTCGAGCCTGCTGACCTCGGTGGCGATGCGCGGGCGGGCGCCGTACAAGGCGGTGCTGACGCACGGCTTCACCGTGGACGAGCAGGGCCGCAAGATGTCGAAGTCGCTGGGCAACGGCATCGAGCCGCAGCAGATTTCCAAGACGCTGGGCGCGGATGTGCTGCGCCTGTGGGTTGCCGCCAGCGATTACAGCGGCGAGATCACGCTGTCCGACAACCTGCTCAAGCGCATCGCCGACGCCTACCGGCGCATCCGCAATACGGCGCGCTTCCTGCTCAGCAATCTCGACGGTTTCGACCCGGCACGGGATGCGGTGCCGGTGGATCAGATGGTGGCCATCGACCGCTGGGCGGTGGACAGCGCGCGCAAGCTGCAGGATGAGATCGCCCTGGCGTACCGCGATGCGCAATTCCATCAGGTCTACCAGAGGCTGCACAACTATTGCGTGGTCGATCTGGGCGGCCTGTATCTGGATGTGCTCAAGGACCGGCTCTACACCATGCCGGCGCAGAGCCCGGCGCGGCGCTCGGCGCAGACCGCGATGCTGCATATCGCCGAAGCCCTGGTGCGCTGGATCGCGCCGGTACTGTCGTTTACCGCGGACGAGATCTGGCGCCTGCTGCCGGGCGAGCGCGCCTCCGGCGCGGCTTCGGTGTTCGCGCAGACCTGGTATCGCCTGCCCGAGCCGGGCCATGCGCCGGCCATCGCCGATGCGCACTGGCCACAGCTGCTGGCGGCACGCGAGGCGGTGAAGAAGGTGCTGGAAGAACTGCGCGTGCGCGAGCTGATCGGCTCCGGGCTGGATGCGGAATTGACGCTGTATGCCGATGCTCTGGTTTATGAGGCGCTGGCGGCGGTAGGTTCGGAATTGCGTTTCTGGTTCATTACCTCGGAGGCGCGGGTGGCGCCGCTGGCGCAGAAGCCGGCCGATGCCATCGAGGCGAAGCTGGATGCGGCGCTGGTTCCGGCCGGTGGCACGGTCTGGATCGCGGCGCAGGCCACGACCGCGGCCAAGTGCAACCGCTGCTGGCAGCGTCGCCCGGATGTGGGCCAGCACGCGGAGC
>JAMFRN010000204.1 GCA_026224805.1 Nevskia soli
CGCCAGCGCCGCCGCGCCGCTGCGCCTGCCCGTCGTCATCCACCTTGCCGCCGGCACGCATGAAGATCTGGCTGCGCTGCCGCCGCGCGCCGCCGCGCGCATCTTCACCGGCGCGCCCCTGCCCGCCGGTGCGGACACGGTGCTTCCGCAGGAGCGCGCCACGCTGGATGGCGACGCGTTGCTGTTCACCGAACCCCAGGCCACGCGCAGGAACATCCGTTATCGCGGCGAGGAACTGCGGCATGGCAGCACCATCGCCGCCGCCGGCCAGCGGGTCACCCCGGGCCTGCTCGCTTCGCTGATCAATGCCGGGCTGCATCATCTCAGTGTCGTACGCCAGCCGCGCATCCATGTGCTGACCACCGGCGACGAGCTCCGCCCGATCGGCGCCGCGCTCAAGCCCGGCGAGATTTACGACAGCAATGGCCCGATGATCAGCGCCGTATTGCAGCGCTGGGGCTATCCGGCGCCAGTGGTCGAGCACGTCCGCGACGATGCGGGCGTAGTGAAGAGCGCGCTCGAGCGCGCCTACGCCGAAGCCGATCTGGTGCTCAGCGCCGGCGGCGCCTCGGTCGGCGACCACGATTTCCTGCCGGCGACGGCGGAAGCGCTGGGCATGCGCCGCGTGTTCTGGAAAGTGGCGCAGAAACCGGCCAAGCCCCTGTTCTTCGGCGTTCGCGACCATCGCGCGCACCTGGCGCTGCCCGGCAATCCCGGCGCGGTGCTGATCAGCCTGGCGCTGCACGTGCGCCGCGCGCTGGATTGCCTGGAGGGCGCCGCCCAGCCCGGCCCCGCCTGGAATTGCGCGCGCCTGGCGCAGGCGGTCGAGCGCGATCCCCACCGCGTACGCCTGCTGCGCATGCGCCTGGACTACGCAGAAGACGGCACCGCGCTGCTGCAGCCGCTGCCGAAACAGGACTCGCACATGCTCAGCAACCTGGCTTCGGCCCAGGTGCTGGCCTGGGTGCCGATCGGCAACGACGACTGTGAGGCCGGCTCGGTGCTGCGCTGGACGGCACTGCCGGACTAGGCGACCGGCCTAACCTGCAGGGCTGCGCTCGTCCGCCGGCACAGCTGCGTCGTCCGGCGGGAGGCCGGCCTCTTTGGCCTGCTGCTTCTTCATCTGCTTTTCCTGCAGCTTTTTCTGTTTCGCCAGCTCTCGCTGACGCTTATCGAACTGGTAGTTGGGCTTGGCCATAGGCGTTTCTGTCGAGGATTGTCGCGTTGTAAAGGAAGCAAGCGGGGGCGACTGCAACTCACAGTTTGCCGGGAACTCGCGCGGAAAGTAGTGCGTTTTCACTGAATCCGGCCGATGCACACTGCGCTACGACCTGACACTACCGTGCAACTATACGCCGCACTCAGGATTGATGCCGCAACTGCGGAATGTTTCAATGACCTGAACTTTTGAAAGGACCCCGCACATGGACCGCACCGACGTCACCCGCAAGATACTCGCCGCCAAGGTCAGCAAGGGCATCAAATGGGCCGAAGTGGCGAAGAAACTGAACCTGAGCAAGGAATGGACGACAGCGGCCTGCCTCGGCCAGATGACGCTCGATGCGAAGCAGGCCAAGACCGTCGGCAGGATCTTCGGGCTCGACGAGGACGAGATCGCCTGGCTGCAGGTGGTGCCCTACAAGGGCTCGCTGCCCACCGCCGTTCCGACCGACCCGCTGATCTACCGCTTTTACGAGTTGATCAGCGTCTACGGAACGACTTTCAAGGAACTGATCCACGAGGAATTCGGCGACGGCATCATGAGCGCCATCGACTTCAAAATGGACCTGCAGCGCGAGCCGGACCCGAAAGGCGACCGCGTCAACATCGTCATGAGCGGGAAATTCCTGGCCTACAAGACTTACTGAGACTCGTCTTCCAGGGCTTCCACCGCGCCCAGCGCCAGCCATGCCCGCGGCACGCCGCGTTCGTGGTCGAGCAGCCAGCGCTTGCGCGGCAGGCCACCGCCGTAGCCGGTGAGCTTGCCGTTGCTGCCCACCACGCGATGGCAGGGCACCACGATGGAAATGGGGTTGCGGCCGTTGGCCAGGCCCACCGCGCGTGATGCCGTCGGCTGGCCGATGCGTTTTGCCAGTTCGCCGTAGCTGATGGTTTCGCCGAACGGGATATTCAGCAACTCGTTCCATACCCGCGTCTGGAACTCGGTGCCCTGCAGGTTCAGCGGCACGGTGAAGCATTTCAGCTCGTCGGCGAAGTAAGCCCGCAATTGCGCCCGTGCCGCGCGCAGGCGCGCGTCATCGCGCCGCCAATGCGGCTGCATGCCGGACCAGTGCGCATGCTTTTGCATGTAGACACCGGTCAGGCTGTCGCCATCGGAGAGCAGCAGCAGCTCGCCAACCGGGCTGGGCATGGTGCTGAAATATTGAATTGCGCTCATCGTTGCATCAAGCTCCCTGTTGCCATCCATAGCCCCTCCGCCTCGACCCGGCTCAGCCGCCCGCATGGCCAAGCCACAAGTGCAGGACCGCATAGGCGCGCCAGGGCCTCCACGGTTCCGCCGCCGCCAGCGCATCGCGTGGCCTGGATACACCCAGCGCCCGGTAGATTCCCAGGTCCGACGCCGGAAAAGCGTCCGGATCGCGCAAGGCTCGCATCGCCACGTACTGCGCCGTCCAGTCGCCGATTCCCGGCAATTCCTTCAACGCGGCGACGGTCTGCTCGGGATTCACCCCCGGCTCCAGCCGCACCACGCCATCGCTGACCGCCCGCGCCAGGCTGCGCACCGTCAGCGCACGGCTGCGCGGCAAACCCAGCGCCGCCACTTCCTCCAGGCTGGCGGCGGCGATCGGTGCGGCGCGGGGGCCGCTGTGCAGCAGCGCCGGAAACGGCGTCTGCAGCGGCTCACCGTAGGCCCGCGCAAAGCGCCCGAATACGGTGGTGGCCGCCTTGACGCTGATCTGCTGGCCCAGCACTGCACGCAGCGCCAGCTCGAAGCCGTCGAAGGCGCCCGGCACCCGCAATCCAGGCCGGCGCAACAGCGATGCGCTCAACCGTGGATCAACGCTTAGATGCTCGGCAATAGCCTGCGGGTTTGCATCGAGATCGAACAGGCGGCGCAGTCGGGCGAGCAGCGGCGTCAACACCAGCAGTAGCGTGATCGCCACTTCGACGCGCAGGGCCGCCTCTCCCGCAATTGGCGCCGCCGCGATCCAGCCGCTGCATGCGCCGATGCGTACCACCCTCACATAGCGCTCGCCATCCGCGGTTTCGACACCGGCCGCCCCGCGGCCGACCAGAAAGCCCAGTAAGGCTGGCCAGTCCAGCGGCGGCCGATAGGCCAGCCGCAGCGTGATCGCATCGCTGCCGGCCGCAACCGGCTGGCGGCGGCGCAGATCGGTGGGGCTGAGCCGGTAGCGGGTACGGAACAGGTGATTGAAGCGGCGCAGACTCGAAAACCCGCTGGCGAACGCCACTTCGGCGATCTTGATTTGCGTCTCGGTCAGCAACTGCTTGGCCAGCAGCAGGCGGCGGGTCTGCGCCAGTTCCACCGGCGCCACGCCGTATTCCCGCTCGATCGAGCGGCGCAACTGACGCCCGCTCAGCCCCATCTCTGCGGCCAGGGCATCGAAGCCGGCCTCGTTCAGGGCGCCCGCGTCGATGCGCGCCACCGCCGCCGCAGCCACCCGCCCCACGGCATCCATCGGCGCCTTGCCCGGCGCAAGCTCCGGACGGCAACGCAGGCAGGGACGGAAACCTTCACGCTCGGCACTGGCGGCGTTGTCGAAGAAACGGCAGTTGTCCCGGCGCGGCACGCGTGTCGGGCAAATCGGACGGCAGTAAATCCCCGTGCTGGTCACCCCGACGAAGAAGGCGCCGTCGAAACGCGAATCGCGCGCGTTGAGGCTGCGGTAGCAAAGATCGGAGTCGAGATGCATGGACGCAGTCTAGGCCCGGAAAGCGGCAGCGTCTCGCCGTTTTCGGACATGTGACGGACGGATTCGGCCAAGAAGACAGACTGCTTCAGGCCTAGACACCCGCCTGGGTATTGAGCAGCCGCGCGCGCAGACGCCGCAACTGGTCCGCATCGAGCTCGTCTCCCAATAGCACGCGCGTGCGCCTGCCGCCCTGCTTCAGCCGGAAGTTCAGCACCGTCACCCAGGATTGCACCACACTGCCGCCGAGCAGTTCGGCATCCTCCCGCCCGCCGCGGGCGCTCTCCAGCGTCCAGCCGCCCTCGGCATGCCAGATCAGATGGCTGATTGCGCGGGGACCGTAACCGAAAGCCGGATGGCGGCGCAAAGTGAGCCAGGACAGCAGGAACAGCAGCGCCAGGCCCAGCCCGAC
>JAMFRN010000205.1 GCA_026224805.1 Nevskia soli
CCGGCATGCATGCCGGCGGCGATCAGCGGCAGGATGGGCTGGGTGGCGTAGATGTTGGTGATCACCGCGCCGGCGATAATCGCCATCATGATGATCTTGCCGCGCGAGGCGATCGCGGGCGGGTGGGAACGGTTGCTGGTGTCGGGCAGGGCGCTCATGGCGTTCTCCTTGTGGATGAATGCGACGAGTCTACGTGCTTGCATTTATAAAGAGAATCCCATAAGGTTGGGAATCATCCTCCCATTTTTTGAGAACAGCATGAACCGACTCGATGCCATGTCCATCCTCGTCGCCGTGGTCGATGCCGGCAGCCTGTCGGCGGCCGCGCGCCGCCTCGGCATGCCGCTGGCCACGGTCAGCCGCAAGGTCGCGGACCTCGAGGCGCACCTGAATACGCGCCTGCTGCACCGGACAACGCGGCAGTTGGTGCTGACGGAGGCGGGCGCGTCCTACGTGGCGGCCTGCCGCCGCATCCTCGACGACATCGGCGAAGCCGAGCGCACCGCGACGGGGGAGTACGCCGCGCCGAAAGGCGAGCTGGTCGTGACCGCGCCCGTGGTGTTCGGCCGCCTGCACGTGGTGCCGGTGGTGGCCGAGTTTCTCGCGCAGTATCCGCAGATCGACGTGAACCTGATGCTGACCGACCGCGTCGTGCATCTGATGGACGAGCATGCCGACGTCGCGGTGCGCATCGGCGCCTTGCCCGACAGCGCGCTGCTGGCCACGCGCGTGGGCACGGTGCGCAGGGTCGTCTGCGCCAGTCCCGCGTACCTGGCGGCGCGCGGCGTGCCTGCCAGTCCCGGCGACCTGGCCGGCCACGCCTGCATCACCTTCGAGGTGCTGGCGTCGCTGCGCGCCTGGGTGTTCGGCAGCGGCAAGGCGGCGCTGTCCGTGCCCGTGCACTCGCGGCTGGCGGTCAATACGGCGGAGGCGGCCATCGCCGCCGCCGTGCTGGGCGTCGGCTTCGCGCGCGTGCTGTCCTACCAGGTCGCCGAGGCGGTGCGCGAACAGTCGCTGCAGATCGTGCTGGAACGGTTCGAATCGGCGCCATTGCCCATCAGCCTCGTTCACAAGGGACAGGCGCCGCTGCCGTTAAAGCTGCGCGCCTTTCTCGACTTCGTCACGCCGCGGCTGCGGGCGCGCACAGCGCGCGATGGAGGACCTGATACGCCTCCACCAGCTGCTCCCTCGTAAAACCACGATTCAGTCCGCTGGGATTGGGCAGTATCCACGCGCGCGCCCCGCCGAAGCGCTCCGGCTGCTCGCCCCAGGCCACCTCGCGCCGGCCCGTGATCGCGCCGTACGCCGCCTTGCCGAGGAAAGCGATGCAGCGGGGCCGGTAACGCGCCAGTTTTTCCAGCAGCGCCGCCTCGGCCTCGACGAATTCCTCCTTGTCCACCTGGTCGGCGCGGCTGGTCGCGCGCGCGACGGCGGCGGTCAGCCCCAGCCCGAATGCCAGCACGCTGCGGTCGTTTTCCGGCGCCACCAGATGCGGCGTAAACCCGGCCAGGTGCAGCACCGGCCAGAAGCGGTTGCCCCGGCCCAGAAAATGGTGGCCGGCGGCGGCGGCCGCCATGCCCGGATTGATGCCGCAAAAAACCACCGTCAAACCGTGGTCGAGGATATCGGGCAGCGTTGGCGCCGGTGCGGTAGTTGCCATAGATAAGAACCAATTCCGGAAGAGGGGGCGAAGCGCCAGTATGTCGCCTGCCAGCCTTCCCATCAATCCCGACCGCCTTGCCTGTCCCCAAACGGCTGCTGATTGGCCTCCTGATGATGCGCCTCTGTTGCGGCGATTCCATTCCGGCAGATCTGGTGGAAACATTGTCGGCGGTGCCCGTGGGTACGGGGGCTGAACCGGCATCGCTGGTGTCGCCGGCAATCGGGCGCAGGCTGCGTTGCCGGAAATATCCATCCGGTGCTGCAAGGACTCGGCGAACAGGTTAGCCTGATAAAAACTCAGCCGCCGCCCTCGATCATGTCATGGATGTTGTAACTCATCATCGCCAGGAAGGCGACCAGACCCAGGTACAGCACACCGTAGTTAATGCGCGTTTCGCGGGAAGCCTCGTAGTACGCCTGTGGTCGTGAAGGGTCGCCCCACAGCGCCTCCCTGATTTGAGGGTAGGCCATTACTGCTACCAGGATCAGCATCGGGCTTGGGCGGTACAGGAACAGTCCGATCAGCAGTGGTACGCCTGCCAGCCACACCTTTGGCGAGATGATGGCGGTGATGCGTCCGCCGTCGAGCGGCGAGACCGGGATCAGGTTGAATAGGTTCAGCATGCAGCCCGAATAGGCAAGCGCCAGCAGCAGACGGCTGTCGGTGTCGCGAGCGATAAAGTAGCAAGCCAGTGCAGCGGCAGTACCGGCCAACGGACCGGCGAAACCGATGTAGGCTTCCGTCTCGACATTGTGCGGCAGTTCCTTGAGCGCAATCCAGGCGCCGACAAATGGAATGAAAGTCGGCGCGCCCACGTTTAAGCCGCGTTGCCGTGCCGCGATATAGTGGCCCATCTCATGGAAGTACAGCAGCAATACGAAACCGACGGCGTAGCGCCAGCCGAATACCCAGCTATAGACGACCATGGAGAGCAGCATGCTACCGCAGGTGGTGAGCAGCTTGCCCATTTTTCCGGCCGCCAGCAGCCAGATGATCAGTTTTCCCATGGGCGGTCCTATTTAAGCAGATCCACGGTGCCCGTTCCGGCCTTTTTCTTGCGACCGAACAGTTTGTAGATCCAGCTGCCGCAGGCTGCAAAGCCCAGCAAGATGACCTTCTTAAATGCGAGCAACAGCGCGAACAGTTTGCCGAATATGCCCAGCTTGGCCGCCACGCCGCCTGCCACCAGCGCGGCCAGACCGTATTCGGCCACCTTGTCGGTTTTGCCGTCGAAGTCGGCGTAGCGGTTGCCAGCTGTGAAGTCGGTAAAGATCGTGACGTTTTGC
>JAMFRN010000206.1 GCA_026224805.1 Nevskia soli
ATCAAGGACGCCCGCACCATCGTCGCCATCAACAAGGATGCCGAGGCGCCGATCTTCGAGGTGGCCGACTTCGGGCTGGTGGCCGATCTGTTTACGGCGGTGCCGGAAATGACCAGCAAGCTGTGATCGCTGGCAACTTCGACGGGTAGTACAACAAGGCCGGGAAACCGGCCTTGTTCGTTTCTGGAGGAAGAGAACATGCATTACCGCTCTGTATTCGCCCCTGATCTGTTCAAGGGCCAGAACATTATCGTTACCGGCGGCGGCTCCGGCATTGGCCGCTGCACCGCGCACGAGCTGGCTGCTCTGGGCGCGCACGTGGTGCTGGTGGGGCGCAAGGCCGAGAAGCTGGAAGCGGTGGCCGCCGAGATCCGCGAGGACGGCGGCGAGTGTTCGCTGCAGGCTTTCGACATCCGCGACGAAGACGCGGTGAAGCAGGCGGTGAAGGCCATCGTCGCGGCGCGCGGCACCATTCACGGCCTGGTCAACAATGCCGGCGGTCAGTTTCCGGCGCCGCTGATGGCCATCAGCAAGAAGGGTTGGGAGGCGGTTGTCGCCAACAATCTCACCGGCGGCTTCCTGATGGCGCGCGAAGTGTTCAACCAGTCGATGCGCAAGAGCGGCGGCGCCATCGTCAACATGCTGGCGGACATGTGGGGCGGCATGCCGGGCATGGGGCACTCCGGCGCGGCGCGTGCCGGCATGCTCAATTTCACCGAGACCGCGGCGGTGGAGTGGGCGCACGCGGGGGTACGCGTCAACGCCGTGGCGCCGGGCTGGGTGGCTTCCAGCGGCCTCGACAACTACGACGAGAGCTTCCAGAAGGAATTCATTCCCAAGCTGCGCGGCGAGGTGCCCTTGCAGCGTCTGGCCGAAGAGGCGGAAATCTCGGCGCCGATCGTGTTCCTGCTGACCCCGGCGGCCGGCTTCGTCACCGGCATCTGCATCGCCATCGACGGCGGCGCCTCGCGCAACACCAAGCTGTTCCCCCTCCAGGGTGGCAAGAACTCCATCCCCTATGATGGTTTCCACCGTGCGGTGAAGCCGAAGGTACTGGAGAAGTACTAGACGGCAGGTTGGTCTAAAACAGTGGCCGGGGGACTGGATCTCCCGGCCCTATTCGCAACAGTTGTGAAGGGGGACTAGAATTGGTCCCTCAGTTTTGCGCCGGTTCTTCAAGAGACCGGCATAGCGCACCGGACGCTGCTTCGGCGCGCTTTTCCTTGCCCCTGTAGATGCAGCCACGGGGTAATCAATATTTTCCGTGAATTGTGCCTGAAATACTGGTAAAAATAGGCTATTCCCGGACGAATTCTGAGACAGCGGAAATGCCGATTATCGAATCGAAGATCGATACCAACAGTCCCCAGTTCAAGCAGAACCGGGAGGAGATGCTGGCCCGGATCGCCGAGTTTCGGGCGATCGAGCAGAAAGGCGCGGCGGAGGAAGAGAGCAAGCGCGAGCGTTTCCATAAGCGCGGCCAGATGCTGCCGCGCGAGCGCGTGCACCTGATGCTGGACCGCGGTAGTCCCTGGCTCGAGCTGCAGACCCTGTGCGGCTACAAGATGCACGACGACAAGGACGGCTCGCTGGCTGGCGGCAACACCATCATGGGCATCGGCTACGTCTCCGGCACCCGCTGCATGGTCACCGCCAGCAACTTCGCCATCAAGGGCGGCACCATGACCCCCTGGGGCGTGCAGAAAACCCTGCGCATCCAGGAAATGTGCATGGAGCAGAAGCTGCCCGCCGTTTCCATGATCGAATCCGGTGGCGCCAACTTGCTGTACCAGGCCGAGCTGTTCATTCCCGGCGGCAAGACCTTCGCCAACCAGGCCCGTGCCTCCGCCATGGGCCTGCCGCAGGTGACGGTGGTGCACGGTTCCTCCACCGCTGGCGGCGCCTACATGCCGGGCCTGTCCGATTACGTGGTGATGATCCGCAAGAACGCGAAGGTGTTCCTGGCCGGGCCGCCGCTGCTCAAGGCCGCCACCGGCGAGATCGCCGTGGACGAGGACCTGGGCGGGGCGGAGATGCACACGCAGATCGCCGGCACCGCCGAATTCCTCGCCGAGAACGATGCCGATGGCATCCGCATCGCCCGCGACATCGTGCGCAATATCGACTGGAACCGGAACCGTCCGCAGCCGCAGCTGCGCGAGGTGCGCGCGCCGCTGTACGACATCGACGAGCTCTGCGGCGTGGTCTCGGCCGATTACCGCCGGCCCTACGACTGCCGCGAGGTGATCGCGCGCCTCACCGACGGCAGCGAGTTCCTCGAGTTCAAGAACGAGTACGACCAGCAGACCATTTGCGGGCGCGCCGTGATCCACGGCCACCAGGTCGGCATCATCAGCAACAACGGCCCGATTACGGTAAAGGGCGCGACCAAGGCCGGGCAGTTCATCCAGCTGTGCTGCCAGGCCGACATCCCCATCATCTACCTGATGAATACCACCGGTTACATGGTGGGCAGCGAAAGCGAGCAGGGCGGCATCGTCAAGCATGGCAGCAAGATGATCCAGGCCGTGGCCAACGCCAGTGTGCCGCAGATCACCATCGTCATGGGCGGCTCCTTCGGCGCCGGTAACTACGGCATGTGCGGCCGCGGCTTCGGCCCGGACTTCATCTTCGCCTGGCCCAACTCCCGCACCTCGGTGATGGGTGGCGAGCAGGCGGCCGGCGTAATGGAGATCATCACCCGCGAGAAGTGGCACAAGCAGGGCAAGGTCTTAAGCGAGACCGACGAGAAAATGCTCGCCACGGTGCGCCAGAACATCATCAACCAGTTTGATCGCGAGTCGAACGCCTTCGCCGCCAGCGCGCGCCTGTTCGACGACGGCCTGATCGATCCGCGCGATACGCGCAAGGTGCTGGGCTACACGCTCTCCATCTGCGCGGAAGGCCGCAGCCGCAAGGTGTTTCCCAACAGTTTCGGCGTGGCGCGGCTCTAGCCTCCGGAGTATCCAGACATGCAATTCACACACGAACACCAGCAGATTTACGACACGACGAAGAAATTCGTCGAGACCGAACTCAACCCGCACGTGCTGGAGTGGGAGAAGGCCGGCTACTGGCCCGCTCATGAAGTGCTGAAGAAAATGGGCGCGCTCGGCCTGCTCGGCATCAGCAAGCCGGAATCGGTCGGCGGCCTGGGCCTGGATTATTCCTACCAGGTGGCCTTCGCCGAGGCCCTGGGCTTCTGCACCTGCGGCGGCCTGCCCATGGCCATCGGTGTGCAGACCGACATGGCGACGCCGGCACTGGCGCGCTTCGGCTCCGATTATCTGAAAGAGAACTTCCTCAAGCCCGCGGTCGCCGGCGACATGGTGGCGGCGATCGCGGTGAGCGAGCCGGGCGCTGGTTCCGACGTCGCCGGCATCAAAACCACGGCGCGCAGGGTCGGCGAGGAATACATCATCTCCGGCTCCAAGCTGTGGATCACCAACGGCACTCAGGCCGATTGGGCCTGCATGCTGGTCAACAGCGGTGATAGCGGCGATCGCCACGGCAACAAGAGCCTGATCGTGGTGCCGCTCGACGCCAAGGGCGTCGACCGCAAGCAGAAGCTGGACAAGCTGGGCCAGCGCTCCAGCGATACCGCGATGATCTTCCTCGACGAAGTGCGGGTGCCGGCGCGCAACCTGATCGGCCAGGAGGGCAAGGGCTTCAGCTATCAGATGCAGCAGTTCCAGGAAGAGCGGTTGTTCCTCTCCGCCAGCATCATCGCCGCGATGGAGCGGGTCATCGACGACACCGCCGCCTACACCCGGCAGCGGCAGGCCTTTGGCCAATCCATCCTCGACAACCAGTATGTGCAGTTCCGCCTGTCGGAGCTGAAGACCGAAGTCGAAGCGCTGCGCGCGCTGACCTACCGCGCCACCACCGAACTGGTCGCCGGCCGCGACGCCGCGCTGCTCGCTTCGATGGCCAAGCTCAAGAGCGGCCGCCTCGGCCGTGAAGTCACTGATGCCTGCCTGCAGTTCTGGGGCGGCCAGGGCTATATGTGGGAAAGCTCGGTGGCGCAGTTCTATCGTGATCTGCGGCTGCATTCCATCGGTGGCGGAGCGGATGAGGTGATGTTGGGGATTATTTCGAAGCGGCTTGGCTATGGGGGCAAGAAGAAGGCCGGCTAGGCGCTGCCCCTTCCTTCAGCGTCATTCCCGCGGAGGCGGGAATCCAGTTTCGCAAGGGTCGGGCACGAGCGAAGAGGATGACCACTGAGAAGTGCTTTTTCGTCTACATCCTGGCCAGTGAACGAAACGGCACCTTGTATGGTGATGTGACATCCGATTTGGTCAAGCGAATCTGGCAGCACAGGAATGACGAAGCAGATGGATTTACCAAGAAATACGGAGCTCATGCCCTGGTCTGGTTCGAGCAACATGAAAACGCAGAGTCCGCCATCACCCGCGAGAAGCAGATCAAGAAATGGAATCGCATGTGGAAAATCCGGGAAATCGAAGTGCTGAACCCCACTTGGAAAGATCTGTATGACGACATTACGGTGTAAAAACTGGATTCCCGCCTTCGCGGGAATGACGTTTTGAATAGAGGGCTGCGATGACTCTTCCGGAAACCAAAAATCTCCTTCTCTCCCTCGACGGCGGCGTGCTGCACCTCACCCTCAACCGCCCCGAATCCCGCAACGCCATGAACCGCGGCATGGTCGAAGAGATCAATGCGGTGTTCGACGCGGTGCGCGAGGCGCGCCAAGTGCGCGCCATCGTCATGCGCGGCGCCGGCGGGCATTTCTGCGCCGGCGGTGACCTGAAGGAAATGATGGCCGGCGGCCTCAAGCCTGCCGAGCCGGGCCAGCCCGATCCTGTGGTGCTGTTCTCGCGTGCCTTCGGCCACATGCTGCGCAAGGTCGGCCAGGCGCCGCAGGTGGTGGTGGCGGTGCTGGAAGGAGCGGTGCTGGCCGGCGGCTTCGGCCTGGCTTGCGTCTCCGACATCGCGCTGGCCCATGTAGATGCGAAATTCGGCGTGCCGGAGACTACACGCGGGTTGCCGCCGGCGCAGATCGCCCCGTTCATCGTCGAGCGCATCGGCCTGACCCAGGCGCGCAAGCTGTGCCTGACCGGCGCCCAGTTCAAGGGGGCGGAGGCGCTGCGCCTGGGCCTGGTGCATGAGACCTTCGCCGACGAGGCGGACATGCAGGCAAAGCTCGGCGCCACCCTCAAGCAGATTCTCGGCTGCGCGCCGCTGGCCAATGCCATGACCAAGGAAATCGTGCTCAACGCCGGACGCCTCGACATGGACGCGGTGCTGGACGATGCGGCGGCCAAATTTGCCGTCGCCGTGCGTGGCAGCGAGGCACCGGAAGGCATCACTGCCTTCATCCAAAAGCGCCCTCCGAGATGGGCATCGTGAACGAGGCCGCAGTGGGGGACGCCGGCGATGGCCTGGCCAGCCAGCGGCTACTGCTGCGCCGCTTCACGCTGGCCGATCTGCCGCTGCTGACCGAACTCAACGCGGATCCCGAAGTGATGCGTTACCTCGGCGGCATCAATACGCCGCAGCAGACACGCGCCATGCTGGAAGGGCGCATCCTCGACTACTACCAGGCTAATCCGGGTCTGGGGGTGTGGGCAACCCTGCTGCGCGACAACGGCGAGTGCATCGGCTTCCATCTGCTCAATCACATCCAGGGCGAGAACCTGATCCAGGTGGGCTACCGCCTGTTCCCTCGCTACTGGGGACGGGGCTATGCCACCGAGATGAGTGTGGCGCTGCTGCGCTATGGCTATACGCAACTTGAGTTGCCGTCCATCGTCGCCATCGCCGATCTACCAAATCTGGCTTCGCAGCAGGTGCTGCTCAAGGCGGGGCTGCACCGCCAAGGCGAACGAGGCTTTCCGCATCCCGCTTATGCCGTCTACGGGCCGCTCGCTTTTTTTGAGCGTTCCGCACAGGACTGGCTGAGCGAACACAAGGCAATCGAACAATGAGCATTCCCAAGCATCGTTTCACCAAGGTCCTGGTTGCCAATCGCGGCGAGATCGCGGTCCGTGTGATCCGCGGCGCCAGGCAGCAGGGCTACAAGACCGTCGCCGTCTACAGCGACGCCGATCGCGACGCGCTGCATGTGCGCGAGGCCGACGAGGCGGTGCGCATCGGCCCGGCGCCGGCCAAGGATTCCTACCTGGTCATCGAGCACATCATCGCCGCGGCGAAGACTGCCGGGGCGCAGGCAATTCATCCGGGGTATGGCTTCCTGTCCGAGCGCGCCGACTTCGCCCGGGCGGTGCAGGATGCCGGCCTGATCTTCATCGGGCCGGACCCGGCTTCGATCGAGGCGATGGGCAACAAGAGTGCGTCCAAGATCCGCATGATCGCGGCCGGCGTGCCCTGCGTGCCCGGCTACCAGGGTGACGACCAGTCCGACGAAACGCTGAAGGCCGAATCGCTCAAGGCCGGCTTGCCGGTGATGGTCAAGGCCGCTGCCGGCGGCGGCGGCCGCGGCATGCGCCTGGTGCACGAGGAAGCGGCGCTGCTGGAAAACATCCGCTCGGCGCGGTCCGAGGCGAGCAATGCCTTCGGCAGCGGTCAGCTGCTGATCGAGAAGGCGGTGGTGGATGCGCGCCATGTCGAGATCCAGGTGTTCGGCGACCGCCATGGCAACGTCATTCACCTGGGCGAGCGCGATTGCTCGATCCAGCGCCGCAACCAGAAGGTGGTGGAGGAAGCGCCCAGCCCGGCGGTGGACGACGCCCTGCGCCTGAAGATGGGCGCGGCGGCGGTGGCCGCGGCCAAGGCGGTGAACTACGTCGGCGCCGGCACGGTGGAATTCCTGCTGGGCCGGGACAAGCAGTTCTATTTCCTGGAGATGAACACGCGGCTGCAGGTCGAGCATCCGGTGACCGAACTGGTCTATGGCGTCGACCTGGTGGACTGGCAGCTGCGCGTGGCGCAGGGCGAGACCTTGCCGCTGCAGCAGGAAGAAGTGCTCGACAACCGTTTCGGCCATGCCATCGAGGTGCGTCTCTGCGCCGAGGACCCGCGCCAGAACTACCTGCCGCAGACCGGCAAGGTGCTGCGCTGGAGCGTGCCGGCCGGCGAGGGCGTGCGCGTCGATACCTATCTGGAAAGCGGCAAGAGCATCAGCCCGTACTACGACTCGATGCAGGCCAAGATCATCGCCTGGGGCGAGGATCGCGAGACGGCGCGGGCGCGGCTGCTCAAGGCTCTGGACGGCACCGTGCTGCTCGGCGTGATTTCCAATCGCGACTACCTGCGCGCGGTGCTGGCCACCGGGGCATTCGCGTCCGGCGATTTCAGCACGGCGTTTGTCGGCAGGTATTTCCCACAGGAAAAAATTGCCGCCGCCATGCCGGCATTGCAGCAGGTGCTGCTGGCCGCCGTGGCGCTGTATCTGGACGATGCCCGCCGGCTTGCCGGCGAGCACGGCCTGGCGGTGGAGATGATCGGCTGGCACAGCTCGCATGACACCCCTTCCGATTTCAAGCTGAAGTGGCAGCAACATGAATACGATCTGGAAGTCAGCGCCCATGATGGCCGCGTCTTCAAAACGCAGCTCGACGGCAAGGCCGCGGAGCTTGAAGTGATCGCCACCGCCGCCGGTGAATTCCGCTATCTGGCCGCCGGGGTGCAGGGCCTGGCGCGCTACGCCCGCGACGAGGATGCGCTGTGGCTCGATGCCGCCGGCGCCATCGAGTGTTTTGTCGATCGCACTTACGCGCCGGCGCAGACGGCGCTGGCCGGATCGGACGGGCGCATCCTCGCCCACAGCGACGGCAAGATCGTCGCGGTGCACGTCAAGCCGGGCGATGCGGTGGAGAAGGGGCAGACCCTGGTGGTGCTGGAGGCGATGAAAATGGAATTCCAGCTCGCCGCGCCGATGGCGGGAACGGTTGAAGCGGTGAGTGTCGAGGCCGGCCTTCAGGTGAAAGGGCGGCAATTGCTGGTGCAGATCAAGCCGGCCGCATAAGGCCGGCGACTGGCACGCACATCGCCATTGCGGCGTGCGCTTCGTTGTACCGTTCCTGAATAAAGGGCAGCCCTAAATAAAAAGGCGCCGGAGTTTCCTCCGGCGCCTAAGTACTGCTCAATGGGACCGGGCCTTGCGGCCCGGTCCGGCTGACTTTACTGCGGCGGCTGGGCCGGTGTAGCGGCCGGTGCCTTCTTGTGGTGGTGCTTCTTCACCGTCGTCGGCTGCGGACCCTGCAGCGCGGCGTCGGTGGAGGCGGCGGTTGCGCCTTCATTCAGCACCTTGACGTGAGCCGGAGCGTTGGTTACTTCGAACTCGACGCGACGGTTCTGCGCACGACCCTCGGCGGTGTCGTTGCTGGCGATCGGCTTGGTCTTGCCGAAGCCATGCGCCGTCAGCTCGGCGCCGTTGACGCCCTTGCTGATCAGGTAGGCCCTGACCGATTCCGCACGCTTCTGCGACAGCTTCAGGTTGTACGCCGCCGAGCCGATCGAGTCGGTGTGGCCCTGGATCTCGACGTTCAGGTTCGGCTCCGCTGCCAGCGCGCTGGCGACTCCATCCAGAGTCTGCTGGGCCGGCACGGTGAGCTGTGCCTTGTTGAACTCGAAGTCCACCGCACGAATGATGACCGACTGCTCGATGATGTGGCAGTTGGCATCAACCTTGAAGCCAGCCGGCGGGTTGCAAACCGGGGGCGGCGGCGGGGGCGGAGGAGGCGGCGGCGGCGGCGGCGGGGGCGGCGGGGGCGGGGGAGCCACCGGCTCTTCGCCGAAGGAATAACGCACGCCGAGCATCGCCGTCTGCGCGCGGTAACGCGCCTCGACCGTGCCGGCCGGGCCGGTATCGAATTTGGCGCGGTTGCTCTCGAGATAGCGGTAGTCGACCGACATGGTTATGTGCGGGGTCAGGTCGAAGCCGACGCCGGCGCCGCCCTGATAACCGAACTTGGTCTTGAAGTCGTTGTTGATATCAGCGCCGCTGATGTCGATGCCGCGGTCGGCGAAGCGAACGCCGCCGACACCGCCACCCAGGTAGGGATGCACCACGCTGAAGAAGCCTTGCGGAGCCTTGAAGTCGTACCACAGATTGCCCATGGCGGTGGCGGCGGTCTCGTGGCCCGAGTCGCTGAAGCCATAGGCATCGCTCTTCAGATCATTGCGGCGATAATCCAGTTCCAGTTCCGGGCGGAAGCCGTCGGCGAAGGAATAACCGCCAACCAGTCCGGCAGCCCAGCCCGTCTTGAACTTAAAGCTGTCTCCGGTCTGCAGGAGGTTCTGCGGACTTTGGAAATTGGCGCCACCTTCGACGCCGACGTATGGCCCATCACCGGCATGCGCCATCAGCGGAGTGGAGGCGAGGAACGCCGCCGCTACCGCTAGACGCAGAGGATGACGCTTGAATTGCTTCATGACTTGCTCCTGAGTATTGTTAGAAAAGAAACACTCCGCTTACCGGGGGCATCGGCGCACGGTGTCTGCAACGCTACAGCTCCTTGCAACAACAACGCGGAATTTCACCACGGCTTCCTTACAAAGGGTTTGCACCGGGTGAAAAATGTTCGGGGATTGGAAACGCGTATGAAGTGGGGCGAGAGCGCCGACGCGTCCGTTGAAGCCATGCTGCCAACAGCCTGCAAGATTATTCTTGTCATATGCTCTCCATTGCAATGGACACAGCAATAACGTTTGCGCGGACCACACCAGCTAATTCCCGTCCGCGATAAACCTTAATGTTGCTACCAAATGCTCGGCGTTCCTGCCTGTACTCAAGAGTTCAACACCGAGCTGATCCTGCTCGGATACCGGCTTAGAGTAACATTTTTGGGGTTGGTTCGGCCCAACAGCCAAAAAATGTTCAGGTATTTTCGGACTTTACCTGCTGGTTGCATGAGTACTGAATCGGCGCGGCTCCTTAATAGCCGAGTTGCCGCGCGGCAAGATCCTTCATGATCTCGGAAGCGCCGCCACCGATGGACAGCACCTTGGTCTCGCGGAAGATGCGCTCCACCTTGGCGCCGCGCAGGTAGCCGGCGCCGCCGAAAATCTGCACCGCCTCGCCGGCGACTTCCTCCAGCATGGCCGTGGCCAGGTTCTTCAGCAGGCACACCTCGGCCACCGGCATCTGCCGGTTCGACACGCGCCAGCACAGAATGTCGAGCTGCGCCTTCACTGCGTCGATGCGCATCTTCATGTCCACCAGCTTGTGGCGGATCACCTGGCGCGAGATCAGCGGCTTGCCGAAAGTCTGCCGCTCGCGCGCATAGGCCAGCGCTTCCTCGTAGCAGACCCGGGCGAACGCCCAAGCCTGCGAGGCCAGCATAATGCGCTCGTTGTTGAAGTTGAGCATGATCGCCATGAAGCCGGCGTTCTCCGGGCCGATGCGGTTGGCCACCGGTACCCGGCAGTCCTCGAAGTACAGCGTGGCGGTGTCCGAGCACCACCAGCCCATCTTGTCGAGTTTGCTGCGGGTGAAGCCGGGCGTGCCCGCCTCGACCACCAGCAGCGACACGCCGCCCAGACCCGGCTCGCCGGTGCGCACCGCCACGGTCAGCAGGTCGGCGCGCATGCCGGAGGTGATGAAGGTCTTGGAGCCGTTGACGATGTAGTGCTCGCCGTCGCGCCGGGCCGAGGTGCGCAGGTTCGCCACATCGGAGCCGCCGCCCGGCTCGGTGATGGCCAGCGCCGCGATCTTCTCCCCGGCCAGCACCGGCGCCAGGAAACGCTCCTTCTGCTCCGACGTGCCGGCGTGCATCACCGGCGGGCTGGCGATGCCATGGCTCATCAGGCTGGCGATGAGGCCGCCGGAGCCGGCGCGGGCCAGCTCCTCAGTCAGCACCACGCCATAGAACGCGTCCGGCACTTCGATGCCGCCATAGGCCTCGGGAAAGCTCACGCCGAGCACGCCAGCCTGCGCCGCCTTGCGGTGCAGCTCGCGCGGCAGCTCGCCGGCGGCTTCCCACTGGTCGATGTGCGGCGCCACTTCCTTGTCGACGAAACGCCGCACCTGCTCGCGGAACGTTTCATGATCCGCGGTATAGAAAGGGGAGGCCGCCGCAGGGGTGGAAGTGCGATTCATGGTAATTGAAATATCCTCGTCAACTCCTAGTGTGGAACTCTAAACAGTCGGCTGGAGTCACGCCACAACAATATTTGTTACTGATCAATTGGGCGGCCGCGGCCGGGGTTCACGGGAGGTCCGCGACGGCCGATGCTGCGACTCGACGCAAGTTCTGTCACTCTGAAGTCACGGCGCCAATCCGGGCGCCGCCAGATCCGATGCAGGGGCGTTCCGATGACTGTTTCGAGACGATTGGTGCTGGCGCTGGTTTGCGGCGCCCTGGTTGGCGGGAGCCTGCCGCTGGCGCGGCGTGCCGCCGGTGTGGACGGCCCGGCCGAGCCGCTGCCGCTTGAGCAATTGCGTTCGTTCACCCAGACGCTGGACCTGATCGGCAGGCGTTACGTCGACGCGGTGCCGGCTGACAAGCTGATGGAGAATGCCCTGCGCGGCATGATCGACGGGCTGGAGCCGCATTCGCACTACCTCGACAAGAAGGAATACGCCGACTGGAACGTCAACATCTCCGGCGAGTACGCCGGGGTCGGCATCGAGGTTGAAATGCGCGACGGCTTCCTGCGCGTGGTTTCGGCGATGGACCATACCCCAGCCTCGGCCGCCGGCATCCGCCCGGGCGACGTCATCACCCGCATCGACGACGCACCCGTCACCGGCCTCAAGCTCAATGACGCGATCGATCGCATGCGCGGCGCCGAAGGCACCAGGATCAAGCTGAGTGTGATCCACGTCGGAGCCGCCAAGCCCCTGGCGCTCGAACTGAAGCGCGAGTTCGTCAAGGTGGCCAGCGTCCATTCGATCATGCTGGAGCCGGGCATCGGTTACCTGCGCATCACCAATTTCGCCGTCGATACCGGCGACTCGTTCACCGCCGAGCTGGGCAAGCTGCAGCAGCAGGCCGGCGGCAACCTGCATGGCCTGATTCTCGACCTGCGCAACAATCCTGGCGGAGTAGTCACCGCCGCGGTGCAGGTCAGCGACGACTTGCTCGACAAGGGCGAGATCGTGGTGCAGCGCGGCCGCGCGCTCGGGGCCAATCACGAATATGACGCCACGCCCGGCGATCTGCTGAAAGGCCGGCCGCTGGTGGCGATGGTCAATGGCGGCACCGCCTCGGCAGCCGAGATCGTCGCCGGCGCGCTGCAGGACCAGCGGCGCGCGGTTCTGGTCGGCAGCGGCACCTTCGGCAAGGGCCTGGTGCAGAGCGTCACGCCCTTGCCGACCGGCGGCGCCATGGTCCTCACCATTGCGCGCTACTACACGCCGAGCGGCCGCTCCATCCAGGCCGAAGGCATCCAGCCCGACATCGCCATCCTGCCGATGCAGGTCAGCGCCGCCGAGCCGCCCGTCGCGCGCGTGCGCGAAGCGGATCTGAAAGGCAGCCTGGCGAACGAGAAGCCGGGCAAGAAGGCTGGCGAGAAACCGGCTGCGCCGGCCGAGACGGTCACCAACGTGGTCGATCCGCAACCGGGAGCGACCACCAACCTGGCCGAGACCGACTATGTGCTCTACAACTCGCTCAATGTGCTGAAGGGCTTGATCATCGCGGCCGACGTACCCGCTGGTTGATCGACAGCAGCGAAAGAGCCGGTGTTGCGGCTTCTCAGCCCTTTTCCCGCAGCTGCGCCGCTTCCAGCGTGTTCTGCATCAGCATCGCCACGGTCATCGGGCCGACACCGCCCGGTACCGGCGTGATGAAGGCCGCGCGCTGCCGCGCCAGCTCGAAGCCGACATCGCCGGCCAGCTTGCCGTCGGGCAGGCGGTTGATGCCGATGTCGATGACGATGGCGCCGGGGCGGACCCAGTCGCCATGCACGAAGCCGGGCTTGCCGACGGCCACTACCAGCACTTCCGCCCGCGCCACTTCCTGGTCCAGCTCGCGGGTGAAGCGGTGGGCGATGGTGGTGGTGCAGCCGGCCAGCAGCAGCTCCAGCCCCATCGGCCGGCCGACATGGTTGCTGGCGCCGACCACCAGGGCGCGCTTGCCGTGCAGGTCCACGCCAGTGGACTTGAGCAGCTCGATCACGCCATAGGGCGTGCATGGGCGCAGCGAAGGCAGGCGTTGGGCCAGCCGGCCCAGGTTGTACGGGTGGAAGCCGTCCACATCCTTGTCCGGGCGGATGCGCTCGATCACCAGGGTGCTGTCGATGTGTTTGGGCAGCGGCAGCTGCACCAGGATGCCGTCGATGCCCTCGTCGGCATTGAGGCGGTCGATCTCGGCCAGCAGCTCGGCCTGGCTCACGTCCGCCTCGTAGTGGCGCGGCACCGAGCGGATGCCCACCGCCTCGCAGCTGCGGCGCTTGTTGCGCACATAGATTTCGGAAGCCGGATCGGCGCCGACAAGCACCGTGGCGAGGGCGGGGGCGCGCTTGCCGGCGGCGCTGCGGGATTCGACCGCAATGCGAACGCGCGTCTGCACCTCGGCGGCAACGGCCTTGCCGTCAATCAGTTGGGCGGTCAAGCGGATCGGCTCCCAATCGGCCTGCTGGCCGGTAAAAAATCATTTTACCTGTCGCCGGCCGCGAGGCACTAACGGACAGCCGACAATCCCCTAAAATGCGCCCTCTCATGCCCATCCCCAGCCTGCAAGTCAGCAACCTCGCCGTCGCCCGTGGCGACCGCAATGTGGTCGAGGCCCTGGGCTTTGCCGTGGCGGCGGGGGAGATCCTGCACATCCGCGGCCGCAACGGCGCCGGCAAGACCTCCCTGCTGGAAGTGTTGTGCGGGCTGCGCACGCCGGCCACCGGCACCATCGAAGGCCAGCCGGACGCAGAGCACCGCCACTGGCTGGGACACAAGAACGCCCTCAACCCGGCGCTCAGCCCGGACGAAAACCTGCGCTTCTGGTGCGCCCTCAGCGGCCACGCCGAGGTGGACGTGGGGCAGGCCCTGCAGCGGGTCGGCCTGAAGGCCCAGCGCCACCGTCCCTGCGGCAGCCTCTCCACCGGCCAGCGCCGCCGCGCCGCCCTGGCGCGCTTGCTGGCGCTGCCGCGCCCCTGGTGGTTCCTCGACGAGCCGCTGGCCGGGCTCGACCATGCCGGCATCGACCTGCTGGCCGAGCTGCTCGATGCGCATGGCCGCGAAGGCGGCGCCGCCCTGGTCACCAGCCACCAGCCCTTGCCGCAGGGCGTGGCCGGCGTGCGCACCCTGGAATTGCGCTCTTGAGCGCCGCGATTGCCATATTCCGGCGCGAGCTGCTGCTGGCGGCGCGGCGCCCGGCGGAGTGGGCGCAGCCCCTGGTGTTCTACGCCATCGTCGCCCTGCTGTTTCCCCTGGGCATCGAGGCCCACGACCCGGCGCTGAAAGTGTTCGCGCCGGCCATCGTCTGGGTCGGCGCCCTGCTGGCCGCCCTGCTCGGGGTGGAGCGCATCTTCCGCGGCGACCTGGAGGACGGCACCCTCGAGCAATTGCTGCTGGCCGACGCCCCGGCACCCCTGCTGGTGGCGGCCAAGCTCGGCGCGCACTGGCTGCTGACCGCGCTGCCGCTGGTGGTGGCCGCGCCCTTCCTGGGTATCGCCCTGGGGCTGGAGCCGCTGGCGGTGAAGGTGTTGACCCTGAGCCTGCTGCTGGGCACGCCGACCCTGATGTTCACCGGGGGCTTCGCCGCGGCGCTGACGGTGGGGGCGCAGCGCGCCGGCATCCTGCTGCCGATCCTGGTGCTGCCGCTGATGACGCCAGCGGTGATTTTCGGCGGCGGCGCGGTCCGGGCAGCCGCTTCCGGATTACCTTTTGACGCACCCTTATACTTTTTAGCCGCTTTGCTGGCACTCACTGTGACTTTGCTGCCCTTCGCTACCGCCGGGGCGCTCCGGAATGCCATTGAATAGGCGATAATTCTTCCCATGTGGACATGGTTTCACCAATTGGCCTCGC